>NZ_WAAQ01000003.1:0-300000 GCF_008868125.1 Microbacterium maritypicum
CGAGGATAATTTGGCATTTGACAAGTGCACGCTGTTGAGTTCTCAAGGATCGGATGCTCCCACGACCCAGCCATCACAGCCAGGCCCGAAGGGCAACTTCTCTATCTTACCGATCTCGTTTCCGTTGTCAAGTCCGAGTTTTTCTCGGCCTGACCGTGGGAACGGATCAGCACCGTCATCCTGTTCACTCAGTGAGTGTCTGGGATTCGGGAGGTGTTAGCTGCTTGACGGGAGCCGGTCCGAGGACCTCCGCTCAACCGTTTGGGGCGAACAAGTAATAAGTTACGCGGATCCCGGGGATCGGGCAAATCTAGGCCGACCGCCGGGCGTGTCGCGGTCCTGCGCCTGCGTATCCGCGCGACTCTCCTACCCCTGTCGCGCCTCACTCCGTGGTCATGGGTGTGGTCGTGACGTCGATGTTGCCGAAGGGGAACGGGCTGAAGACCGTCCAGGAGCCGGAGGTGAACCCCTCCGTCGGGATCATGAAGAACCAGACGCGTGAGACGACGATCGCGACAATCACGAGGGCCCCGACTCCGATCGCTGCCCGGTTCAGAACCTTGAGGGCACCGTGTTCGTCGCTCGCCTTCATCACGCGGCCGAGAGCGACCAGAACGATCGCAGCAATACCGACGTAGACCAGCGGGGTGGGACCGAGGGTCAGCTGCACGCATAGGGGAGCCTCATCCACCGGCTGCCCCGACGCATCGATGAACCCGCCGCTGCCATCGATGCCACCAGGGCAGGTCGCTCTACTCGCGACCATGAGGGTGGGATACACCAGCGCGGCGATCACGGCGAGGATCAGAAGGCGACGGATCCTCGCGATGACCAGCACTCCGGGGAGTCCAGCGGCAGCAGTGGTCTCCGACGGGGTGTGCGGAAGCGACAAGGCGATCTCGTCTGTGGGGGGGGTCGTCTTCATGATGGCTCAGTGCTCGGCGTGGGGGAAGAGGTGAAGCGGGACCCAGAACTGGAGTCCTCCGTGTTCCTGGCCGCGATCTGGAGCAACACCACTCCGCCCACGGGTCTCCGGAATATCGGTAGTGTTCGGCGAGAGCCCGAGTAGAAGGACGGCAAAGATGCCCGAAGCACCTCAAGGTTGGTACGCCGATCCCGAGCACCCCGCCCAGCAGCAGCGCTGGTGGGATGGCACCCAGTGGACGATTCACACCGCGCCTGTGGGCCATGCGCCGGCAGCGACCGCCGCGGTGGCTCCCTCCCAGACGAAGTCTTCGCGGTTGAAGATGATCCTCATCGTGGGAGCAGTAGTTCTGGCAATCCTGCTGCTCACCCGCAGCCTCGGCATCATCATGATGTTCGCCGGCCTGACCCTCTTCTTCGTCGCGATCTACGCGATCGTCCGCGGGTCGGCGAAGCTCTTTCGCGTACGCTCGCGCGGTGCTGCATGGGCTGCCCTGGGGCTCGCCTTCGTGCTGATGTTCGTGGGGACCGGTGCGAACGCCGCTCTCGGCGGCCCGGGTTCGGACTCGACGAGCTCAGGCTCATCCTCGTCCGACGCCAAGCCGTTCGCGTCCACCCAGACCGAGAAGCCGACCCCCTCTCCGAAGCCCACCACCTTCGAAGAAGTAGAAGAGTCGACGGTCGTTCCGTTCGAGCGCACGACAGCTGACGATCCGCAACTCGATGTCGGGCAGACCGCCATCACGACGGCGGGCGTCGACGGAACCAAGGTCACCACCTACCGCGTGACCTACGTCGACGGAGTAGAAGTGTCGCGCGAGGTCGTCGGCGAGATCGTTACCGTCGTTCCAGTGAACGAAGTCACGTCGAACGGGACGCGACAGCCTCCTCCCGCGCCCGTGCCTTTGGTGCAGCCCGCGGCTGAGTGCCACTCGAGCTATTCGGGAGTCTGTGTGCCCATCGCGTCGGATGTCGACTGCGCGGGTGGCAGCGGTAACGGGCCGGCGTATGTTCGCGGACCACTGCAGGTGGTCGGGCCGGATGTGTACGACCTCGACCGCGACGGTGACGGGATCGCCTGCGACTGAGACGGCTCCGCCCTACGCTGGAGCGTCTGCCTCATTCTCGAGGCGCCTTCCCCTGGAGCTCCATGTCTGCAACGACGGTCGATGATCGTGCCCGCTACCGGGCGAACCCCTCTGTACTGACGGCGCTGAAGAATCCGCGGATGCTGACCCGCGAGGTGCTGGCAGGTCTCGTCGTCGGACTCGCACTCATCCCCGAGGCCATCGCGTTCTCGGTGATCGCGGGCGTGGATCCCAAGGTGGGGCTGTTCTCGTCGTTCATCATGGCCGTGTCGATCGCGTTCCTCGGCGGGCGGCCGGCGATGGTGACCGCGGCGACCGGAGCCGTCGCGCTCGTGATCGCGCCGGTCGCGCCGATGTACGGGCTGGACTACTTCATCGCGACAGTGATCCTCGCCGGCATCTTCCAAGTGATCCTCGGAGTGGTCGGCGTCGCAAAGCTCATGCGCTTCATCCCCCGCAGCGTCATGGTCGGGTTCGTGAACGCGCTGGCGATCTTCGTGTTCAGCTCGCAGTTCCCGCAGCTGATCGACGTGCCGTGGCTGGTGTATCCACTGGTGGCGCTCGGGATCGTCGTGATGCTGGTGATGCCGAAGATCACCAAGATCGTGCCGGCGCCGCTGGTGTCGGTGGTCATCGTGACGGGAGTGGTGCTCGCGTTCGGCATCACCGTGCCGACGGTCGGCGATCAGGGCGAGCTGCCGCGGAGCCTGCCCTCTCTCTTCTTGCCGGATGTGCCGTTCACGTGGGAGACGTTCACGATCATCGCGCCGTTCGCGCTCGGGGTCGCGGTGGTCGGGCTGTTGGAGTCGCTGCTCACCGCGAAGCTCGTCGACGAGATCACCGACACCCACTCGCGCAAGAGTCGTGAGGCGTGGGGGCAGGGCGTGGCGAACGTGCTGTCGGGGATCTTCGGCGGCATGGGCGGCTGCGCCGTGATCGGTCAGACGATGATCAACGTGAAGGCTTCGGGTGCGCGGACCCGCATCTCGACGTTCTGCGCCGGCCTCTTCTTGTTCTTGCTGGTGGTCGTGTTCGGCGACTTCGTCGGGACGATCCCGATGGCAGCGCTCGTGGCCGTGATGATCATGGTCGCGATCGGGGCGTTCGACTGGCACAGCGTGCGTCCGTCGACGTTGAAGCGGATGCCGAAGAGCGAGACCTTCGGGATGGTCGCGACCGTTTTGTTGGTCTTGGTGACGCACAATCTGGCGGTCGGGGTTGTGGGTGGGGTGCTGGTCGCGTCGGTGCTGTTCGTGCGGCGGGTGGCGCACTTCGTTTCCGTTACGCGCGTGCTGTCTGCGGCGGGTGATGTGGTGACGTACGTCGTGGAGGGGGAGTTGTTCTTCGCGTCGAGCAACGACCTGACGACGTTGTTCTCGTACTCAGACGATCCGCCTCGCGTTGTCGTCGATCTGTCGGGGTCGCATGTGTGGGATGCGTCGACCGTGGCCGCGTTGGATGCGATCGAGACGAAGTACCAGGCGTTGGGGAAGACGGTGGAGATCGTCGGGATGAATGAGAGCAGTGAGCGGATGCGGGGGCGGTTGACGGGTGGGTTCGAGTCGTAGGAACTAGATCGAGATCAGAAACCCATTGAGGCAGCGAATGGGGCTACTTCTTCTGCGTAACGTTCGCAATCTCAAGCTTGAACCCCAGGTTGCGGACTTGGCGCCCGTGCTGCATGAGATTCAGTTTGCTAAAGAACGGCAGCCATTTTGAGGCCGTCCCGCTTCCGCTAGCGATCACGACGTAGACGACGGTGTACCGCGCGGGGTCAGGGACAGTTCTCTCGTCGGGGATCAGTTCCAGCCAACGGGCTTCATCCATCAAGCGCATGTCGACGATCTTCTGCCGGAGCTGACGGCGATACTCGCCGTCCTCAACGAACGTCCGACCAGACACAGAGCCTTGAGCGAAAAGGTGACTCAGCGTTGATGATCTCGCCTTCCTCTTCACATGAATTATGTGTCGTTGCGCCGAGAGAACGTCACAGAACTCAACCCCCGAAGGAGAACCCCCTGGTCGAGGAATCTTCGCATCGAGGAGGAGGAGATCCGGCGACCGCCCGGCAAGAGCCGCATTGTAAGCCGCTTCAGTCCGTCCGGGCTTGTTCTTGATCAGTTGGATCGATGCAGTCGCGATTCCGTCCACGAACTGATCTACCTGTTCTTTGATCGACGTCGAGAATTCGAACCAGGCGCCTTCCAAGAGGACATAGTGTCGACCGTTTAGCTCCTGCTCAGAGATGAGACACTTGTGGACCGTCCATTGCTTCGACCAATCATCGGCGGAGCGATTAAAACTCACCATCACCCCCCGCTGTCGGAGTTGGTCCACGGTCAGCGCCCGCCGCTTTTTCTTTCCCATCTTGTCTAGGTACTGATCAAGATCTAGATCGTCGTATGCCGCGTCTCGCGTCGGAGAAATACGGAACGCATCGATCTCGCCCCAGTCGAGTGCATCGGGCATCGCCATGTATGTGCGGCTAGTGTCAGCGCCTTTCAACTGCTGAACCATCTGTTCCTCCAGCGCGCTCACTATCGTGGGATCTCGCATCATGCTGAGGTTGTCAACCCACTCGAAGTCGGCAAGGTAAGCCTGCTCCGCGTGCGCCGATCGCAACTCCTTGAGGATGCCGGTGAGACTGTGCGTCGTCGTATCGATGGTGAGAACCACCGGGTCTGATCCTGAAATGCGAGAACCGAGGCGGTTGTCGCGCGCTTCCCCTGTGACAGCTCTGAGAATATCGCTCGTGACGTCGAGACCGAAGATGGGTAGCGATGCAGACCTGCTCGCTTGCGCCGACGTTGCCACTGCGATGTCCTCGAACTTCTTGGAGTCCATGCTTCTCAATTGCGACGGGTCCACCCGGTTGAGCACCACCCGCAACCCAAATCGAGATACGACTCTTTCCTGATTCAACAAGCTTCGCCCGTACCCGAAAGTGATTGCAAACCAAGTTCGCTCAACTTCCACGACCAATAGCCCTGACGCAGAGGCTGAGCTCAAGTGCGACGGCATCGTCGCAACATATTTGCCGACGAAGTTGGTCCACGCAGGCGGCTTCGGCGGGCGCGAGACTTAGAAAAACTCGCCTTCTAACCCGGACATCAGCGGACTTGACTGGTATGAAGCGGCGGAATCGATCGCATCAGCTGCGATCGAAACACCATGCAGCATGTAAATCGTCAACCGTTGCCTCATGGCTTCTCCTCGTCGAGTCGAACATCGTGACCCAGCGCCGTATCAACGAGACGGGTCAGCTCGGACCGTTCTCATTTATCGGACATTTATCGAGACGATAGCTGAACCTGACGATGATTGCACGGCTTAATCCTCACCATGAGTTAGGCATACTCAACGCCCGCGTGTTGGAGGACTCGCAGCCATCCGGAAGCCAGGGCAAACGAGCGCCGATTTTCTTCACCGCGCCTAGACCGGACGCCGGGCGCAAGGGGGCGCGGCGAATCCGCGTGCGAACCTTCACAACGATCGCAGCGCCCTGGCAGTAGATCCCTCCTCACATCTGCCCAGCCCTCTAATTGGGAACCCGCGGGCGCTCCGCTGGGGATGCACGGAGGCGGCCGCTTCAACGCGTTCGACACAGTTGGCTGAGAGGATGTCAGTGGCGTGGGCTGCCATCGCGCCAACCGAAGGAGCTGCTGTGCCGAACACCTCGATCAACCACGCGCGAATCGTCTCGCTCATCTGGAGTATCGCCGATGACGTGCTGCGAGACCTCTACGTCAGGGGCAAGTATCGGGACGTGATCCTCCCGTTCACCGTGCTACGCCGACTCGACAGCGTGCTGGGCCCGACGCGCGATGCCGTGATGGCGATGAAGAAGATGCTCGACGATGCGGGCATCGCCGATCAAGACGCGCCCCTCAGGGACGCAGCCAAGCAGGACTTCTACAACACGTCCGGGTTCTCGCTGCAGGAACTTCGGCACACATCAAACTCAACGCGGCTGAGGCAGAACTTCGAGGCCTATCTCGACGGGTTTTCGCCCAACGTGCAGGAGATTGTGGACAACTTTGAGTTCCGTAACCAGCTGCCACGCCTGACGAAGGCCGATGCGCTCGGCGCTTTGATCGAAAAGTTCCTCGCTCCCGATCTTGATCTGTCGCCGAGTGGCCTTGACAACCACGGGATGGGCACCGTCTTCGAAGAGCTCGTCCGCCGTTTCAATGAGGAGAACAATGAGGAGGCCGGTGAGCATTGGACTCCTCGCGATGCGGTGCGACTGATGACCCGGTTGATGTTCGAGCCGATCGCTGACGAGATTCCGTCAGGTACGTACCGGCTCTACGACGGGGCGATGGGCACCGGCGGAATGCTCACCGTCGCCGAGGAGACGCTGAAGCACTTGACGGAGGCCTCCGGCAAAAGAGTGTCAACTCATCTGTACGGCCAGGAGATCAATGCTGAGACCTATGCCATTGCGAAGGCCGACCTGATCCTCAAGGGCGACGGTAAGGCAGCTGACAACATCGTCGGCGGCCCGGAGTACTCGACCCTCTCAAACGACGCGTTCGCGGGCCAGGAGTTCGACTTCATGCTCTCGAACCCGCCGTATGGCAAGAGCTGGAAGACCGACCAGGACCGGCTCGGCGGCGCAAAAAAGATCATCGACCCGCGGTTCATCGTCGCGCACGACGGCGACAGTGAGTACTCGCTCGTCACTCGGAGTAGTGATGGTCAGCTGATGTTTCTGGCGAACCTGATCTCAAAGATGAAGCAGGGGACCGAGCTGGGCACTCGGATCGCATCTGTTCACAACGGGTCCTCACTTTTCACGGGTGACGCGGGGCAGGGTGAGAGCAACATCCGGCGATGGATTATCGAGAACGACTGGCTCGAGGCGATCGTCGCGCTGCCCCTCAAGATGTTCTACAACACCGGCATCGCAACCTATGTTTGGGTTCTCAGCAACCGGAAAGAGGCGCGACGTAAAGGCAAGGTGCAGCTCATCGACGCAACGGGATGGTCCACACCGCTGCGAAAGAACTTGGGCGAAAAGGGCGTGGAGGTCAGCGCGGACGATGCCGACAAGATCCTCCAAGCGTTCACGGCATTCGACCAGTACGAAGACGCCGACCGTTCAAAGGTCTTCGCCGGGGCGGACTTCGGCTATCAGAAGATCACCGTAGAGCGACCGCTCCGCATCGTAGGCATCGATCAGGACCGCGTCTACTCTGCGAAGGAAATTCGGCAGCTGAAGGACACGGGCGTGCGGGACGAGAGCGCACCCCCCGTCATCAAGAAGGTGCTCCCATACGGGGCTGTTCCTGATCCGCTGCATGGGCGGTACGAGGCGGTCATTGACGGCCGCGCCCGCGTTGTCGAGTACGAACCAGACACCGACCTCCGCGACACCGAACAGGTGCCACTGACCGAGCCAGCCGGTGACTACGCCGATGGCATCGAGGCGTTCTTTCGTCGCGAGGTCACGCCCTACGCCCCGGATACGTGGATCGATGAGGCGAAGACGAAGATTGGCTATGAAATTTCTTTCGCGCGCCACTTCTACAAGCCGGTTCCGATACGCACTCTCGCCGAGATCCAAGCAGATATCCGCATCCTCGAAGCCGAAACCGAAGACTTGATCACCGAGATCGCGGGTGAAGACTGATGTTCCGGGACCTAGCCGGCTACACGACCTATCAGCAGGCACCGGCCTCGAGCTTGCCGCGACTCCCGGCCGACTGGCAGTGGAATCGATTGGCGGCGGTTGGTCGACAAGTCAGGGAGACTGGTCGACCCGATTTGCCGCTTCTATCAGTTTATCTCGGCAGAGGTGTTATTCCGTACAATGAAGGCGGAGCGCGAGTTCATGCACCTAGCGAACGTCTCGACGCTTACCAGGTAGTCCGCCCCGGCGACCTCGTGCTGAATAATCAGCAGGCTTGGCGAGGTTCTGTTGGCGTATCGCCCCACCATGGGATCATCAGTCCGGCATATATTGTTTGGCGAAATACTGGCGCTATTACCGCCCAATATGCCGAACACCTATTCCCGGCCTCGGTTATGGTGGATCAGTTTGTGACCGCGTCGCGCGGCGTGGGAGATATTCAGAGAGACCTTCACCGACCGTCGTTGCGGAATGTGCTGGTGCCTCTGCCCCCTCTTGACCACCAAGCTGCTATCGCGGCGTACCTCGCCTACGCGAACGCCCGCATCGAAAAGGCTATCGCCGCGAAGCGCCGCCTTGTCAGGCTTCTGGACGAGATGGATCGGTCGATCGACAATAACCTCGCTGGCGCCATTGATACGAGAGCTGATTCCAATTCTGATATCGAATGGCTTGGATCGATTCCCCCCAGCTGGGACGCGGTGCCCGCGAAACGCCTGTTCGTTGAGGTTGATCGAAGAAGCTCTACCGGAAGCGAGGGCCTTCTGTCGTTGCGCATGCGTGAAGGTCTGGTCGACGCAAACGAATTCACGGAGACACCTATCCCCAGCACAGACCTCGTGGGATACAAGATCGTTCGGCCTGGTGAAATCGTTATGAATCGCATGCGTGCCGCGATTGGTCTTTTCGGAGTTGCGAAGAAAGAAGGCCTGGTAAGTCCAGACTACTCGACGTTGAAAGTCACGCGGGGCGTAGACCCCGATTTCTACTTGCATCTTTTCAAGACCGACGCGGCAATGGCCGAGTTCCGCCGAAGATCGAACGGCCTGGGTACAGGATCATCCGGATTTATGCGCCTGTACTATGAAGACTTTGGTCCGATGTCACTCCCCCTTCCGTCGATTGATGAACAACGGATGGTGGTCCGCACCATCCGTAGACAACGCTCGGAGACAATGCCCCTCCGTTCACGTGCGCAACGAGAGGTCGCGCTGCTCCAAGAGTTCCGCAACCGCCTCGTTGCCGACGTTGTAACTGGTCAGATCGACGTCCGCGCGATTGCCGCATCGCTGCCCAGCACCCCTGAGCCGGGTGACGACCTTGGCGCATTGACGGATGATAATCTCCAGGAACTACCGAGAGAAGCGAGGATTGAGCATGCAGCGTCTCAATGAGGAGAGCTTAGAAACGCTCATCGTCGCGCAGATGACTGAGGGGAGCTGGGCTGAGGGTTCACCTGGCGATTATGTAGCTTCTTATGCACTCGATCTCGGTCATTTCACCGCGTTCATCGAGTCGACCCAGCCCGATCTCGCAGAGCCACTCGGGCTAACTATGGAAACTTCAACTCGTCACAAGTTTCTCGCGCGACTTCAGGGAGAGATCACGAGGCGTGGGGTCGTTCATGTGTTACGCAATGGCGTCGACCATCACGGCCTCCACATCGACCTGTACTACCCCTCGCCTGTGGGTGGGAACGCGAAAGCGGCTGATCTGTTCCGCGCGAACCGGTTCGTGATTACGAGGCAGGTACATCACAGCGTCAGCAACTCGGGCGACGCCGTCGACCTTGTCGCGTTCATCAACGGCCTGCCAGTCTTCACGTTCGAACTGAAGAACAACATAACGAACCAAACCGTCGAAGACGCGGTTCAGCAGTACCAGCGCGACCGAGACCCGCGCGAGCCGCTGTTCGCGTTCGGTCGGACGATCGCGCACTTCGCACTCGACGATCAGCGTGCGCGGTTCTGCACCGAGCTCAAGGGCGCTTCGTCGTGGTTCCTACCCTTCGATCAGGGATTCAACGATGGTGCAGGCAACCCGCCGAACCCTGATGGGGTCATGACGGACTACCTGTGGCGGCGGGTGCTCGCGCCGTCGAGCTTGGCGGGAATCATCGAGAACTACGCGCAGGTCGTGATCGAGAAGAGCCCGAAGACTGGCAAGAAGGTGTCAAAAGCGATCTTCCCTCGTTACCACCAACTCGAAGTGGTGCGCCGTCTCCTTGCTGACGTCGAGGTGAACGGGGCTGGCCGTCGCTATCTCATCCAGCACTCGGCGGGCAGTGGCAAGTCGAACTCGATCGCGTGGTTGACCCACCAGCTCACCGAAGCCACACATCAGGGCCGCATCGCGTTCGACTCGATCATCGTCGTGACGGACCGCATCATCCTCGACAACCAGCTCACGCAGACCATCAAGTCGTTCTTGCAGGTGGGGTCGACCCTCGTGCACGCCGACCGGTCTGGAGATCTGCGGCGGGCGATCACAGCGGGCAAGAAGATCATCGTCACCACGGTGCAGAAGTTCCCGTACATTCTGGACGACATCGGAGCCGACCACCGCGACCGTACCTTCGCGATCGTGATCGACGAGGCGCACTCGTCCCAAGGGTCCAAGACCTCAGCGGCGGTCTCGCGGGCACTCGCCGGCGTAGAAGCCGAAGATGACGACACCGTCGAGGACCGGATCAACCGGATCATCGAGGGCAAGAAGTTGCTGACGAACGCGAGCTACTTCGCGTTCACCGCGACGCCGAAGAACAAGACCCTCGAGATGTTCGGTGAGCCGGTTCCCAACGCTGAGGGCGGCACCGGGTTCCGGCCGTTCCATTCGTACACGATGAAGCAGGCGATCCAGGAGGGCTTCATCGTCGACGTGCTCTCCAACTTCACGCCCGTGGGCAGTTACTACAAGCTCATGAAGACCGTCGAGGACGATCCCGAGTTCGACGCGAAGCGCGCCTCGAAGAAGCTTCGTGCGTACGTCGAGGGAAACGAGCACGCGATCGGGCAGAAGGCCGCCATCATGGTCGATCACTTCCTCGCGCAGGTGGTCGCGAAGCGTAAAGTCGGTGGTCAGGCGCGGGCGATGGTCGTGACCTCGTCGATCGCACGATGCATCGAGTACTTCCACGCGATCCGTGATGCACTCGCCGCGCGGAAGAGCCCGTATAAGGTGATCGTCGCGTTCTCCGGTGAGCACGAGTACAAGGGCATGAAGGTCACGGAGGCGAGCTTGAACGGCTTCCCCTCCAACGCGATCGCGGAACAGGTGAAGACCGAACCGCATCGGATCCTCATCGTCGCGAACAAGTTCCAGACTGGCTACGACGAGCCGCTCCTCCACACGATGTACGTCGACAAGACTCTCTCAGGGGTGCTGGCCGTGCAGACGTTGTCTCGACTCAACCGGGCGCACCCGTCCAAGCACGACACGTTTGTGCTCGACTTCGCCAACGATGCCGAGGACATTCAGCGCGCGTTCGAACCGTACTATCGCACCACGGTGCTGGCGGAGGAGACTGACGCCAACAAGCTGCACGACCTGGTGAACGACCTCGATACCTTTGGCATCTATACCCTCGAGCAGGTCGATGAGTTCGTCGCCCGATACCTGGCGGGGGAGAGCCGCGACCGGCTCGACCCGTTACTTGATGTCAGCGTGGCCGAGTACATCGAGCTCGTTGACGAAGACGATCAGGTGATGTTCAAGGGCAATGCAAAGGCGTTTCTGCGCACCTACAACTTCCTCTCCACGGTCCTGCCCTATGGGAGCAGCGAGTGGGAGAAACGTTCGATCTTCCTTGATCACTTGGTGCCGAAGCTTCCTGCCCCCAAGGAGGAAGACCTCTCGGCCGGCATCCTGGAGAACATCGATCTGGAGTCGTATCGGGCTGAGAAACTCAACGCGATGAAAATCGTGCTCGACGACGAGGACGGCACGCTCGACCCAGTCCCGGCCGCGGGCGGAGGCCATCGCGCCGATCCTGAACTCGAGAGGCTCTCGACGATCGTCAGGAGTTTCAATGACCACTTCGGCAACATCGAGTGGAACGATGCCGACCGTGTCGAGCGGTTTATCACCGAGGAGATCCCGCGTCTCGTCTCTGAGGATGAGGCCTACCGGAACGCACAGGTCAACGACGATCCGGTGAATGCCCGCGTGGAGAGTGATCGTGCACTTGGTCAGGTGATGCTGCGTCTCATCGCTGATGACACCCAACTCTTCAAGGAGTTCCAGGACAACAGCAGCTTCAAACAGTGGCTAGCAGAAGCTGTGTTCAGATCCACCTATAGGAAGAGGAGCGATTAGCGGCGCGGCCAATGTCGCACCTCGAACGACCACGCCTGAACTAGAGGACCGATCACATTGTCGTCGCCAAACTCAACGCACCTCAATACGCCCGATGAAAGCCGCGCGCCCATCTATCTGTTCGTCGATGAGTCCGGGACCTCCGCTTCCGACCCACTCACACTCGTGGGAGTAACTGCATTTCGCGACATCGAACGCGCCGAGTCCGAGATCGCATACGCGTACCAACGTGCTCTAGGTGACGTCTCGCTGTGGCCGAACGTCGAGAAGCGCCGGACGTTCGCATCTGTGGGGTTCCACTTCACCGAAGACAGCGAGTCGGTAAGGGCGTCGATGCTTGGCGCGCTCGGTTTGCTCGAGTTTCGAGCATACGTCGCGTACTCGACGAACGACCCCTCGCAGTCGACGAGCGACAAGCTCACCACTATGTACGGCACCCTGTTGTCTAGTGTGCTTGCCCGATATCGCGACTCTGACATCACACTCGTCTTCGAGGAGAACAGCGAGATGGATCCGCTGTACGGAAAGATCTGGCAGTCGCTCCTGGAATCCGTTGAAGGGCTTGATTCGGCCCGAGCATACGTCGGCACCAAGGCCGCCCCCTGTCTAGCGGCTACCGACTACGTTCTGGGAGTGACCCGTGTGTATCTGCGCGGCGCACCTCGCGACTTCGAGGAGAATCGCTATGTGGCCCTCGGTGCCAATCTCGCGTACCTCATAGATTTCGACGACGATGTCCACCTTGGTGGCACCCGGCACCCTATCCTGTAGTCAGGGTCAGGGGTCCGCAGTTTTGGAGACGAGTCGTCTCCGTAACCATGTGATCTAAGAGAATGAGCCACTATGGCACCCCTGACCCGTCAACTTGAGTTCACCTTCCACGAAACAGCCGCATCCCTCGAGTCGGTGCTGGGAAAACCCAGCTCGGCGATAGAGGCTCTTGCTTCGTCATGCGATGCAGGTACCGCGTATGAAGTCGGCGTACTGTCCATCCGTCGTAAGTTGCGAGTCATCCGGGTGCCAGAACGAGAGCTCGATGCCGTTCATCGTCGAATCAACATGTTCTTGTTCCCTGTCGATTTGTCAATGAATCCCCATGCGCACGGCTACGTCGCGCGCCGCTCCACTCTTTCGAACGCCTCACCGCACGTCGGCGCGACGTTTCTTCAGAAGTTCGACGTCAAGGACTTCTTCTCCAGCGTCTCGCGCGAGCAGATTGCGGGAGCCCTGACAAGGATCGGTTTGGGGCAAGACGCCGCACAACTACTGAGTCGTCTCGTCACTTGCCAAGGTGAGCTTCCTTTGGGGGCCCGGACCAGTCCTCGGATCTCCAACCTTGTGCTCGCCGATTTCGACGAGTCGATAGGGGCGGTCGCTTCGGACGCGGGATTGACTTATACCCGGTACGCCGATGATCTCACTTTTAGCTCCCAGAGCGCATTCGATGTCTCACACGAGGTGAGGACTCAGCTGGAGCTGCGCGGGTTCGAACTCAATCTGGCGAAGTCAAAGAGCTTTCGTTACGGACAGCCCATGTTCGTCACGGGGCTCTCAATCTCAGACAAGACGCGAGCGCGAGTGCGGAAACGGTTCAAGTCGCGTCTGCGGAAGGAGTTCTACTTCGTCGAGAAGTTTGGGATCGAGGGCCACGCTGAAGCCATTGACGAAGACGAGCATCACGCCAGCGCCCGGATCATGGGTCAGTTCCACTACGTACGTGCGATTGAGCCAGACTTTGCGGCTAAACTGGCGGCCACTTATCCGACCGCGTTTCAGACGTTGATCCCAGAGCGATACGACGACCGGATCGCCCGCGTGCAGCGCAAGCGGGATGAGTTTCTCACAGACGTTGCTCGACAGCCCGGCCTGCATCTGCCCGTCTACCTGCCAACCACACCCCTCACCGTTGGACGATAGCAACGTGGCTGCTCTGATCTCCCGAGACGCTGACGCAACCATGTGACGCGCCTCGACCGGCCGAGTTTTCCCTCCGATGTACCCCGTTCTGCGCGCACGATGGGCCCCGTCTCAGTCGCTCCCCTAGCAAGAGTCAGCCCTCACGCCCACCAAACCGCTCCCCCGAACTAACCTGCTGAGCCACCCGCCGCAGCGCCAGCAACAACGGCTCCACCAGCACCGACCCCAGCACCACGTACCGCACGGCAGCTTCCGCAGACTCCCCCGGCACCCCGGCGATCTCCGCATCCGCAATCCGCCGCATGCTCGCGAGGTACTCGGCCATCACCGCATCCTGCACACTGAACCCGACGCGCTCCAGCCCCTGCAGCGCTCGCGCCACCGCATGCAGCACGGCCGGGTCGCACATCCCTGGCTTCCACCCGAGCCCTGCGACCAGGCGCTCAGCCTCCGTCAGATCCAGCGACTCATCCACCGGGGGCGTGATCGCCGCATGCGCTGTTCCGAGCAGGTCGTTCGCACTCGCCGGCGGATCATCCAGCGCGCCGAGCACCCGCCGCGTCTCGGCGATGCTCACACCCGCGTCGAGCAGCGCGCGGATCACCCGCAGCCGCTCCACGTGCTTCTCGCCGTAGGCGGCCTGAGTCGCGGAGCTGCGCTCACCCTCGGGCAGCAGCGCCTCACGCAGGTAGTACTTGATCGTCGGCACCGTCACGCCGGTCTGCGCGGACAGTTCGGAAATTCTCATGGCCACCTCTTGACTTCGATAGTAGCGCTATCCATTATGGATAGTGACGCTATCCAATCAAGAGGAGTCCTCATGTCGAAGGTCATCACGGGCCGCATGACCCACCGCCACGAGGGCGAGCTCGTCGTGTTCCACATCGGGATGCAGATCAACCGCTGGTGGCGCCCCGACCTGTGGATGCCGGCCTTCTTCGCCATGCCGCGGATGCTGCGCGAACTCTCCATCGACCCCGACTCGGGCATGCTCGGCTACCACCTGCTCTTCGGCGCGGGCGGCCCCTACGTCGTGCAGTACTGGTCATCCGTCGACAAGCTGTACGCCTACGCGTCCAGCCCGTCGCAGGAGCACCGCCCCGCCTGGACCGCCTTCAACCGCGCCGCCCGCAAGGCTCCGGGAGCGGTGGGCGTGTGGCATGAGACTTTCCGCGTCGACACCGCCGAGAGTGTCTACGTGTCAACGAAGCCGATGGGGCTGCCGAAGGCCACGGAGCTCGTCGAGGTCGGACGCCGTCAGGACCGGGCGCAGGCGCGGTTCGCGGAGGGGCGGACGCAGGCGACGCACTCTGAGGCCATGGAGAGCTAGCCGCTTCCTTCCACCCGGTCGTCGCTCACCGAGCGAGCACCAGCTTGCCGCTCAAGGCCGCGCTCGGGTGTCCAACACCACGCTTGCTTCATCGGATCCTCGAACGTAATGCACGTCACGGCGTATCGCTGGGCCTTGAGGAGCGGCTCGTAGGCGACGTCCGGACGGGTGACCTGCGGATCCCCCCACGGCTGCTCCGAACCCGCAGCGTTGCTCATGAGCACGTACGAACCCGGCGGCAACGATGTGAAGGCGATAGCCCCACTCGCGCTCCTCACGTTCGAGTTGCCACGCGTCTCGATCCGCACGTCCCGGAAGACCGTGGCACCCTCTCCAGCATTCGTCACAAACACACCGAAGCGCTTGTCCTCGCCCTCGGCCCAGACAACCCACCACGCTTGCAGTTGCCGCGCGATACCCGCGTGCTCCCGAGACTGTTCTCGCGCCCGGGTCTCATCGGCAAAACTCTTGGCGTCCCTGCGCGTCTGATCCGCCGTGGCATTGGCAGCAAGCGCTGATCTCAGGGCAAAGACACTCACCAACGCCGCGGCAACAGCACCGATCGCCCCAAGCCCTTCGAACCAGCTACCAAAGGGGAGGCCTGCCAAAACTGTCATGTGCCGACCATAAACCAAGCTACGCGACGGCTTTAGAGGGCACCGATATGAAGCAACGTTCCAGTTCTCCCGGATGGACAGAGCCACAAGCCGCTGAGAAGATCCCAGCGCTCATAGAATGCAATCGACCACGCCTGATTGGTCCAGCAAGGGAGCACTGGGTGAAGACCGACCTCACGACGCCTCAGGGAATCTTCGGCATGCCGCAGCACCTGACCGTTCCCATCTATCAGCGCCCGTATGTGTGGACCCAGGAGGACCAGTGGGCACCCCTCTGGGGCGACATCAGACGCCTGACTGAGCATCGGATGGACAACCCCGGTTCGAACGCGACGCATTTCCTCGGAGCGGTCGTCACACAAGACGCACCGACCGGTCCTGTAGGTATGCAGGAGTTCCAGATCGTCGATGGCCAGCAAAGGCTGACGACGCTGCAGCTCGCTCTCGACGCGACAGCGGCAGCCTTCGCCGCACGCGATCTGCATGCGCTCGCCGCACGCCTCAACTTCCTGACGCACAACGACAGCAACTTCGTCGGAGACGGAGAGACGGCATTGAAGCTGCGCCACACGAACAGAGATCGACCCGCGTTCGACGAGGTGATGGTCGCCGAGCCGCCGGTCGATCATGCGGCACTGAGTCACCGCAGCTCACTCCTCACGCAGGCGCACGAGTACTTCGCCTCGCACGTCGGCGCCTGGCTTGACTCCGATCCCGACACTCTGAGTGCGAGAGCAGACGCACTCGCTATCTCACTCCAGACGGCACTGCAACTCGTAGTCATCCGTCTGACGTCCGACGAGGACTCGCAGGAGATCTTCGAGACGCTGAACGCCCGTGGCACTCCGCTGACTGCAGCCGACCTCATCAAGAACTTCGTCTTCCAGCGGCTGAAAGCAGAAGGCAAGGACACGGCGGAGGCGTACCGGAGTTGGCCGTTCGAGACGAAGTTCTGGGAGGCCGAAGTCAGCGTAGGGCGCTTCCCCACGACCCGCAGCGCGCTCTTCCTCGGGCAGTGGCTGATCTCACGAGTCGGCAAGGAAGTGAGCCCTCGCTCCACATTCGCGCGCTTCAAGTTCTTCACCGAACACGAAACCGACCACACGATGTCGGAGCTCCTCGAACTCATCACGGCCCAAGCCGCCACTTACCAACAACTCACCGAGCGCGCCGCCGAAACGCATGCTGACCTCAACCGCGTGGAGCTCCACGTCTATCGGATGTCGGTGGCCCAGGTGGAGATCACCAAGCCCGTCGTGCTCTGGCTCACCGAACCAGGCAACCCTTATGGACCTGGAACGATCGCTGGTGTGGTCGATGCTGTTGAAAGCTGGATCGTCCGCCGACGCCTGCTGCGGCTGCAGAACGGCGATCTTGGCCGAGTTGCCGCCGAGCTGATCTCGGCCGCACGTGGGGCATCCGACGAGGACGTCGTCGACAAGGTCCAGAGACACCTGACGCGCCAACAGTCCACCAGCACGTACTGGCCCGGCGACGAAGAACTCACTGAGACGTTGCGCTCCGTGCCGTTCTATCGGCGCTTTCCCCAACCGATGCAGCGGATGCTTCTCCAAGCGATCGAAGACTGGTACCGGGGCTACACGCAGATCGGCCCGTCGAAGACAGGCATCAGGATGCACCGAGACAAGAACCAGGTCGAGCATCTACTGCCTCGAGCATGGCAGTCTCACTGGCCTGTTTCGGATGCGGCCGCAGAGGCCGACCGCGACGAGCACGTGCACCGGCTCGGAAACCTCACCCTCATCACTGGTTCGCTCAACGCCTCGGTTTCTAATGGCCCTTGGCTCGGGGACGACGGCAAGCGCGCCGCCATCCATCGCCACGATGTTTTTCTCATGAACCGCGCAATCGTCGATTCGTCTGCCGATGGCTGGGCCGAGCGGCGCATCGATGAGCGCACGGAAGAGATGATTACGGCCGTCGCGGCCACCTGGCCAGTTCCACAAGGCCACGAAGGCAAGACCATCGACCGATCGTCGCGATTGTCGAAGGCGACGGCGTCATACTCGGACGTGATTGCGGCAGGCCTGATAGAGGTCGGCGCCACCCTTCAATGCACCGACGGACGGTGGCCCGACGCGCGGGGAACTCTGCTCGCCGGCGGGAGAATGCTCTACGAGGGCAAGACCTACGAGAGCCCGGCTGGGGCGGCGAGGGAAGTACGCGGCGGCAAGAGCGGCAACGCATGGTACTTCTGGCGCGTCGAGGGAGGACCCGTGATCAACGACCTCCGCGAGGAGCTCCTGCGCTTGCCGTCCTGACATCAGCGAACCGTCGGACCTGCCCGAGGCGTGCTTCAGGAGACCCCGACTTCTCACCGAAGAACCCACTACCCTCGCACCATGCCCACAGATCGCCCCCGCGCCTGGATCTTCGACGTCGACGGCACCCTCGCCCTCATCGGCGACCGCTCGCCGTACGACATGCGCAACGTGGCGGTCGACACTCCGAACCACCCCGTCGTCGTCGCCGCTCAGGCGTTCGCCGCGCATCCAGACGTCGACGCGCTCATCGTCGTCTCGGGCCGCGATGAGACCGCTCGCCGCGCCACCGAAGCCTGGCTGACGTTCAACGAGATCCCGTTCGACCGCCTCCTGCTCCGACGTACGGGCGACCAGCGCGCCGACAACATCGTCAAAGCCGAGATCTACGACGCCCACATCGAACCGCACTTCACCGTGATCGGCGTCGTCGACGACCGCCGCAGCGTGGTCGAGATGTGGCGGTCTCGCGGGCTGACCTGCTTCCAGGTCGCCGAGGGCGACTTCTAGTCCGCGATTCACCGGCCGTGTGACCTCGCCTGTTCGGCATCAACGAAATGCCGGAATGCAACATCACCGTGGGGAATGACGTTCGAGCTCGGGCGCCCCGTATGCGCTCTGCGTGCTCCTCCTCGCAGAACCGATGAGACGATCTCAACGCGAACCTGCGATCCTGGAGGCATCATGAGCGACGTGAGAGCAATGTTGGCGTGTCTGGCAAACGAGGAGGTGGCTCGCGTCTTCGCGAGCATCGTCCTGCACGTCGACCCCGACGATATCCCTCAGGCGAGGAAGGAAAAGGCCGTTGAGGCCTTGTCTCGAAGCGGACTCATCACAGCAGAGACCGAAACCCTTGCGCTCAACTCCGCAGGAATCAGGGCAGAGCTGGCAGGTATTGGTGGCAAGGTGACGTCAGATCCCCTGCAGCGGTGGCTTGACGAAAGCGGTCGGATACGACAGTACCCACGGCGCGCAAACGAGCGAGAAAAGTTGCTGACGACGATTGGCGATCAGGCGATCAACGCGGGTGAACGGCTCACTGAAGCGGAAGTGAACAGCCGCCTAGAACGGTATACCTCCGATGTCCCGACACTGCGTAGGTATCTAGTCGTCCACCGGATTCTCGCCCGCGAGAACGATGGCTCGCGGTACTGGCGACCCTAGCTCGAGACCACGGAGCACCCGCCTTTACGCCGCAATCCCCCGCAGCAACCGCACCACCGTCTCCTCGACCCGCCCCGCGCTCAACGGCTGCCCGATCAACGCGGAGTACGACGCCATCGCGATGAACTGATCCGCGATCACGGCAGCATCCACATCCGCCCGCACATCCCCCGCGGCACGCCCGCGCGACACCCGCTCGGCCACCCACTCACGGATCGGCGCCGCCAACCGCTCGTTCAAGACGAGCCCCAGCTCGGGGTCAGCCGCCGTCACCTCGATCAGCGCCCGCGCGAGCGCCACACCCTCGGGCCGGGCCAACCCGTCGGACATGGCCGAGAACCACGCCCGCAGATCAGCCCCGAGGTCATCCGTCATCGGCACCGACACCTCGGCACCCGGCAGCGATCCTTCGAGCAGTGCCTCGCCGAGGATCGCGGCCTTCGACGGCCACCACCGGTAGATCGTCTGCTTCGACACCTCCGCAGACTCGGCGAGGCCCTCGATCGTCACGGCCTCGTATCCGTCTGCGGCGAGCGCGCGCCGCATCGCCTCCAGCACGGACTGGCGGGCTTTCTCACTGCGAGGACGGGGCACCATTCGAGCGTACCCAGGCGTAGACTCGAACATAAGTAGACGCACCGTTGCGAAACTACAGCGAAACCCGAACAAGGAGAACGAGCATGGCCCTCACCGCACACTCCACCATCGGCGACTGGATGAACGACCCGACCGGAGGGCCCCTCATCCGCGGACTCTTCGCGCAGACGGGCGCCGACCCCGAGCTGCTCACCCCCGTGCTCGGCCTTCCCCTGCAGCAGCTGGTCGCGATGAGCCAGGGCCAGCTTCCCCAGTCGGTGGTCGACGACCTCGTGCGCGCGGCCAACGGCGGCGAGATCCCCGAAGACCACACCTCCGAGGGCTGGACCGAGAAGCCCACCTCCGGCCGTTTCGCCGGCAAGACCGTGATCGTCACGGGTGCCGCCTCCGGCATCGGCAAGGCCACCGCCTCGCGCATCGCCCGCGAAGGCGGACGCGTGATCGCGAGCGACATCGCCGCCGAGAAGCTCGACGCTCTCAAGGCGGAGCTGCCGGATGCCGACATCGTCACGGTCGCGGGCGACCTCACGCAGCAGGAGGCGATCGACGCCGTCCTCGCTGCCGCGGGCGACCGCATCGACGGTTTGGCGAACGTCGCCGGCATCAACGACGACTTCTCTCCCGCGGGCGAGACCCCCGACGCCGTCTGGGACCGCGTCATCGCGATCAACCTGACCGCTCCGTTCAAGCTCATGCGCGCGGTCATCCCGGTGATGGAAGCCGCGGGCCAGGGCTCGATTCTCAACGTCTCGAGCGAGGCCGGCCTGCGCGGCAACGCCTCGGGCAACGCCTACACGGCCAGCAAGCACGGCATCGTCGGCGTGACCAAGTCGGCGGCCTTCATGTACGGGCCGAAGGGCATCCGCGTGAACTCGGTCGCCCCGGGCGGCGTCGCCACCGGCATCCCGATGCCCCCGCACATGTCCGAGTACGGCTCGGGCCGCCTGGCCCCGTTCCAGCAGGCGATCCCGACCGTGGCGACGGCCGAGCACCTGGCCGCATCCATCACGTTCCTGTTGTCGGACGACGCCGTGAACATCAACGGCGCCATCCTCGCCTCCGACGGCGGATGGTCGGTGCAGTAAAACCGCACCCGCGAAGCCGACGCCCCCGCCGACCCGAACGGCGGGGGCGTTTCGCATCTCCGGGCGGATGATGCACGGTGGGCGGCATCCTGGACAGGGTCGAACAATTCCCCCGGTCAGCGAACAGAAAAACTCGCCGCAACCGAACCGTGAACGGCACGATATATTGCAGAAACATACGTTCCATACGTTTCATACGCATCCCCAGGGCCACAAGCCTCCCCCGCACCACGACGACGTGACCGGTCGCCCGCGTTCTGCCTACCTGAAAGCCCCCATGCCTCGACTGACCTCCCCCGCCCGTCGACGATTGATCGCGACTCTTCCGATCACCGCTCTCCTCGCCGGCTCCCTTCTCGCCACCTCTCTTCCCGCGGCAGCGGCCGACGACTCCGTCGCCGGGCCCCGCACCTCGGGCGACCCGATGTTCCCGAACATCGGCAACGGCGGCTACGACGCCCTCGACTACGACGTCTCCCTCAGCTGGAGCCCGACCGGCGTCGCCGACGGACTGGTCACCGGCGACATCACCACTGCCACGACGACGATGACCGCCCGTGCCCTCGCTCCGCTGCACCAGTTCTCCCTCGACTTCGAAGGCATGACGGTCGAGGGGGTGACCGTCAACGGCGTCCCTGCCAGCTGGTCGCGCGACATCGACCCGGCTGCGGAGAAGTTCAAGCTCATCGTCACCGTGCCGACCCCGGTGGAAGGGGAGTTCACGGTCGCCGTCACGTACAGCGGCACACCCGTGCGCCACGTCGACAGCGACGGCGCCTTCGAGGGCTGGAACGGCACGAACGACGGCGCGATCCTCCTCGGACAGCCGATCGGCACCATGGCCGGTTTCCCCCACAACAACACCCCGAGCGACAAGGCCACGTACACGATCTCGGTGGATGCCCCTTCGGTTCTCGCCAACGTCTCCGGCGTGCAGGGCGACGCGGCCGTCGCCAGCAACGGCGAACTGCAGTCGAAGACCGTCTCGGGCGAGCGCACCACCTGGGTGTGGCGACAGGACAAGCAGATGGCCTCTGAACTCGTGGTCATCGCGATCGGGCGCTTCGAGGTGATCGAAGGCTCGGTCACCCTGAGCGACAACCGCGTCATCCCCTCGTGGTCCTTCATGGACGCGGGGCTCAGCGACACGAACAAGACCACCATCCGCAACCGGGTCGCGCAGCTCGAGACCATCACCCGCAACCTCGAGAGCATCTACGGCCCCTACCCCGGCAACAGCACCGGCGTGATCGTCGACACCGTGCCCAGCGGGGTCAACTACGCCCTCGAGACGCAGGACCGGTCGTTCTTCCCGAGCACGAACTCCGTGAACGGCAACACCCTCATCCACGAACTCGTCCACCAGTGGTACGGCAACAACGTCGCACCGACCACCTGGACCGACATCTGGATCGGCGAAGGGATGGCCACCTGGGGCCCGACCTACTACAACAGCGCCGCAGCCTTCGGCTCGGGAACCAGCACCGAGCAGAGCTACTTCAACTCGTGGAACAACAAGGCCTCGTCGAGCGCGGACTGGAACATCCCCCCGGGCGCCCAGACCGCCTCGAACGAGCTCTACGGCTACCAGACCTACACCCGCAGCGCCCAGTTCTGGGAGGCGCTGAAGATCTCGATCGGCGACGACGCCTTCTTCGCCCTGATCAAGGAATGGCAGACGCGCTTCGCCGGCCAGAGCCGCACGAGCGCCGACCTCAAGGCTCTCGCCGAAGAGCTCTCCGGCCGCGACATCACGGCACTATGGAACGACTGGATCCTCGAGCCTGGCAAGCCCGCCTGGCCCGACAAGCTGTCCGTCTCGCTGACAGCGACCCCGGCTGCCGCGGAACCGCTCGACATCGGCGACGCCGCCACCTACACGCTCAGCGCCACCAACACGGGCCGGGTGGCACTCGCCTCCTCCGTGGTGACGGTCGATCTCAGCGACGTGCTCTCGCGCGCGACGCTGGTGGCTGTGCCGACGGGCACTGTCCTCGACGGCACGACCCTCACCTGGAACGTGCCCGCGGGCGTCGCAGCGGGGGCCTCCACCGAGGTGCAGTTCACGGTCGAAGTGGCTGAGGATGCACCGAGCGGTGCCTTCTCGTCGACCGCGCGCGTCGCTACTCTCGGCGGCACCTGCGCCACCTGCGTCGCGGAGCTCTCGATCATGGAGGTGCTCGCGCCGACCAGCGCTCCGATCATCACGGGCACCGCGGCGGTCGGACAGACCCTGACCGCGACCTCGGACGGCTGGCCCGCCGGAACCGCGCTCAGCTACTCCTGGGCGATCGACGGCGCGCCCGTCGTGAGCGATGCACCCGTCCTGCGGATGGCCCGCGCGGCCGCGCCGGGCGCCCAGTTCGTCGTTCCGGCAGACGCCCTCGGCAAGCGGATCACGGTCACAGTGACCGGGACGCTCGACGGATTCCGTGCCGGTTCCGTCACGAGTGCGGCCACCGCAGCCGTCGGTCCCGCCCTCAGCCAGGGCGGCGGAGTTACGACCCCCGGCGGCGGCACCACTCCCGGCGCCGGCCAGCTGGGACAGACGGGTGCGGAACTGCCCATCGGCGGCGCAGCCCTCGGCCTGGTGCTGCTCCTGCTTGGCGCGGCATTCGTCGCTCGACGTCGTCGCCACCGCATCGACGCCGCCTGAGACATCGGCGGCTGCCGCGGCCCGCTCGCGGCATCCGCCGAGTGCCGCTCGCACTCACCATGACGCCCCGCCGGCGATGTCGGCGGGGCGTCGTGGTTCTCACCGCGCGTCGGCCAGCATCCACCGGCACCCGCCGGTCACTCCTGGCCGGGACGCGCCTCCCGCGCCATCGCCTGTCGGTGCGAGGTCAGCGCCGCCCGCACGGCCGAGTAGATCACCAGCCACGCGATGGCGATCCCGATGAAGACGTATACGAGATTCGCGAGAAGGAAGACGAGAAGTGAGTCAGCGAACATCGCCCCAGGATGCCGCAGCGCAGGTCGCAGGGCGGTCAGACTCCCCGTAGCCTCGCCACAGCCGCCCGCACGAGCGCGGCGTTGCCCGGTGCCGTCGCACCGTCGGGGAGCAGCAGGGTGTCTTCCAACCCGATCCGCGACGCCACGCCGAACTCGACCGCGAGGTCGAACACCGGCCACGTCGAACCCTCTTCCCCGTGGAGCAGGATCGGCAGGTCGGGCTCCTCGAGCTCGACGTGGGCGATCATCCCCTCGGCGTGGTCGCGCAGCGTGTCGGTCGGCTCGTCGGGAAGCTCGATGAGCACCCGCAGGCACTCCCCTCTGACGGGCGAGCGTTTCCACACCTCGAAGCCGGCCGCATCCCACAGCCCCGCCTCGACCGCGACACCTCGCTTCAGCAGCAGCGCGGCCACCTCGTCGGCGCCGGCCTCGTGCCAGTTGACCGACGCGTGATCAGGCAGCTCCGTCCACCTCTCGATGGCCGCGAGACGACGCTCGACATCGGGCTCGGCCCACGCCCCCGTAGTCACGCCGACCGGCACGCCAGGGCTCGCGGAGCGCATCGCCCGCACCCACCGTGCGACATCGTCGGCGGCGAGACTGTCGCGTCCCGTGGCATCTTTCGGATGCACATGCACCTCGTGCGCGCCCGCCGCCACAGCTCTGGCGGCGTCGTCGGCCACGACCGAGGCATCCGCGCTCAGCCACGGGTGTCCGACCGCATCGCGGGCGCCGTTGACGCATGCCTGCAACAGCATGCGTCGCTCGGGCCCGGGAACGTGATCGGCATCGAAAGTCGCGCTCATCGGCCGATCAGCTCACGCGGGTGCAAGTCGAAGGAGAAGGAGTCGACCGAAGGGCCCTCGTCGCTGCGCACCGTGTGCTCGACCTGACGCGCGACCGCGGCACTGCGACCCACCTTCACCGCCTCGGCCTCGCTCATGAAACTGCTGCCCAACGTCTGCGATTCGCCCTCGATGCGGTTGAACCAGATGCCGTTGCGGTGGAACGTCTCGATGTCGCCTGCAGCCATGGGGATCCCTTCTCTCGTCTCCCTTTCTACGTCAGGCCACCGACATCGAGGAGACCCTTGACAGCCTCGACAGCATCGCTCGAGAGCGCCGGATGTCAGGCCGCGAGACCGGCCCGACGCACGGCAGCGCCCATCGCCGCGAACGCCTCGTCGAGCACCGGACGAGGCGTCGCGAACACGATCCGCGCATGGTCCTCCGCACCACGCCCGAGCAGGCGTCCCTCGGTCAGCACGACCCCGGCCTGCTCACGGAAGAACGCTGCCGGGGAACCCGTGATCCCGAGCGCGGACATGTCTATCCACCCGATGTATGTCGCCTCGGGCACGCGATACACGGCGCCGGGAAGATGCTCGTCCACCAGCGACGCGAGCTGCCGCCGCGACCCGTCGAGGTACTCGATCACGTCCGTCAGCCACGGCTTTCCCGACCGATACGCCGCCGTCGAGGCGACGACGCCGAGGGTGGCCGCGCCGTGCTGCACCGCGAACCCGAACCGCGTGTAGAGCTGCTGATCCGCATCGTTCGAGGTGATCAGCTGCGCGGTCTTCAACCCCGGGATGTTCCACGCCTTCGATGCGCTCGTCCCCGTGACCGTATGCGCGGCCGTCGCCGGCGACACCGACGCGTAGGGCACGAACGGCGCACCGTCGTACCGCAGCGGGGCGTGGATCTCATCCGCGAACACCCGCCCGCCGTGCCGCTCCACGATCTGAGCGATCGCCTCGAGCTCCTCCCGACCGACGATCGTGCCGGTGGGGTTGTGCGGGTTGCAGAGCACGAGTGTCCGCGCCCCCGCGGCGAAGGCCTCGTCGATGCGCTGCAGGTCGTGCTGCCAGCGCCCGTCGATCTCGACACCTGGCACCTCGATCACCGGATGCCCGATCGCCGGCAGGTATGTCAGGAACGGCATGTACGCAGGAGTCGGCACGATCACGGGCGAACCCGCCGGCGCATACTCCTGCACCGCGACCCCGAGAGCCGCCATCACATCCGATACCGGATGCACCCGCTCCGGGTCGACCACCCAGCCGTACTCGTCGCGCATCCAGTCAGCCGTCGCCTCTCCCAGCTCCGTCGCCTGCGGGGGCGAGAGGTAGCCGAGGTTCTCGCCATCGATCGCCCGGTGCAGCGCCTCCGCGATCTCGGGAGCGACCCCGAAGTCCATCTCCGCCACCCACGCCCCGATGTGGCCGGGATGCAGACTCCACTTACGACTCTGCGGCCGATCGAGGAAGAGACGGGTACGCGCATCGAACGGATGCAACGCGTGCGAGGAACGGTCCGCGGTCATGATCTGGGTTCCCGCCGGTTCAGCCGACGGCGTCGGTACAGGAGGGGCGCAGGGCGCGGATCTCGGACACAGGAAACTCCATTCACAGCGGGGTCCGACCAATCTACGGACGGCCCCGCGCCGTCGCATTTCACGTTTCCGTGCGTGACGGCGATTCCCGGCGGTTCATCCGTCGGGAGATCGGACGGATGCAGGAGCAGAACGCGGCGAGTCTTCCTGCATCCGTCCCCGCTCCCTGCATCCGGCACATCCGTCGTGCGGACCCCACAGGGAATCACTGCGGGGCGGGACGGCCCCGGGTCAGATGCTCGATGGTCGCCTCCGCGACGGACGTGACGGAGGATGCGTCTTCCCCGACGGGAACGGTGAACCGCAGCCAGTCGGCACCGACACGAGCGTCGAGCACCGTCCGGCCGTAGAAGTCGACTCCCGTGAGGGCGGAGTCCGCGCCGGTGAGGGAGACCGGGCTCCCGGCATCGAGCTTCTCGAACGCCCACGCACCGGAGGGAAGGGTGGTGAGTGCGACCAGCGTGGGATCGCCGTACGGGTCCGGCCCCGTCGCGTACATGCAGTACTGCGCTCCTTCACTCGCGAAGTAGATCTCCGCGGCCGTTCCCCACCCCCCGAGCTCGGTGTAGTCCATGATCACGACTTCCCTGCCCAGGATCTCGGACGCCTCCTGCGCGGTGAGCAGCGTCTCGCATCGTGCCCCCGCGATCTTGCTCTGACCGGGCTCGAAGTCGCGAAGGGTTGCGACGGCCGATGCCAGAACTCCCGCCATCGCCTCGCGAACACGGTCGGCATCGCTCTCGACCAATGCGGAGGACCGCAACGAACCGGTCATGAGCACGTCGCCGTCGCGAAGTTCGATGGTGCACGAGCCCGTGTAGCACCGGATGCCGTCTCCGGGGATGTCGCTCGCGCCACGCTCCGCCGCACCGTCGATGATCGCCTGCGCACCAGGCACGACCGCGAGACTCCAGTCCGCGGGGGAGGTCGAGTTGGGGTCCAACTGCACGGGGTCGCCCGCCGAGCACGCTATCCCTCCGGCCTGCTGCATCATGTACTGCGCCGGCCCCGGATACCAGATCGGTGTGGATGTCAGGCCCAGGACGTCTTTCTCCCCGCCGACAGACGCACCCAGAACGCCCGCGACGGCGCTGTTCACGTCGGAGCACGTCACATCGAACGCCGCCTCGGGAGCCACGATGGGTTCCTCTGTGGGTGTCGGCGTCGGATCCGGCGCGGAGGCGGAGGGACTCGGCGATACGTCGGGGACAGGAGTGCATCCGGCCATGACCAAGACGGTCGCGAGGCCGAGAGGAGCAAGGAGACGCAGGCGCATATCGCCACCCTAGGATCACCAGGGCGGAAAGCCTGGGTGTTTCATACAACGATTCGATGAAGGCGGCGGGTTCACGTGCTCCTTCAGCCGAAATCCTGTCGGACGCCGCGCCGGTAGACTGAACCTGCCCCGCCGGCCCCTTCCTTTGGAGTGCGCGTGACCACCGCCCCTGCACCTTCCCACCAGCACGTCCCCGACTCTGTCGAGAACGCGATCGCGACGCCCGAGAAGGAGCAGCCGTACGCGGCTCTCGGACTCAAGCCCGACGAGTACGCGCGCATCAAGGAGATCCTCGGACGCCGCCCCACTTCGGGCGAGCTGGCGATGTACTCCGTCATGTGGTCGGAGCACTGCTCCTATAAGTCGTCCAAGAACTACCTGCGTCGTTTCGGCCAGAAGGTCTCCGACGAGATGAAGGAACGCCTCATGGTGGGCATGGGCCAGAACGCGGGCGTCGTCGACGTCGGCGAGGGCTGGGCCGTCACCTTCAAGGCCGAGTCGCACAACCACCCGTCGTTCATCGAGCCCTTCCAGGGCGCGGCGACCGGTGTCGGCGGCATCGTCCGCGACATCATCTCGATGGGCGCCCGCCCGGTCGCGGTCATGGACGCCCTGCGCTTCGGTGCGATCGACCACCCCGACACCGCCCGCGTCGTGCACGGCGTGACCAGCGGCATCAGCTTCTACGGCAACTGCCTGGGCCTTCCGAACATCGGCGGCGAGACGGTGTTCGATTCCGTCTACCAGGCCAACCCCCTCGTGAACGCGCTCGCGGTGGGCGTGCTGCGTCACGAAGACCTCAAGCTCGCCAACGCGACCGGCGTCGGCAACAAGGTCGTGCTGTTCGGCGCTCGCACGGGTGGCGACGGCATCGGCGGCGCGAGCATCCTGGCCTCCGACTCCTTCGACTCCACCGGTCCGACCAAGCGTCCCGCCGTGCAGGTGGGCGACCCGTTCGCCGAGAAGGTGCTCATCGAGTGCTGCCTGGAGCTGTACCGCGGCGAGCTCGTCGAGGCGATCCAGGACCTGGGCGCGGCCGGCATCTCCTGCGCGACCAGCGAGCTCGCGGCCAACGGCAACAGCGGCATGAAGGTCTCCCTCGACAACGTGCTGCTGCGCGACCCCACGCTCACGGCCGAGGAGATCCTCATGTCGGAGTCGCAGGAGCGCATGATGGCGATCGTCGCCCCCGAGAAGCTCGACGCATTCCTCGAGGTCGTGAACAAGTGGGAGGTCGAGACCTCCGTGCTCGGCGAGGTCACCGGCGACGGACGCCTCATCATCGACTGGCAGGGCGAGCGCATCGTCGACGTCGACCCCTCGACCGTCGCGGTCGACGGCCCCGTCTACGACCGCCCGGTCGCCTACCCGACGTGGATCGACGCACTGCAGTCGGATGCCGCGGAGAACCTTCCCCGCTCGAACGACCCGGAGACGCTGCGCGAGCAGTTCCTGAACCTCGTCGCGTCGCCGAACCTGGCCGACACGAGCTGGATCACCAACCAGTACGACTACTACGTGCTCGGCAACACCGCCCTGAGCTTCCCCGACGACGCCGGCATGATCCGCGTCGACGAGGAGTCGGGTCTCGGCTTCGCCGTCTCGACCGACGCCAACGGCCGCTACTGCCAGCTCGACCCCTACGCGGGTGCGCAGCTGGCCCTCGCCGAGGCGTACCGCAACGTCGCCGTCACCGGCGCCGTTCCCACCGCGATCACCGACTGCCTGAACTTCGGCTCTCCCGAGAACCCCGAGGTCATGTGGCAGTTCGGTCAGACGGTCGACGGCCTGGCCGACGGATGCTACGAGCTGGGCACCCCGGTCACCGGCGGCAACGTCTCGTTCTACAACCAGACGGGCGACGTGCCGATCCACCCGACTCCGCTCGTGGGCGTGCTCGGCATCATCGACGACGTCTCGCGCCGCATCCCCTCCGGATGGCAGGACGAGGGCCAGAACATCTACCTGCTCGGCACCACCTCGACCGAGCTCTCGGGTTCGGCCTGGGCCGATGTGGTGCACCAGCACCTCGGCGGCCTGCCCCCCAAGGTCGACCTCGCTGGTGAGAAGCGTCTCGCCGGTCTGCTGTCGGCGGCTCGCGACGAGTGGTTGATCTCCTCGGCCCACGACCTCTCCGAAGGCGGCCTCGCGCAGGCTCTCGCCGAGGGCGTCATGCGCTTCGGTGTCGGCGCCCGCGTCTGGCTGAACGAGATCATCGAGCGCGACGGTGTGGATGCTGCATCCGCCCTGTTCTCGGAGTCGACCGGCCGCGTGCTGGTGACCGTGCCCCGCGAAGACGACGTGAAGTTCCGCGGTCTGTGCGAAGGACGCGACTACCCGGTGATGCGCATCGGCGTGACCGACAGCGAAGGCGCGAAGCTCGAGGTTCAGGGCGTCTTCACCGTGACGGCCGCCGAACTGCGCGAGCGTTCGCAGGCCACCCTCCCGTCGTACTTCGGCCCGACCGTCACCGAGGTCAGCGCATGAGCGACGTGAGCCGTCAGGACTCGAACGACGAGGACTACGGCGACCTCGGCGAGAAGCGCAACCGACGCATGCGCATCGTGGCGTGGACCGTCATCATCGCGCTCATCCTCGGCGGTGGCGGCGCGACCGTGATCACGCTGCTCCTCGGCTGAGACGCCCGCTGCCTTCGGGAGGACTTTCGCCTTTCGGGCGCATGAACCCCCGCGGTGCCTCCTCCCGGGGCGGAGATCTCCTCCCGAGGTGATGCCTCCTCCCGAAGAGGTGACCGTGCATAGAGTGGGCGGATGACCACCGACCTTCGCGCCCTCCTCACGGGCCTCCGTGCGCGGGCCGAGGCGCGCGTAGCATCCACGTCGCTGATGCTGGCCGAGCTCACGCATGACCGGGCGGGCTCGAACGACGACGACGAGCACGACCCCGAGGGCGTAACACTCTCGTCGGAGTGGTCGCGCCTGACCGGGCTTGCCGAGGCCGCAGCATCCGAACTCCACCAGGTCGACGACGCGCTGGCCCGGATGGATGCCGGCGCCTACGGCAGGTGCGCGAACTGCGGGAAGCCGATTCCCGCGGAGCGCCTGGCCGTGCGCCCATTCGCCGAGCACTGCGTCGCGTGCGCGGAGAAGCTCGGGCACTGAGTCGGGTCGCGGCCGCGCGCGTTCACGTGTGGCGCGCACAAGCTTCGGAGATCGACCTGGACACGCCGAGGCGGGGCGGCATCCGTCAAAGTGTGGGCGCGCAGATCCGGAGCTGTGCACGCGGCGCGCCGATCGAAACCTGCTGACCAGGAAAGAAGGCTGCTGAACGCCGTCACCTTTCGCCGGTCCCGCACTCCTTAAGAAGGAATCGCGGAACACTCCCCCTGTTCTCCGATGACCGTCAATTAGGAATGCCCCTGAACTGACCCGCCCGGGAGAGCTCAGGGGCGCGATCGCAGGGAGTGCAGCGTGAAGGAACATAAGAAGATTCGGGGCCGACTCGGAAGTTGGATCGGTGCGAGCGTGCTCGCCTTGGGCGGGCTGATCGCCCCCCTGGCGGCTTCAGCATCGGTCGACGCAGGGGATTCGGTCTACATCGGCAGCAAGCAGGGATACTCCGGTACGGGGATGTTCCCGATCTGGGCCGAGGTCCCAGCCGTCGGCGACCCCGACTTCTGGGCGTATTGCATCGAGAACCCCGTCTCTTCAAGGACGCAGCTCGAGGGGTACGTCGGCAACGCCGAGGACTACCTCGGCAGCAACTACTTCACCGATCCCGTGATCCAAGGGAAGGTGCTCTGGGTGCTGGCCCACGGTTACCCCGCACTGAGCCTCGAGGAGTTCGGCGCTGCGGCGGGTGCCCCCGGCATCTCCCGCAATGACGCGATCGAGGCCACCCAGTACGCGGTCTGGCGCTACACCGACCTCAACTTCGACGCGGCGTGGGCGTGGGAGACTCCGGATTCGGAAGCCGCCTACTGGCACCTGGTGAACGGTGCGAACGCGAGCACGGGGATGACCCCGGCCGATTTCGCAGTCACTGCCAGCATCGACGCCCCCAGCGCCCCGCAGACCGCCGACTCACTGGTCGGCCCCTTCCTGGTGACCACCGACCAGCCCACCGTCAGTGTGACGGCCGACCCTGCGGTGTCACTCGTGGATGCGAGCGGGAACGCGATCGACGCGAACGCCGTCGTCGACGGTCAGACGCTGTACCTCGACCTTCGCGGGTCGACCGCCGCAGGTTCGGCGACCGTGTCCGTGGTGGCGGAGGGCTTGAGCGGCACCGGGAAGATCGTCTCGGTACCGACGAGCAACTCACCGACGCCCACGGCGGATGACCACGCGCAGACGATCATCCTGGTCGCACCGAGCACGGCGACGACCACCGACGATGCCACCGTCGAGTGGGTCACCACGGCAGTACCGGCCCCCTCCATCGGGACCTCACTGGTCGACTCCGCTGACGGCGACCGGATCCTGCCCTGGAACGGCGGCACCGTCATCGACACCGTCGCCTACCAGAACCTCACCCCCGGCACCGAGTACACCGTGACCGGCGAACTGCAGAACAAGGCCGACGGCACCGCCACCGGCATCACCGGGTCCATCACCTTCACCCCGGAGACCGCGAACGGCTCCATCGACGTCACCTTCACCGTCCCGGTCGGCTACGCCGGCGGCACGCTCGTCGCCTTCGAGCGCCTCTACGAAGGAACCGACACCACGGGCGACCCGATCGCCGTGCACGAAGACATCGACGACGCCGCACAGACCGTCACCATCGAGAAGGCGCCCGTGACGCCGACGACCCCGACGACGCCGACGGCGACCCCGGGCGCGAAGGGACAGCTGGCCACGACCGGTGGCGACCTTCCCGGCATCGCCGTCGGCGCGGCCGGCGTGCTGCTCGCCCTGGGCGCGATGATCCTGCTCGTCGGACGCGCACGGCGGAAGACCATCGACGCCGACTGACGAGCCGTGTCGGCCTCGCCTCTCTACGGAGTGGCGAGGCCGACAATCGGCCCTGAGGCGACCGGGACGCCGCGTCCCTCGAGATCGATCTCGTCCCGCTCGCCTCCCCCGGACAGAGGTGCGCCGGTGTCGCGCCGGCGACCGACAGCGCGCTCCTGCCGACCAGACGGCATCCGCCCGAAGTCTCCCGACACACGCATGCGGCGCAGCACCCAATGCGTGTCGAGATACTGCGAATCGCTCCAGACCCGGGCGTCGAGGTCCTCGGCGGTGCTCGGATTCATGATGCCGTCGATGAATCCGAGCCCGCCGAGGACCTGTCGCCGCGCGAACCCCGTGCGTGGATGGCTGTCGATCCCGAAAGGACGTCAATCTCGGCGTCACTTTTTGCGACTCTCGCACACCTTCTCTGTGTGAGAGTTCTTGATCGGCGCACGACGACAGCCGACTCGACGGTTGCCTCGACGCTGAACGAGCTCGAGAGCATGAGCCATACACGTCGCGCCGCAGTCGTCGACGAGCTCGTCTTGCAGCGCTCCCGCATCGAACAGCTGCTGTCGGGGATCTCAGGCCTCGACGTCGTTGAGGTCTGCCCCACGCTCCGCGGTTTCCTGGGGTGGCTGCGCCACACCGAAAGAACTCGATGGCCTCATCTACTCGTGCTCTCGCTCCCCTTCGATCCGCTCGCGTCGAACGATCTGTCCGCGCTCACGGCTCTGCGCGAGGCCGGCATCCGCGTGCTCGCTCTCACATCGCCGGGTACGCGAACGACTGCCCGGCGTGTCGCGGCCGCAGGCACCGACGGGTTCGTGTCCACCGCCGACTCGGAAGACGACTTCGTCGTCGCCGCCACCATCGTCCTGACGGGAGGCACGATCATGACGTCCCCCTGACGGGAGGCACGATCATGACGTCCCCCGCGCACGACATCGTCGAACCCGGCTCCCCGGGAACGCGTCTGAGCGCCCAGGAGGCGCGAGTGCTCGCGCTCTACGTGAACGGCATGACCATCGGTCAAGCGGCCGATGCCATGGGCATCCGCCACGACACGGCAAGGAAGTACCTCAATCGCGTGCGCGACAAGTTCACATCGGCGGGTCGCCCTGCCCGCTCGAAGCTCCAACTGGCGCAGATCGCCTGGGCTGACGGGTACGCGGATCCTTCGCCACACGAGGGGCCCTGCATGATCACCGAATGAGCCGGGGTCGTGGAGCCGGAGAGGACCCCACGATCCCGCCGAGAAGGAGTGCAGATCCCCGGAATCGTGGCGCGACTCACGGATCGACGAAGTCGAAGGTCATGCTGTCCGGCCCCTCGCCCCAGGGGTCGAAGATGACGTCGGGGTCGTACACATCCACGGCCTTCTCATACGCCGGCCCCCAGTACCCGTCGCTGTCGAGCACCCGCATGGTGAAGTAGTACCACCCCGCTGCATCCATCAGGAGTCGCTTGCGCGTGTATCCGTTCTGATCCAGGTCGATGGTCGCGGAGTGCCCCTCCATCGAGGTGATGAACACTCGCCCGTTCGGCGGCCCCGTGACCGCGATGACCACACCGGTGGTCTGTGCCTCTTCGACCCTCATGTCTTCGAATCCGGTCAGCTCTTCGAAGCCCTGCACCTGAATCGGGAGCACGGTGAAGGTGCCCGATGTGACGGCCGACTGCGAAGTCTCGTCGTATGACCACACCTCGTAGGCGTAGGTTCCTGCGTCGAGTTGCAACGCGCGGGTGTCGAAGCTCCAGGTGCCGTCGTCGGCGACCGTGGGTGTGTAGCGCTGAGAGTCCAGGGAGACGACGATGCTCTCGCCCGGCGTTGTCTGTCCCGCGATGACAGGGGAGAGGTGACCTGAGAAGGTGGTGGGGTTGGCAACCCCCGGAGACAACGGGGACTCTGGATCAGTGCCAGGTCCCGGCGTACGCGGATCGGCGGGCTGCGGCCGGGTCGGAGCCGTGGGGAAGTACTGATCGGGGTCGTCGGAGAGCCCCGCTGAGGGGACGGTCGGGTCGAGGATCCGACGCCCGGTGGTCGGTTCCTCCGGGGCCGAAACCGGCGGAGCAGCGACCAGCAGATCCGGGCCCGAAGCGCGGACAGGGTCTGGCTCGGATGCCGCGGCACTGACGGCGTCCGAGCTCGCCGGCAGCACGTCCGCCTGAGAGGGCGCCGGGCCGGGCCCGGCGATCAGCGCCGCGACGATGATCCCGCCGACTGTGGCCGCACCCAGGGACCCGGCGAGGAGCCATCCGGAGAACCCGGCGAACGCCGCAGCGGCGGCCGTACCGGACGACAGTGAGGCGGCTGTAGGCGCCCCGAGCCCCGCCGCCCCCAGCAGCACGGCGAGGGTCCTGCCCTGCAGCCGTGCCGCGCCACCCCGCGTCGACTGCAGCAGATCTCTGCATTCCCCGCACTCTGAGAGGTGGTCAGCCACTTCCCGCTCCACGGCGACGTTGTTCGGTTCGGTCAGGTACTGAGGGATCAGACGCGCCACATGCGCCGTGTCATCGCGAAGAGCGACGGGAATCTGTCGGCTCAGCCACTGGAATTTCAACCCCGTGCGCGCACGACGCTGCAGCGCCGACACCGCGTTCGGCTTGATCCCCAGCTCTTCGGCGATCTCCGGCCGGTCGACGTCATCGACCTCCGCCAGCCACAGCACGCGCTGCCACCGTTCGGGAAGGGCCTGGAAGGCTGCGAGCACATCTGCCGAACTCGCCTGCTGCTCGAGTACGCTGAGCCCGTCGCGCAGCTCCAACTGATCGACATCATCGCTGGTCAGGACGCGCGCCGCGTCCTTCCGCCAGGCGATGGCGGTGTTGCGGATCACCGTCTTCAGGTAGGAGCGGAAGGCGAACTGCGGACCTCTGTCGGTCGTGGTGACCTGCTGATAGATCGTCAGGAACGATTCCGAGACGAGGTCATCGGCACGGGCCGGAAAGAGCCGATAAGCGTAGCGGTGCGCCGCCTCCGCGTGGCGGCGCCAGAGGGCTTCGTAGCTGCCCCGATCACCGGCCCGTAGCGCGCTCAGCAACTCCGCATCACTGCGGGGATCGATCATGTTCCCTCCCCGGACCACAGGTCTCTCTTCCGACGTCAGAATAGGGCACCGGGGTGCCGAACTTTCGTCGCGTCACTTTCTGGGGGTCGGCGACTCTTCTGGTGTGGCTGTCTTGCGCCTCATTGCCCCGTCGTCCGTGCTCGACTTGGGAGACGCCGCACGACGCACCGACGGATCGGTCGGCCCCGCGGGCGGCTACCTCGAGAAGTAGGCTGAACTCATCATGGACGAGTTCATCCAGGGCTTCTGGAACTTCGCGCAGCACTACTGGTGGCTCATCTTCCCCATCATGGGAATGGCCGGTGGTATCGCGAAGGGCTGGGAACGCAGCTCCAAGCGCCGACACGAGCGCCGTCTGGAGACTCTCCGCATGAAGGCGCAGCTGAAGACCGCCGAGATCGAGGCGCGTGCGCTGACCCAGCAGGCCCGGCGCCGCGGGCCCTCCGTCGTCGACACGACGGCATCCGTCGCCCCGAACGACCTGGTCGCGCGCCTGTTCAGCGAGCACGACGAGATCACCGCACGCTGGCTCGACTACGAACTCGACGTGGCGAAGCTCATCGCCTTCCCTGCCATGAGCGATGGTCGCCAGCCCCTGACCGCCGCGTTCCTGCGCGCCAAGAAGACGGCGGATGCCCTGCGCCCGGCCTCGGCAGACGCCAGAGTGTCGGAGCAGCAGGTCACCGAGTATCTGCAAGCCGTCGGCGACTACGCGGTCGCGTTCGAGATCGCCGAGAAGGACGCCAGACGCCTGCGCGATTCGACCTTCACCGAACCGGAGCGCAAGCGCCTCGACCGCGCGCAGCAGCTGCTGAAGGTCGCCGTCGACGAATCGGCCACACAGGCCGAACGCAACGTCGCCTACAAGCGCGTGCGTGAAGAGCTCGACGGGCTCATCCTGCTCTCCGACGACGCGGTCACCGTGCTCGAGAAGCAGGTGGCCAGAGAGATCTCCGCGCCGGCAGCACCCTCAGTGTCTGAGCCCACCACCCCTGAGCCCGAGCGGATCCGGCTCCCCCGCCGCGACGAACAGTCCTGAAGCACAGGTACATCCGCGGGTTCTGCCCGCACCCCGCCCACCCGGGCGGACGACGACGGAGGCATGCCGCAGTGATCACTCGGTTCGAAGAGCTCGACTGGCAGTCCACCCCGATCGGCGACCTCACTCTGCGCCGGCGCACCGAGCCCGCGGTGGGACAGGAGATCTACGAGGTCAAGCTCGGCGACGAGTACCTGATGTCGAGCCTGTTCACCGTGGCGGAGGAAGAGCTCGCCGACCTGGGGTTGGCAGCGGTCGACGGCGACAACCTCTCGGTGCTGGTCGGCGGGCTCGGGCTCGGCTACACCGCCGTCGCGGCCCTGCGGGATGAGCGGGTGAGCGCCCTCACGGTGATCGACCGGCTGGGCGCCGTGATCGGGTGGCATGAGCGCAAGCTCCTCCCGGTGTCGGCGGAACTCGTCGACGATCCGCGCACGACGCTGCTCGAAGACGACTTCTTCGCGGTGATGCGCTCCTCTCCCGTCGAGGGTCACACCGGGTACTCGGCGATCCTCTTGGACGTCGATCACTCTCCGCGGCACCAGCTGGATCCGACGCACGCCGACCTGTACGACGCCGCCGGTCTGCGCGCGCTCGACCGTCATCTCGCCCCCGACGGCGTCTTCGCCCTGTGGTCGGATGACCCGCCCGACGAGGAGTTCATGGTCGAGTTGACGGCCGTGTTCGATGACGCCGTCGCTCATGTCGTCGACTTCGAGAACGCCGTCACGGGCGGCACGTCGTCGAACACCGTGTACGTGGCGCGCAGTCGCGGAACGGGTGCCGAGGCGCTCGATGCCTCCGCCCCGCACGCGGGCGAGGACGCATGACCCCGGAGAACGTCACCGGTCCGATCGCCCACCACGCCGAAGCACTCGTCTGGTGGGCGGGCTGGGGCGGCTTGCGCTGGGTCGACGGAAGCGCGGGCGACCTGCTCGCGCTGCGTCCCGAGGGTGTGACCCGCCAGCACATCGACGACGAGTACCTGGCCTTCGCTCGCCCCCGATCCGGTGGCGGCCTGGTGGCGGTCGGCGCCCGCACGCTCTACCTCGCGGACGACGTCGACGGCGACACCAGGGCCGTGGCCTCGCTGGGCGACGACCCTCGTGTGCGCATGAACGACGGCTGCTGCGATCCTCGCGGCCGACTGCTGGCCGGTTCGATGGCCTACGACGCCGCGGCCGATGCCGGAAGCCTGCTGCGCCTCGACGCCGACCTGAACATCGCGACCGTGCTGGCGCGGGCGACGATCTCGAACGGCGTCGGCTTCTCGCCCGACGGACGACGCGCGTACTACGTCGACACCGCGACGCACCGCATCGACGTGTTCGACGTGACCGAGGGGGAGCTGCGCGGGCGACGCGCCTTCGTCGTGATCCCCGAGGAACAGGGGTCACCCGACGGCCTCACGGTCGCCGCCGACGGCAGCGTGTGGGTCGCCCTCTGGGGCGGCAGCGCCGTGCACGGCTACGACGCCGCCGGACAGCGCATCGCGACGATCGATCTCCCGGTACCCCAGGTCAGCGCGTGCACGTTCGGTGACGACGACCTCGGCACGCTCTACATCACCACCTCGGCGCAGGACCTCGGTCCCGACCACGGCACCGAGGCGGGTTCGCTCTTCGCCGTGCAACCGGGCGTGCGCGGCCTCCCCGTCATCCCCTTCGCCGGCTGAGACCTCGCGGCAGCACCGACGGCCTCTGCCCGAGGCACGGTGCACTCAGCGAAAGGAACCGTGCCCCGGACACAGGCCGCCGGGTGGATGACGCAGGTCAGCGCAGGTGCACCCGCTCGGTGCGCTGGTGCTGGCGACCGAGGCCCTCGATCTCGATCGTCATCTCATCGCCGTCCTGGAGGTACGGGAACCGGCCGGAGAGCGCGACGCCCTGCGGGGTGCCGGTGTTGATCACGTCGCCGGGCTCGAGCACCAGGTAGTGGCTCAGCTCGTGCACGACCTGCAGCACCGGGAAGATCATGTCGGCGGTCGACGAGTCCTGCCTCGGCTCGCCGTTCACGAACGACCGCAGCCGCAGCGCCTGCGGGTCGACCTCGTCGGCGGGGACGAGCGCCGGCCCGAGCGGGTTGAACGTCTCGGAGCACTTGCCCTTCGACCACTGCCCGCCCGACACGTCGAGCTGATAGGCGCGCTCGGACACATCGTTCGAGATCGTGTAGCCGGCGATGACCTCGCGGGCGGCATCCGGAGACGACAGGTAGCGCGCGGTCTTGCCGATCACGACCGCCAGCTCGACCTCCCAGTCGACCTTTTCCGCACCGGGCGGCAGCAGCACGACATCCTCCGGGCCGACCACCGTGTTGGGGTGCTTGAAGAAGACCACCGGATGCTCGGGCGGCACGGATCCGGACTCGGCCGCGTGGGCGGCGTAGTTCTGGCCGATGCAGATCACCGCGGTCGGGCGGGCGACCGGAGCGCCGATGCGCAGCCCGTCGACAGTGGCGGCGGGAAGCTCGCCGCGACCGAGGGCCTCGCGCACGCGGTCGATGCCGTCGGTGGCGAGGAAGGCACCGTCGATCTCGGCGGTGAGGGGCGACAGGTCGTAGGTGATGCCCGCCTCCCGCGCGTAGGGACGCTCGTGGCCGACGGGGCCGAGTCGCAGGAGTTCCATGGTGTTCCTTCCGTCAGCGCGCAGCGGCGAAGGTCGGGTTGACGATCGGCACGGATTCGCCGGCGAGGTAGCGGATGATGTTCTCGGCCGCGTGCACCGGCAGGTCCGCCAGCGCCTCGGGTGAGTACCAGGCGGCGTGCGGGGTGAGCAGCACGTCGTCGAGGTCGCGCAGCGGCGAGTCGACGGCGAGGGGCTCCCCCGCGAACACGTCGAGTGCCGCGGCGCCCAGGTGCCCGGCACGCAGCGAGGCGGCGAGCGCCTCCTCGTCGATGAGCGGACCGCGGCAGGTGTTCACCACGACAGCGCCCCTCTTCATGGTCGCGAGGGCCGCGGCATCGATCAGATGGCGGGTCTCCGCGGTCAGCGGCACGTGCAGGGTGAGGATGTCGGCCCGGGCCACGGCATCCGGGATCTCGACGAGCTCACATCCGGCGTCGCGCACTGCGTCGGCGGAGGCATACGGGTCGGCGACGAGCACGCGGAACCCGAGCGCACGGCAGCCGCGCGCGACCATCGAGCCGATACGGCCGAAGCCGAGCACCGAGACCGTGGTGGCCGAGGGGCGCACGGCGAGCGGGCGGGGATCGACGGCCTTCCAGGCGCCGGCGCGCACGGCACGGTCGTAGGCGGGGAGGCCGCGGGCCTGCGTCATGATCATCGCGATCGTGTGCGCGGCGACCTCTTCGATGCAGTAGCTCGGGGTGTTCGCGACCGCGATGCCGCGGGCGGTCGCCGCCTCGACGTCGACCATGTCGTAGCCGATGCCGACCCGGCTGATGATGCGCAGGTTCGGCATCCGATCCATCACCTCGCCGGTGATCTGCGCCCACTGCACGACCAGACCCTCGGCGTCGGAGCCGATGGTGGCGAGGTCGTCGATGCTGCCGGAGGCGGCGCGTTCGGCACGCAGCCCGGCCTGTCGGAGGGTGTCTTCGATGACGGTTCCCGGCAGGTCGCAGTCGCTGACGAGGATGAATGGCTCGGTCATGGATGCGATGCTATAGCATCTAGCAGATGGATGCACGACGTCAGATCGATCGCTCGCCCTCACCGGAATTTGCTATAGCATCGATCTCATGACTGCTCGCCGCGCACTGATCACGGGGGCCAGTTCCGGTATCGGAACCGCCGCCGCCCTCGAACTGGCCCGCGAGGGTGCCGCCCTCTGGATCACCTACACGGGGCGGGAAGCCGAAGCCCTCCGCGTCGCCGAGGAGTGCCGCGCCGCGGGGGCGCCCGAAGTGCACGTCTCGCGCCTCGACCTGCGCGAGCGCGCATCGATCGACGCCCTGATCGCCGAGGTCGCGGCCGCATGGGGCTCGCTGCATGTGCTCGTCAACAACGGCGGCGTCTGCCCGTACACCCCCTACGACGACATCGAGTTCGACGAGTGGGACATGGTCCTGGAGACCAACGCTCGCGGCACCTTCTTCCTGACCCGCGGCGCTCTCCCGCTACTCCGTGCCGCCGAGGGCGACCGCTCGGTGATCAACATCGCCTCGATCGCCGGCCAGGTCGGCGCGCTGCAGACCGGCATCCACTACGCGGCCAGCAAGGGGGCGATCCTCGCGATCACCCGCAGCTTCGCGCGGCATCTCGCCCCCGAGGGCATCCGCGTGAACGCCGTCACCCCTGGTCCCGTCGCGAGCGCGATCACCGACCAGCTGCAGGGCGCGGGCCGCGAGAAGCTCGAAGCAGGGATCCCGCTCGGCGCGTTCGGACAGCCGGAAGACGTCGCCTGGATCATCGCATCGCTCGCGTCGGAGCGCGCCCGCTTCATCACCGGCGCCACCTACGACGTCAACGGAGGAGTACGCATTGACTGACCGCACCGCCCGTTCTGCCCTCGATACCGTGCAGGCACAGCTCGACGCCTTCAACGCGCACGACCTCGACGCGTTCGTAGCGACCTACGCCGAGGACGCCGTGATCACCGGTGTCGCGCCCGAGCCCGTGGTCGGCTCCGCCGCGATCCGCGCGTTCTACGAGCCTCGACTGCAGAACCCCGAGCTGTCGTGCGCCATCGAGACCAGCGTGCTGTTCGGTACCCGGTGGGTCGTCGCGCAGGAACAGGTCATCAACGCAGGCGTCGCCACCGAGACCATCGCGACGTTCGACGTGGTCGACGGGCTGATCGCGCGGGCCTCGATGCTCAAGGCCTGACGCCGCAGAGCGCTCACTCGTGCTCCGAGAGGATCGGGGACGACCATCCAGGGTCGCGCCCGAGCTGCGCCGCCCGCGAGACGGAAGTCGCACCGTAGCGATCCCGCAGAGTGTCGAGCACGGTGTCGAGGCGGGCCTCGTCGCCCCAGTCGATCGGCAGTTCGGGCTGCACACGGTCGGTGTGGTCGAGCTGCGACAGCGAGATGCCGATCAGGGTGATGCCGCGGGCGGTGATCTCGGCGTGCGCGGCGGCGAGCAGTGTGCGCGCGAGGGTGAGCAGCACGGCGGTGCGATCGGTCGGCGCGCGGAGCGAGCGGGAGCGGGTCGCCTTCGAGAAGTCGCCGAAGCGCAGGCGCAGCACGACGGTGCGGCAGACGCGATCGCCGTCGCGGAGGCGCCGCCCCAGCCGGTCGACGATCTGCGTGAGGATGAGATCGAGTTCTTCGGCAGATCGGGGGCGGGTGCCCAGAGCGCGCTGCGAGCCGATGGAGCCGCGTCGCCGAGTACTGTCGACCGGCCGCGGATCCCGCAGACGAGCGAGCGCGTGCACGTGCGCGCCCGTGGCCTTGCCCAGCATCCGCTCGGCGGTCGCCGCCTCGAGCTCGGCGAGCTCTCCGACCGTGCGGATGCCGTAGCGGTGGAGCTTCTCGGCCGTCACGGCGCCCACACCCCATAGGCGTTCCACGGGAAGAGGGAGAAGGAACTCCTCCTCCCGGTCGGGCTCCACGACCAGCAGCCCGTCGGGTTTGCTCACGGCGCTGGCGACCTTGGCCAGGAACTTGGTGCGCGCGACCCCGACCGAGATGGCGAGTCCCGCCTCCGCCCGCACGCGTTCACGCAGCCGTGCCGCGATCTGCTCGGGGCTGCCGGCGATGCGTCTGAGACCCCCGACCTCGAGGAACGCCTCGTCGATCGACAGCCCCTCCACGAGAGGGGTGGTGTCACGGAAGATCGCGAACACGTCTTTGCTCGCCGCGGAGTAGGCATCCATGCGCGGCGGGACGACGACGGCATCAGGGCAGAGCTCTCGCGCCTGTCGGCCGCCCATGGCGGTGCGCACCCCGCGTGCCTTCGCCTCGTAGCTCGCCGCCAGCACGACCCCGCCGCCGACGATCACGGGACGGCCACGCAGTTCGGGCGCATCGCGCTGCTCGACCGACGCGTAGAACGCGTCGAGGTCGGCGTGCAGCACCGTCGCTTCCCCACGCATCCCGTTCTCCTGTCGACGTGCGGATCGTCGCACGAACCGGGGACACCGGCAGCGACTTCGAGAGGCGAGACGGGGTGTCTGTGGCGGCCGGTATGGTCGGCGCGTGCCGGAACCGGTGAAGCAGTGGTGGGCGCGACGGCAGTTCTCCCGCGGTCGCGCTGTTCCGTATGACGTGGGCACCTATCGCGCCGGGTGGGCGGCGTATCCGGAACTGGTGCGGCAGTACCACCCCGAGCTGAACCACGGCATCGTCCTGTCGCAGATCCCGCTGGCAGCCGACGTGCTCCTGTGCTGGGAGTGCGCGGTCGGGCACCGGTTCGCCGCGACGCCGACCGAGCAGCGCGAGCGTCCTGGACAAGTGCGGCGCCGCTCCGCGTGGTGCCCCGAGTGCTCTGCCCTCGCCCGTCCGCAGCCGGTCGTGCTCGGCGAAGCACGCGCCCGCCCCCGCGCACCCCGTCGCCCCGCGCCCGCGCTCTGCACGAAGACCCCTGACCTGCGCGCGGGCACCGCGTTCGTGAGCGAGTGCGCCCCGCGGCCCGCTTCGGCAGCAGAGGGCCGCCTGCGAACGGAGCTCGGCGCGGTGATCGACTTCGACCCGACCATGAACGCCGTGAAGGTCTCGCGCCCGTTCTTCCGCCACACCGAGGTCTGGCCCGACATCGTGTTCCCGGAGCTCCGGATCGCGCTCGAATACGACACCGTCGGCCGTCACGGTCTGGAGCACGTGGGCAAACGCCAAAACGCCGACCTGCGCAAAGACCGTGCGCTCCGTGCCGCGGGCTGGGAGGTGATCCGCATCCGCACAGGGAAGCTCGAACCCCTCGGTCCGCACGATCTCGCGCTGTCTTCGGTGAGTGGGAAGAGCATCGCCCGCATCCTCGACGAGCTGCGGGTCATTCGTGGCGCGCTGCTTGTGGATGCCTATCTGCGGTAGCTCGCGCTGGCTCGCGCCTTATCGGTCGTCCACACGACTTCCGATGGCCCAGTCCCAACCAAGTCGCTTCACTACTTTCGTTTCTTTCGTTTCTTTCGTTTTGGCGATACTCTGTAAATGTCAGGTTCATAACAAGAGGCGGCAGAGGAGACGATCATGAGTGCAGTACGTGCCCAGGACACGACTGTTTCTCCCGCACCCGAGCAGGCTGATCAGATCGCCACACTGCTCAGCTTCATGGAAGCACACGAGGCGCACCGCGGCGGAGCGCCGGAGCCGAGCTTCTTCCTCAGCGGCGCGGGCGAACACGACCGTGTCGAGCTCAGCGAACAGCTCTACACCGTCCTCAGGCAAACAGCGGCTGCATTGAGTCAGGGACAATCCGTCAGCATCTCCGCTCGCGATCAAGAGCTCACGACACAGCAAGCTGGCGAGATTCTCGGCATCAGCCGTCCTACTGTCGTGCAACTGATCGAGTCGGGTGAACTTCCGGCACACGTCCCGGGAACGGTAAGACGAAAGCTCTACCTCTCGGACGTCCTGTCTTACCGGGATGAGATCCAGTCCCGTCGCAACGCCTTCATCACGGAGAGCTCCGCACGGTATGGCGACGCGGATGTCGACGACATCTCGGAACTGCTCGCCGAAGCCCGCAAAGTTCGCTGACGCCGAATATGGTCCCGGTGGCTGTGCGACACTCATCAGGTGTATAAGGCCGTCCTCGATACCTGCGCCCTCGTGCCAGGCCTCCAGCGCGACTTCCTGCTCCAACTCGCCGCAGAGAGAGCCTACGCACCCCTATGGGGCACCGGGATTCTGTTCGAGCTCGACTACGTTCTCGCGCGGATCGATAGCCGGCGAGGCATCAATCCGAAGGACAGCGATCACGCCCGCACGCACCTGTTCGAGACGATGCAGAAGGCCTTCCCGGGCGCGACCATCGATGCGCCAAAGGACAGAGAGTACGACTACCAGCTCGATGATCGCGACGACGGGCATGTCGCACACGCCGCGATCATGGGCAAGGCGGACGCCATCGTGACGAACGACGAGGGAGCCGGATTCCGAACTTCTCGAACCCTCAGCGACGCTAGCATCGAGACACTAAACCCGGCAGAGTTCGCGACGAATACGGTCGCGGCGCACCCACAAGCGGGAGCTCGAGCTCTCCAGCAGCTGTCGATGCGACGCGCCACAACAACTAGGGCGGTCCTCGACGAGCTTCACGACCGCTACGCCATGACCGGAGCCCATGCGGTCTTGTTCCCTCTCCTCTGAGCGAGACTCCCGAGGTCACATCCAACGTCACCTCGACCCGTCGCGCAAATTGCGCAGGACCGGGGCCACGGAGCCTCCGCATCACCTCAGCTTGTCGCAGCATCCGTGCATCAGCGCTGGAAGCGCTCGCGCAAACCCGGGTCGATGGCGATGTCGCCGAACGATGCCGTCCACGCGCCGTCGACGGCGATCGACTGCCCCGACAGATACGGGGCCTCGTCCGACAGCAGGAACGCCGTGAGCGCTGCCACCTCTTCGGCTCGGGCGATGCGGCCCATCGGCGGTCCCTCTGCGAGCGCCCGCTCTTCAGCCTCGGGGTCGGCCGCGCGGGCGATCTGCGCCTCCAGGTGCGGGGTGCGCACCCCGCCGGGAGCGACGGTGTTGGCGCGGATGCCGAGGGCGCCGTACGACACGGCCACGCTGCGGGTGAGGGCGTCGATGCCGCCCTTGGTGAACTCGTAGGCGGCATGGTCGGTGAAGCTGGAGCGTCCGTGGATCGAGCCGATGTTCACGATTGCGCCCGGCACGCCCTGGTCGACGAAGGCGGAGACGGCGGTCGAGCAGCCCCAGATGTACCCGAAGCCGTTGATGTCGAGCACCTCGCGCACGGTGTCTTCGTCGAGCTCGTGCAGCGGGGTGCGCTTGGTGATCCCGGCGTTGTTGACCCAACCGGCGAGCGGCGCCCTGACACGAGCGGCAGCGGCGGCACGCTCGTGCGTCGCGCGATCGGCGGCATCTCCGAGCACGACCTCGGCCACGATGCCATCTTCGAGCGTGCCGGAGCCCGGGGAACGCTCGAGCCCGACCACGATCCAGCCGTCGGCGGTGAGACGTTCCGCGATCGCACGGCCGATGCCCTTGCCGCTGCCGGTCACGACGACGCTGCGGTTCACAGAGCTGCGGTTCACAGAGCTGCGGTTCACAGAGCTGCGCGGGGAGTCTGGCATCTCAGTCCCTCTCGAATGGGAAGACGGTGGGATCGAGCGCGAAGCCGAGGCCCGCGGCATCCGTCGGCCGCACCCGGCCCTCGAACGATGGACCGCCGAGGATGAACGACGGCGCAGGATCGTACGGATTGACGCCGCGGGCGAAGGTCTCGACGCCGATGCCCAGGTGCGCGGTGACCTCAGGATAGACGTGCCCCGACACCGGCACACCGCGCTCGGCCGCCCACGCGATCATCTCGCGGGCCGGTGTCACGCCGCCGATCGCGACCACATCGATCCGCAGCACGTCGACACCGCCCACCTCGACGAGCGCCTTCAGCACGGCCGGATCGGTGACCTCATCTCCGACCGAGACCGGGAGCCCTGACTCCCGGCGGATGCGCGCGACGCCCTCGGCGTCTTCGGGAAGCAGCGGGTCTTCGAGCCACGCGAGCCGAGGGTCGCCCCACTGCGCGATCTCGGTCAACGCCGTGTCGGCATCGGGCCAGCCGAAGCCCACGTCGACGACCAGGCCGGTCGTATCGGGCAGCTCGGCGTTCAGCATCGCGAGCAGATCGCGCATATATGCCGGATCCGGAATGCGGGAGATCTTCACGTTGGTCCAGCCGTCCGCCTGCGCGAGAACCTCGTCTCCCACCTCGCGGGGAGTCCGGTCCGTAGAGGGATACGCGGCGACCAGCATCGATTCGCGAGGCCCGTCGCCCGTGCCGAGCAGCGTCCACAGCGGCAGGCCCGCACGCCGCGCGGCGATGTCCCACAGCGCGATGTCGACCAGGCCGATCGCCCGCCGCACCAGGCCCACACGTCCGACGATGGCGCTGCCGCGCAGCATCCGCTCCCAGGTCGCGGCGGGGTCGTCGGCATCCGCCCCCACCGCGTGCACCGCAACGAGACGGTCGACGATCTCGGCCATCGGCGCTTCCCGCGAGAGGCAGTAGGCCACACCGGTCAGGCCGTCGTCAGCGGTCGCCCGCACCGCGCTGTACTCGCGGCGGGTCACGGTCATCGCCCCCAGGTGCAGGGGTGCGGGGAGCGGCAGCACGGCCGTGGCCGTGTCGATGCGAGCAATCGTCGTCATTCGGGCTTCTTCGCCAACGGCACGCCGTAATCGACCATGAACCCGCCGTCGACGTAGAGCGTCTGGCCGTTCATGTACCGCGACTGGTCGGAGACGAGGAAGCTGACCGCGGCGGCGATCTCGCTCGCTTCGGCCAGACGCTTCGCGGGGATGCGCGACAGGATCGTGTCGAGGCTGAGCGTGCCCGCCTCGACACCCTGGCGGAAGACGCCCGTGTCGACGTACCCGGGTGCGACCGCGTTGACCCGCACCCCGCGCGAGGCCCACTCGGCACCCGCGGTCGAGGTCAGACCGATCACCGCGGCCTTCGTCGTGGCGTAGGGGGCACGTCCCGCAGAGCCGCGCGACGAGATGGAGGAGATGTTCACGATGCGGCCCTCGCCACGCTCCAGCATCCGCTTTCCTGCGGCCTGCAGCGCCGAGAACACCCCGTGCAGGTTGACGTCGACCACGGCCGACCACTCGTCCCAGCTGAGGTCTTCGATGCCACGATGGCGCTGGATGCCGGCATTGTTGACGAGCACCTCGATCGGTCCGAGCTCCGCCTCGATCTCGCCGAACACGCGGTCGACACCGGCATGGTCGGTCACATCGAGCTCGCGCCACAGGATGCCGGCCGGGTTGTCGGCGGCGGTGAGCCCGGGAACACGGTCGGCGGCGACCACGAGGTAGCCGTCGGTGGCGAGGCGCTGACCGATCTCCCAGCCGATCCCGGCGGATCCTCCGGTGACGATGGCGACAGGGCGCTGGGCGGTCATTGCTCTCCTCAGAGTGGTCGAGATTTGCTATAGCAAGTGTATCGGGAGTGCCGTCAGCGGTCGAGCAGATCGGCCACGACAGCCACCGCATGCTCCTCGAGCAGGTCGAGCGCCCCGGGCGCGAGAGGCGTCTGCCAGGCCTGATACGCCCCGCGGTCATAGGCGTCGCGCGTCGGCAGATACACGAAACCTGGGCCGTTCGTGAGGTTCATCACCACGATCGGCGTCTCGGGGAATCGGCGGCGCAGCGTGGTCTGCAGCCGCGAGTAGGCCTCGCCCGGATGCCCCACGATCACCGCATCCCCGAGCCGCCAGGCCCAGATCGGATGCTGCACGGTGGGACCTTCGATGTAGCCGTCGCGCAGGTTGCGAGCACGTCCCAGACGTTCCTCGCGGGAGCGCGGATCGATGTCCTTCCACTCCTCGGCGAGCTCGTCGAGCGTCGGGAGGTCACGCAGCGGCAGTTCCACACTCGTCAGCGAAGAGGCAGCCCCCTCCCCTCCAGCGGCTGCCCGCCCGGTCCAGATCGCGAGCGGAGCACCCGACTCCACGACACCGTCGAGCGTCAGCTCCTCCCCCGGGGCGGGCAGCGCATCGAGAGCGGCGAGCACCGCGTGTCCGAGCGAGCGTCCGTGCCGGTCGGCGACCGCGACGTCGCCCGTGTACTGCTCGCGCGGAGCCAGCTCGCCCGATGCGCCCTGCACGAACAGGCACGGAGCGCCAGCGGCGGACTCGACGATCTCGCGCATCGCCCCGACGTAGTCCGGCGACACCTCTCGGCTCTGCCAGGCGAGCGTGGTCGGATGGCAGGCGTAGTTCACGAGAGTGGCGCACACGATGCCGTCGACGCTGAGGCGCCCGATCGTCACGGTGTCGTCGGCCTCGCCCGCGGGGTTGTAGCCCACGAGGGGTCGACCGTCGACGTCGAGCTCGCGATCGGCCGCCAGGGTGCAGCGCCCGGTGGTCCACTCGATGAGTCCGGGGACCGCGCTCTCCAGCGCCTCGCGCCCGGCGGCGATCCCCGCAACGGCGAGCGCTTCAAGATATCCCGGGATCAGCTCGCCGCCCGGAAGATGCGCATCGGCGGCGCACAGCACCGCACCGGCATGGGTGTGCGAGAGCGAGAGCATCAGCTGGTCGGGGTCGAGCCCCAGCCCGTCGAGGATCGCCCCGCGCACGCCCTGCTCATCGGCGACGCGACGCCACCACGTGCCATCCACCGCGAGCAGCACGCGCGGGCGCTCGTCGGCGGAGACCACGGCGAGCGCGGTGAGCTCGAACGGACGGTGCGCCCCCTCGGAGCGCTCCCAGTCGGCGGGGCCCCAGTTCTTCGCCCGGATGCCGGTGGGCGGGGTGATGTCGCGCCGGGCGACGCCGATGCGCGCCCGGGTGCGGGGGATGCGGATGCGATCGCCGAGTTTCGTGGCAGATGCGGTGTCGTTCACGCGTGGTCCTCCCTGTTCTCCATGATGCCGCCGCTCAGGCGGTTTTCAGCACGTCGGCGATCAGGACACGCTCACCGTCTGCGGGGAGATCGGTCTCGACGCCGCGCTCGACCGTGTCGCTGTAGAGCAGCGTCGACGGCTCGGAGAAGCCCGCGGCCAACCGCAGCCGTCCTCCGACGAATTGTGCGCCGGTGACGCGCGCGTGGTTGATGCCCGCGCCGATGTCGACGTGCGCCGCGCCCTTCGGCACCGTGGAGGTCACACCGCTCAGCCGCCAGGTGATCACGCCCGCGCCGCCGGCCCGCGACAGCATGGCGCCCTCGCCGCGCTCCGTGCTCAGCTCGACACCCTCGAGCACGATGGCCTGGTCGCGCACCGCGGTCGCCGTGAGCACGACGTCACGGACCGTGCCGCCCCGGATGGTCACCCTCGACCCGCCGAGCTCGGCGGGGGCGCCGGTCGCCGGACCGCTCAGCCGGCAGTCGACGAACTCGACCGCTCCGGATCCCCGAGCCTTCATCCCGTCGATTCCGGTGATCGTGCAGCGTGCGAAACTCACGGGGACCGTGACGGGGGTCTGGATGAGCACCTGGTCCTTGGGGAGCGCGAAGGTGCAGTCCTCGATGGTCGTCGGCCGCGACGACCTGGTCGATCGCTGGCCGATGGCCAGCAGCCCCGCGGTGCACCCTCGCAACTGGGCGCCGTCGGCGTTGATCGTCATGGTCGCCTGGGGGTCGAAGGTCGATCGCCCGATCACCCGGACGTTCTCGAGCGTCAGGTCGCTGATCTTGGTGCCCGCGACGAACCACGAGCAGACGTGGTCGCGTATCGTGATGCGCTTGGCGGCGGTGCCCCATTGCGCGCCGGAGTTGGCGATGTCCATCAGCCCCGAGCACCCGATGAAGGTGAGGTCGTGCTCGTACTGACCGTGCGTGGTGAACGGGTTCCCGCCCTGGTCGTCACCGTCGCCGTGGCAGTTCTCGACGATGCAGTACGCACTGGCGGTCAGATCGTTGAGATGCCGCGCGTTCGACGATGTGCAGTCGCTCACCCGTCCGTAGAGGCTGTAGATCTGCTGCGTGAGGTAGCCCGCGCCGCCGTAGAAGACCGTGGGCGGGTTCTCGACGGAGCAACGTTCTGTCGTGAAGTGCGTGTTCCACCGCCGCATGATGACCGGCCACCAGGTGCGACTGGCGTGCACGTCGGCGACATCGCAGTGGATCGCGTACTCGAAGGCGATCGGGTGCGATCCGGTGAGCTCGCGAGAGTCCGGGAAGGAGCCGTCCGTCGGTCCGTCGAAGGGACCGGCCCCGAGGAACCGCATGTTCGAGATGCGCACGCCCTCGACCGGATCCATCCGACGCCAGATGAGCTTTCGCCCCGTGTCGAGCGGCCAGCCGTTCAGGTAGTCGATCCGGATGTGCGTTCCGTCGATCTGCTGCGTCACCCGGACGAATCGCTGGATCTCGCGCTCATCGGCTCCGCCTCCGGCGACCGTGTCGCACTGTAGCGCCCACCAGGAGTCCACGGGGAACGCCGCCGCATCAGGCACAGTCACCGCGTCCGTCAGCTCGGGCCAGGCCTCTGCCAGGCGGTGCTCGACCACCACGTCCCGCGACACCCCGGTGAAGAACATCACCGCACCGAAGGGGTTGTCGTGGGTGTTCGCCTCGATCCCGTCCGTCGTGATGACGTGGCCCCCGAAGTCGATCTCGATGTGGGAGCGGGTGAAGCGATGCCGTCGCTGGAACAGCAGGTCGGTGCTCGCCGCGATCCGCTTGACGCGGACGTCGTTCACCATCGCGGCGAGCGCGTCATCGGCCGCCGTCTCGGGCCCGGTGATGCCGAAGACCCGGAAGTCGACGGTGCCGTCGTGCTGCAGCAGCCATCTGCTGCCGCGCTTTCCGGCGATCACCGTGCCGCCGTTGGCCTCGATGTCCGCAGCCTCGACCCCCACGTAAACGAGCAGTCCGGCGTCGCCGGGCGTCCGGTAGCCGGCGACGATCGCCACCTCGCCGTCGCGCGCACGGCGCCGGGACAGCTCGGAGACCGAGTCCGCCCTGGTGATGTCCTTCGCCCCCGCCGCGGTGGGAGCCGCCTGCGCGGGTGACGCAGCGGCCAGGGAGCCGGCCGCACCGAGCGCGACCGCACCGAACCCCGCCACGAGGGCGCGTCGACTCGCCGAACGCACACGCGCATCCGCATCGCTGCGGGACATCACCGCACCCCGGACTTCGCGTCTGCGGCCAGCAGCGCTTCGGCCGGAACCGTGAAGTCCGCCCGTCGGCTGAGCGCGAAGGCGATGGTCGCACCGAGCAGCGTGAGTCCGGCGATCAGGAGCAGACCCCAGATCGCCGACCCCGTGGTCTCGCTGATCCAGCCGATCGCGTACGGACCGGCGAATCCGGCGAGGTTGCCGACCGAGTTGATGAAGGCGAGTCCGGCAGCCGCCGCCGTGCCGGTGAGCACCATGGGCGGCAGACTCCAGAACAGCGGCGTCGTCGAGAACAGCGCCGACATCCCGACGCACAGCGCCGCGAGCGCGAGGACCGGCGTGCCCTGCGCCGCGACCGCCGCGATGAGCGAGAGCGCGGTGATGGTGAGCGTGATGCCGATCTGCAGCGGGATGTTGCCCTGTTTGCGGGCGGCACGCTCCCACGGGAGCATGACGAGCGTGGCGCACAGATTCGGCAGCGCGACGATCCACCCCGTCGTGGAGTTGGAGAAGTCGCCCATGCTCTTCACGATCGTGGGCAACCACATGCCGAGCCCGTACGCACCGAACACCACACCGAAGAACAGCACGATCAGGGTCCACAGGCGTCCGTTGCTGAACACCTCGCGCAGGCGCAGACGCCCGTGCTTCTGCTCGGTCGCCGCTGTCTCGGCCGCCAGGGTGTCGTTGATCCACCGCTGCTCGGTCGGGTCGAGCCAGCGCGCATCCTGCGGACGGTCGGGCAGCCAGAAGAAGACGACGAAGGCGAGGAGCACAGCGGGGAGGCCCTGCAGGAGGAAGACCAGCTGCCAACCGTCCAGACCCCACATGCCGTGGAGCTCGAGCATCCAGCCGGAGAGGGGCGCGGCGACGGCGTTCGCGATCGGGTTCGACAGCACGAACACTGCGAGCACCTGGGTGCGGTACTGCCGCGGGAACCAGAGCGTGAGGTAGAGGAGCACGCCGGGGAAGAAGCCGGCCTCGGCGATGCCGAGCACGAACCGGGCGATCGCGAACTGGGTGGCATCCTGCACGAAGGCGGTGAGGGCGGCGACGAGTCCCCAGGAGACCATGATGCGGGCGATCCACTTACGGGCGCCGAAGCGCTCGAGCAGGAGGTTGCTGGGCACTTCGAACAGCAGGTACCCGATGAAGAAGATGCCGGCGGCGAACCCGAAGGCGGCCTCGGTGATCTGCAGTGCCGCCGTCATCTCCAGCTTGGCGAAGCCCGCGTTGTTGCGGTCCATGTAGGCGACGAGGTACAGCAGCCCGAGGAACGGGCCCAGACGCCAGATCGCCTTCTTCATGGCGGAGGCTCCGACCTCCTCCGGCGTTCGCGTATCGGGTGCGGATGCGTTCCCGGCCATGGACAACTCCTTCGTCATCGTTCGAGTGGGCTTGCTATAGCATCTAGCAAATCCCTGGCCGTGTCCACTCATCCGGAAAATGCCATAGCATCGAGCGAACGAATTCGCGCCTCTCGACGAGACGGAACCGCGGATCGAGAAGGGCACCGAATGCGCAGCGTCTCGGATCAGAACATCGCCGAACAGGTCGCAGACGAACTGCGCGCGGCCATCCACTCCGGAGAGCTCGCTCCCGGCGAGCGCCTGGTCGAGCGCAAGCTCGCCGACCGGCTCGGTGTCAGCCACATCCCGGTGCGCGAGGCCCTGACCCGGCTCGCCGAGGAGCGCCTGATCACCCGCGAGCCCCGCCGCGGCGCTCGTGTCGCCCAGCTGAGCGCGCAGGACCTGGAAGAGATCTCCAGCCTGCGGATCGTGCTGGAGCAGTTCATGGCGATCCGTGTGCAGGAGCGATGGAGCGAGGAATCCGCCGCCCGGCTCGGAGCCATCATCCAGGACATGGCGGATGCGGCCCCCGGCGACATCGACGAGGTGCTGCGCCAGGACCGCCTCTTCCACGAGACGCTCGCCGATCTCGCCGAGCACCGCTTCCTCGACGAGCTGAGCGGACAGTTGCGCGGCCGGATCACCGGATTCCTGCATGCCGCCAACGCGGCCCTCGACCCCGCGGAGCAGGAGGAGCACGTGCGCAGCCACCAGCAGATCGTCGACGCCATCGCGAGCGGCGACCCCGAGCGCGCGCAGGCCGTGATCGCCGAGCATGTGACCAGGGCCGTCGAGCGCATCACCCCCACGGCCGAGTGATCCGCGCCGTGACCCCGCAGACGATCGTCCTCACCGGAGCCTCCGACGGGATCGGCGCAGCGGCCGCCCGCCAGCTCGCCTCCTCCCCGCATCGCCTCATCCTCGTCGGCCGGTCGGTCGAGAAGACCCGCGCCATCGCCGAGGAGACGGGCGCTGCGTGGTTCACCGCCGACTTCGCGCGCCTCGACGACGTGCGAGCACTGGCCGCGAAGATCAGCGATGCCGTCGGCGACAGCGGCATCCACGTGCTGGCGAACAACGCCGGCGGCATCTTCGGGGATCAGACCCCGACGGTCGACGGCTTCGAGAAGACCATGCAGGTCAACCACCTGGCGCCGTTCCTGCTCACGAACCTGCTGCTCCCCCACGTGCTGAAGGCCGAAGGCGCGGTCATCAACACCTCCAGCATCGCCCACCGCCTGTTCGGACATCTCGACGTGGACGACCTCGACAACCGCCGCCGCTTCAGCCCGAACAAGGCCTACGGCGATGCCAAGCTCGCGAACGTGCTGTTCGCCAAGAGCCTGCACACGAAGTTCCACGCCCAGGGGCTGAGCGCGGTCGCCTTCCACCCCGGCACCGTGCAGACGAACTTCGCGTCCGACTCGTCGAGCATCATGCGGCTGCTCTACCGCACCCCGCTCAAGCACCTCATGCTCATCGGTGCAGACAAGGGCGGTGCGACACTGCGCTGGTTCATCGAGGGAACCCCCGGTGCGACCTGGTTCTCCGGCGCCTACTACGACGAGCGCCAGCTGACCACGAAGATCAATCCGCAGGTGAACGACGCCGCCCTCGCCGAGGCCCTCTGGCAGCGCAGCGCCGAGCTCGTCGGCATCCCTGCCACGTAGCCCGAACGCATCGAACGGCCCCGGCTCGCCTGCCCGGTTCGCGTTCCCCGGTTCGTCTCCCCGGAGTGCGCACCTGTCGGGAGATCTCACGGATGTCGGACCGGAACAGGCTTTCCGGTCCGACATCCGGACACCCTCCCGACGGACGCACCTCCCGACGGATGCACCTCCCGACGGATGCACCTCCCGACGGATGCTCCGCCCCGGAGGCCCGCGCCCGGGAGAGCGTCAGACCACGAGATTCGCGGTATCCACCACACGCGGGCCCGCGGCGGGGAAGGCCGTGCGGGTCACACCCGACTCGACGTTGCCGGTGTGCAGCAGCGTGGACGATGCGCCGAACGCGGCATCCGCCAGCTCGATCGCGCCGCCTTCGAAACGGTTGCCGACGGCGCGGTAGTGGGTCGCGCCCTTCGTGACCGCGACATGCGTGGCCGACCCCTCCGCACGGAAAGTGCTGTCGGACAGCGTCAGGTGCAGCTCGCCGTCGCCGGCGCGCGAGACACCGGTGCCGCCCTTGATCGCGACATCCGACCCCGCGATCTCGACCGCCTGCCGCTCCCCTCGTGCCGCGGCGATGCGGGCGTTGCGGAGCGTCGATCCCTCGAACCGCAGCCGCTCCGACGATGTCACGACCGGCGCCGCGTCGTCGGCGGCCGTGAGCGTCGAGCCGCGGAACGTGACTGCTCCGGCCCCCGCGATCTTCATGCCGCCGACCCGGTCGAGCACGGTGTCGACGAACGTGACCGGCGTCTTCACCGTGGCGTTGGTGAGCTCCCCCGGTGCGACGAAGGTGAAGTGCGAATCGGCGATCACGGTCGGTCGCGCGGAGTTGTCCGAGGCCTGCGTGATCACGAGGGTGTCGGATGCCGTGCAGCCGCGCAGCTGCGCGCCGTCGGCGTTGATCCACAGCATGCCCGATCCCGCGAGCGACGGCTTGCCGATCACCTGCACGTCTTCGAGGGTGAGGTCGGTGATGCGCACGCGGGCGACGAACCACGAGCACACGTGCTTGCGCACCGTGATGCGCTTGGCCGCCGATCCCCAGGCCGCCCCCGAGTTCGCGAAGGTCATCAGCCCCGAGTTGCCGGTGTATGTGAGGTCGTGCTCGTACTGTCCGTGCGTGACGAACGGCCCCTGGTCGTCGCCGTCGCCGTGGCAGTTCTCCACCAGGCAGTAGGCACTCGCGGTGAAGTCGTTCAGGTGCCGGGCGTTCGCGGTGTGGCAGTTGGCGACGTATCCGTAGAGGCAGTAGATCTGCTGCGTCAGGTAGCCGGCCCCACCCCAGGTGACCGAGGTCGGGTTCTTCAGCATGCAGCTCACGGTCGAGTAGTACGTGTTCCACCGGCGCTGGATCAGCGGCCAGAAGGTGCCGGTGCCGTCGATGTGGTCGACGTCGCAGCGCACCGCGTACTCGAAAGCCAGCGGGTGCGATCCGGTGTACTCGTCGGTCCCGGTGCCGAGGAACTTCAGGTTCGACACCGTCACGTCATGCACCGGAACGACGCGACGCCAGGTCATCGTGCGGTCCTTGCCGAGCGGCCAGCCGTTCTTGTAGTTGATGCGGATGTGCGTGCCATCGACGATCTGCGTGACCTGCACCATCCGCTGCAGCTCGCGCTCCCAGCGGCCCGACAGCGCGTTCACCTCAGCGGCGTACCAGTCGCCGACCGCGAAGAACGAGGAGTCGGCGACCGGGAAGATGTCACCCAGATCGGGCACCACCTCGCCGAGCTTCGCCTCCTGCACGGCATCCGTCACCTCGCCGCGGAAGAACATGACCGCCGCGAAGGGGTCGTCCTTGCCCGCATTCTCGATGCCGACGGTCGTCATGAGGTGCCCGCCGAAGTCGAACGCGATGTTCGACCGCGAGAACCTGTGGCGACGCACGAAGTTGAGGGGGCTGTGCCCCTCGATGCGGTGGATGCTCGCATCGTTCACCATGGCGTCGAGCGCGTCGTCGGCGTTGACGCTCGCATCCATGATCCCGAACATCCGGAAGTTTACGACCCCCTCGTGCACGAGCACCCATGCCCCGCCCTTCGGAGCGGCGAGCACGGTGCCGCCGTTCGCCGCCGGAGCGTTCTTCTTCACGAAGCGGTACAGCCCGCCGCCCCCGTCACCGGCCGCGGCGTATCCGGTCGTGCGGACCAGATCGCCGTCCTTGCCCTTGCGTGTGACGAGATCGGTCGCCGTGCCGCCGTTCGCCACAGACGAGGAGCCCGAGTTGCCCTGCGCGACGATCGGGCCGGCGGCCTGCGCGGGGGTCTGCGCGCTGACGGCCGCCACGCCGCCGATGGCTGCCGCTCCGAAACCGGCGAGCAGCATGCGTCTGCTGCGCAGAGCGGCGGTGTCGGTCTTCTCCTGCGGGGTCGTGCTCGTCTTCTGGGTCATGCTCATCCTCCTTGCGGCGTCATCGCCGCGGTCAGGCGTCCGGTCGTTCGGCCGGGCCGCATCATCCGATCGATCCCCAGTCCCCAGTGCTTTCTCCGAGCGGGTCGCTCAGAAGTAGTCGCCCGCCGTGAAGTGGCGGATGCCGCGCAGCCGCGCCTCACGCCGCAGCGGACGGATCATCCCGGTGCGGTCGTCCTGCCGCACGGCCGCGGGAGCGAAGGCGCGGAGCGCGCGTTCCTCATCCTCGAGAGCGGGGACAGCGAGATCGCACGACGTCACCCCGGTGGATGCCCAGTCCGCGCCGATGGCGGAGAGCAGGTGATCGCGCGCAGCACCGCGCCCTGGGAGCACGGCGCTCTCCAGGAGCATGCCGACGTCGCCGCGGCGCTCGGCGATCGCGTAGCCGACCGGCGCCGATCCGTCGACCCGGAGGTACAGGGTCGCGCCCCTCATGCGCACCTCGGCCATCGCCCGGTCACGGTCGCCGCGCACCGGGGCCAGGACCACTCGACCTGCGCGCGAACGCTCGTAGACCTCCCGCAGTGGGCGGAGGCTCCCGAGCCCGACGGTCTCGCGCACGACCAGCCCCTCGGTCTCGGCCGACACGGGAGGGCTCCACGGCCCGACCAGGGTGCGCGGCATGGAGAAGATCTCGAACCCGCTCGAGCGATACACCTCCGGGGTGCCGGTGAACAGCAGCGCCCAGTCGGCGTCGCGCCCGGCCTGCAACGTCGCGGTGACGAGCCTGCGGGCGAGGCCCTGTCCCCTGGAGCGCTCGGCGACCGCGACGCTGCCGATCGCCTGCACCTCGGCGATGCCGCCGTCGGATTCGCGCAGCCGCTTGGGCAGACCGTAGATCGACCCGCACAGGCCCTCATCGTCTTCGGCCACGATCGTGTGGGCGAACCGTTCATCGTCGATGAGCCACTGGTCAGGCGTGAGCGCAGGGGCGAACGCGGTCGCCCACAGCGCGGTGAGCGCGGGCTCGTCCTCGACGCGCGCGGCCCGGATGCGCTGGTCGCTCATGCGTCGCCCCGCGCGATCTCGGCGGCACGGATGCTGTTCGCCACGACGCTCCGCGCCTCGTGCCAGGGCGCCACGGTCGCCCCCGCGGGCGCCGCATCGAGCAGCGCGCGGATCAGGCCGCGGAACCCGAGCTCGTCGTTCGCGTCCGCACCTCCCTCCGCACCGACATCGAGCGCGACCGAGCGGATGCCGGTGGTCGTCACCACATCCACCCCGTAGGCGTCCACACCGGGCGCGCCGGTGATCAGCACCTGCACCGGCACCTCGCGCTCCGCACCGGGCATTCGCACCATGCCCTCGACGCCGGCGGCATCCTCGGACGCCGTGGCCGATCCGTGGCGCGAGCGCGTCCAGCCCGATCCCGAGACGAGAGCAGCACCAGGCAGCAGCACGTCGAGCATCTCCCAGGCGTGCACCCCCACCGTCACCGCCGTGCCTCCGCCGCGCTTTGGGTCGTCCTGCCATGCGCGCTCCGGCAGCTGGAAGGCTGCATTGTCGTGCTGGGCGTGCACACGGAGCGCGAGCACATCGTGACCCGCGACCTCCTCGGCGAGAGCTCTGAGCGCAGGCGCGAAGCGGAGGACTGAGCTCGTGCCGACGGGGACGGAGGATGCCACGAGCGCGCGGTCGACCTCGACGAGCTGCGCAGCCGTCGCCGCCATCACCTTGTTCACGAAGACCGGAGCGGCTCCGCTGCCGAGCGCCTGCAGGAAGGGTCTGACCTCGTGCGGACGCGGTGTCGCGATGACGAGGTCGGGTCGGAGCGCCGCGAGCTCGCCGACCGAGGCCGCCGTGACCCCGCCGAAGCGTGCCGCGAACGCGCTCGCCGCTGCCGCGTCCGCATCGTGCACCCCGACGACCTCGGCGCCGAGCGCTCGGACGTTCGCGGCGTCGGTGTGCGGATGAGAGTGCGCGAGCCCGGCGAAGGCCACGCGCAGCGGCGTCCCGGTCATGCCATCGACGACAGCTGGTCGCGGGAGACGGTGTGTGCGAGGGAACGCCCCGCGGCGAAGGCCTCGACCTCGTCGGCGACGATCCGTCCCTGACGCCGTCGTCCCTGACTCGTGCCGGCCGCCCGATGCGGGGTCACCAGCGCGCCGGGCAGCGTCCGGAACGGACTGTCCGCGGCGAACGGCTCCTCGTCGAACACATCGATCGCGGCGCTGAGCCTGCCGCGCTGCAGCTCCTCGATCAGCGCGGCCTCGTCGACCAGCCACGAGCGCGCGGTATTCACGAGCCCCGCGCCGTCACGCATCAGGGCGAGCTCGCGGCGACCGATGAGGTGGTGGGTCTCGGGCAGCGTGGGAGCATGCACGGCGACGATCTGCGCGCGCCGCAGCGCCTCGTCGAGCGGCACGAGCTCGGCTCCGAGAGCCGTCGCCGCGTCGGCATCGATCGTCGGGTCGACCAGCAGCGCTTCGGCCCCGAGCGCACGGATCAGTTCGAGGTAGGCCCGCCCGGTGCGGGAGGCGCCGATCACGGCGATGGATGTGCCGAGGATCTCGCGCTGCACGCCCACGGCATCCGCGTCGTACCAGCCGTCGCCGGAGCGCAGGGCGTTGTGCATCTCGGGCACCCGGTGCAGCAGCGCGAGCGTGAACGTCAGCGACACCTCGGCCACCGGCCGCGCCATCCCCGCACCGGCCTGGGTGACCAGGATGCCGCGGTCGAACAGCTCGTCGGTCGCGAAGGGCTTGATCGTCGCACCGGTGTGCGCGATCAGTGCGAGCGCGGGCAGCGATGCCAGCACCGCGGCGTCGAACGGGCCGACGCCCCAGCTCGTGATGACGATGCGCGCCTCGGCGAGCTCCGCGTCCGCGAGGCGGTCGACACGCAGGAAGGTGCCCCCGAGACGAGCCGCGACCGCACGCAGGCGCTCCGCATCCTCGTCGGAGAAGAACTCCGTGAAGAGCTCTTCCGAGACGACCGCGACCACGGTCGGCACACTCCTCCGCGCGCTCATCTCAACCAGGCCTCGAGGTTCTCGGCGATGAAGGCGTCGTCGTTCAGGTCGGGGTAGGCGTGACGCACCCGCGCGATCTCCTCGGCCTGTCCCGGCGAGAGACCCTCCGCGGGGTCGAGGCACCAGACGCCGTCGAGCAGACCCTGCTGACGCAGCATCTCGTGCACGCCGGCGATCACGCCGTCGAAGTCGTTGCCGGGATCGAACACGGCCTGGTTGACGTCGACCATGTCGGAGGCGACGAGACCGAGTTCGCGGTAGGCCTGCGCATCGCCGGCCATCGCCCGCTGCGCGCGTTCGAGGAGAGCGACGGCGGCGCGTGTGCCGACCGCCCACTGGCCGAGCAGCCCGCCGACGAAGCGCAGCGTGCGCGCACCCGAGGGCGACTCCACGTGGAACTCGGAGAGCAGGTCGGCCACGATCGCATCGTCGTTCCCGGTGTAGAGCGCGATCTCGTCGGCGCGTCCCGAGGCCGCGACGCCGCGCACCAGCTCGAGCGTGCGGTAGCGGTCGAAGGGGGCGGCCTTGACCGCGACCACGGCCGGGATCGAGGCGAACTCGCGCCAGAAGTCGCGGTCGAGCACGGGACCGCCGATCGCGGTCTGCAGGTAGAAGCCGACCACCGGCAGCACGTCGCCCACGGCCCGGGCGCGCTCCAGCAGGGCGCGCTCGTCGGCGCCGGCCACGCGAGGGCTCACCAGTACGGCGTCGTAGCCCAGGTCACGGGCGAGCTCGGCCTCGGCGACCGCCTGAGCCGTGCCGCCGGCGACACCGGCGATGCGTACGACATCGGCGCTCGCCCGCGCGTCGAGCTCTTCCGCGGCGAGCGCGAGCACGGGCTCGAACAGGGCGTGCTCCGGATCGCGGATCTCGAACTGTGTGGTGTGCACTCCCACGGCGATGCCCCCGGCACCGGCGTCGAGGTAGTAGCGGGTGAGGGCGCGCTGGCGGCGTTCGTCGATGCGCCGATCGGCGGTGAGGGCGAGCGGATGCGCCGGGATCACGGCACCGCGGGCGAGGGTCGCCGCAGCCTCCGGTCGCAGGGTGGGAACCGCCATCAGAACTTCCCGTCCCGCACGGCCCACTTGGTCGGCTTGGCGATCATCGGTAGGCCCTTCTCGATCCAGTCCGCCTGCAACCCGATCAGCGTCTCGGCCGAGACGGACGGGTAGCCGAACAGGGCCATGCAGCGCCGGGCATCGCTGAGCAGCGCGGTGGGCTGGGGCTCGTCGACGATCGTGACCTCGCGGTCGAACAGGGTGCCGAATCGACGGGCGATCGACTCCACGCTCAGCAGCTCGGGGCCGGTGAGGTTGATCGCGAACGGAGCGGTCGAGGCGTGCACGAGGCTGCGCAGCACGACCTCGTTCGCATACCCCTGCCAGATCACGTTGACGTTGGCCGTCGCGACCGACACGGGCTGGCCCGCATGCACGGCGCTGCCGATGTCGGCGAGCACCCCGTAGCGCAGGTCGACGGCGTAGTTCAGGCGGATGATCGCGACCTTCGTACCGCGCTCCTGGGCGCCGAACTCGAAGACCCGCTCGCGCCCGAGGCACGACTGCGCGTACTCGCCGATCGGTGCGGGCTGCACCTCTTCTGATGCTCCGCCGGAGGACGCGGGCAGGAACGGGTAGACGTTGCCCGTCGAGAGCACCGAGATGGCACTGTCGCGGTAGCGGCGGGCCACCCGATCGGGCAGGGCGGCGTTGACCTCCCACGCCCACGAGGCGTTGGTCGCGGCTCCGAACTTCGCCCCGACCATGAACACCACGTTGGGGGCGTCCGGCAGCGATGCGAAGTCGTCGTTCTCGATCAGGTCGAACGGGACGACCTTCACCCCCGCGGTCTCCAGACGCTCGCGGATCGCCGCGTCACCGAAGCGGGAGACGGCGTAGACCGCGTCGCCCTGGCGCCCGGCGGCATCCATCCCGCGGCGCGCGAGCATGGCCAGCGTCGGGCCCATCTTGCCCCCGGCGCCGAGGATCACGAGGTCGCCCGCACCCCGTGCGAGGTCGTCGATCAGGCCGGCGCTCGGAGTGGCGAGTGCCTCCTCGAGCTCCGCCTCGGAAGTGAACTGGTGCTGAGTCATGTGGTGCTTTCCCTTCTTCTCAGCCCTTGATGCCCGTACCGGCCACGCCCTCCTGCACGTACCGCTGAGCGATGAGGTACGCGAGGAAGATGGGCAGCAGCGCCACGACGGATCCGGCGAGCATGGTGCTCAGCGGGACGTTCTGCTGCTGCAGCGACGAGATGCCGACGGTGAGTGTGAACATCGCGTTGGACTTCGCGATGATGAGCGGCCACAGGAAGTCGTTCCAGTGCCACAGGAAGACGAAGATGCCCAGCGTCGCCAGGATCGGCTTGCACAGCGGGAGCACGATCCGCAGGAAGATGCGGAACTCCCCCGCGCCGTCGATGCGGGCGGCCTCGAACAGCTCATCCGGCAGTCCCTGGATGAACTGCCGCATCAGGAACACGGCCTGCGCGTTCGCGAGCGACGGCAGGATCAGACCCCAGTACGTGTCGACGCCGCCGAGGTTTGCCATGAGGATGAACGTCGGGATGAGGGTGACGTGGAACGGCACCATGACCATCGCCAGGAACGACCAGAACATCACCTCCTTGCCGCGGAAGCGCTTCTTCGCGAAGGCGTAGCCGGCGAGCGCCGAGAGGAACAGCACGGCGACGACCGAGACGAGGGAGTAGATGAGGGTGTTGCCGAGCCAGCCGAGGATGTTCTGTCCCGCGAGCACCTGCTCGTAGGCCTCGAACGAGATGTCCTGGAAGGGCAGCAGGGAACCCGGGAGCTCGACGACCATGCCGGGCTTCAGGCTCAGCACGACCATCGCGTAGAACGGGAAGAAGCTGAGGATGCCGGCCAGGCTCAGCCAGATCCACCGGCCGACGATTCCCCATCCGGTGGGCTGGAGCGCACGGTAGGCGCGACGCTGCTTCGTCGACATCTTCGGCGGCGTCGCCGGTGCCTGGGTCGGAGGCTGCAACAGAGCGGTCATTTCTGCTTTCCGATCACCAGGCGCTGGATGAGCGCGACGACGAGGGTCATGATGAACAGGGCCACACCGATCGCGGCCGCGTAGCCGTAGTCGAAGTAGCGGAAGCCCTGGTCGTAGAGCATGTACACGAGCGAGTAGCTGGCGTTCGCCGGCCCGCCCTGGGTCATCACGTAGATGACGTCGAACACCTGGAAAGCGGCGGTCGTCTCGATCACCGCGAGGAAGAAGAAGGTCGGACGCAGCACCGGGAGGATGATGTACCGGAAGCGCTGCCAGGCGTTGGCGCCGTCGACCAGCGCCGCCTCCTCGAGCTCGCGGGGAACGTCCTGCAGCGCGGCGATGAGGATCATCATCCCGTAGCCGAAGCGCGACCAGACACCGACGACGACGATCGCGGGGATCACGAGCACGGTGCTGCCGAGCCAGGATCCGCCGAGCCCCAGCGGCGCCATCAGCGCCGACCACGGACCGTTCGCGGAGAAGATCCAGACGAAGATCGACCCGGCCAGCACGAGAGAGGTGATGACGGGGAGGAAGAAGATCGAGCGGAAGAAGCGCGCGCCCCGGAAGGCACGGCGCACACCCAGTGCCATCACGGTGGACAGCACGAGCGCGATCGGCACGGCGCACACCGTGTAGATGAGGGTGGTGCCCATCGCCCGCCAGAACAGCGGATCGGCGATCATGCGCTGGAAATGGTCGAGACCACGCCACGAGATCTCACCCGTGATGTCGTAGTCGAAGAAGCTCAGGGCCACGCCGGCGATGCTCGGGCCGAAGCGGAAGGCGATGAAAAGGAGGAAGGCGGGGAGCACGAACAGGAACGCGATCCGCGCCTCTCGTCGTGCGAGCACCCGGGTGACCCGCCCTGCGGGCCTCTTCGCCGTGGTTGCCGTCGTCATCAGTGATACCTCACGTGGGGGGAGTGAAGGGGTGCGGGGGCATGCGGAGTTCGGGCTCCGCATGCCCCCGATCGTGTTACTTCTTGATCAGCGGTGCCGCGGCTGTCGCGGCATCCTTCAGCGCAGCCTCCGGGGTCTTGTCCCCGAGGAGGGCTGCCTGGATCTCCGGCGCGAGCACGCCCATGAGCGCGCGGGACGAGGCGTTGAGCTCGCCCACCGTGGTGTCGGGGACGTACTTCTCGACCTCGCCGAGCAGCGGGTCGTCCGCGTACAGCGGGGCGGTGGTGCTGAGCGCCGAGAAGTAGCCGGCCGCCTTGAGGTACGGCTCGACGACGTCGGCGCCGGTGGCGTACTCGACGAACTTCGCCGCAGCATCCTGCGCCTTGGAGCCCTTGAGCACCGAGAGCGATCCGACCGTGCCGTAGGCCACGGACTCCTTCTCGGTCAGCGGCGCCATCACCTTGACGTTCTCCTCGCCCCAGAAGGGCACGACCTCGTTGACCGCGTTGTTCCAAGTGCACGCGACCTTGCCCTGGGCGACGGCGGTCTGCTCGAGCGGGACGTTGGTGGTGAGCGCCTCGGGGTCGAGAGCGCCCGCCTCGGCCAGGTCGGTGAGGAAGGTGAGCGCCTGCACGCCCTCCTTGCTGTCGAACCCGACGTCGCCGTCCTTCGTGTAGACCTCGCCACCGGCCTGCCACAGCAGCGGGTAGTACGTGAGGTTGAGGGTGTTCTCCGCGGATGCCGGGTAGTTCAGGGCGTACATGCCCTTCTCCGTGAAGGCGGGGGCCATCGCGGTGACGTCATCCCAGGTCTCGGGGTACTCGGTGACGCCCGCGGCCTCGAACGCGGCGGCGTTGCAGATGAGGGGCTGGGCGCTGGTGAGAATCGGAGCCCCGAGGATGTCTCCGTCGAGCGTGACCGACTTCTTCACGTTCGGCAGCAGATCATCCTGGCGCTCGGTGCTCAACAGATCGTTGAGCGGGGCGATCGACTTCTGGTACGCCGCGAGCTGGTCGGGGATGAGGTAGACGACGTCGGGGCCCTTGCCGGCCGCGATCGCGGTCTGGAGAGCTTCGTCGCGGTTCGCCCACGGGAAGATCTCGTACTTCACGTTGATGTTCTCGTTCTGCTTCTCGAAGTCGGCGATCGTCGAGTCCCAGAAGTCCTTGTGCACCGCCTCGTCGGCGATGACCGGGTAGAGCCAGACCGTGATGTCCTGCTCACCCTCTGCGGTGTTGCCTCCGCCGGCCGAACATCCGGCCAACAGGGTGGCGGCCGCGAATCCCGCGACGACGCCGGTGATCTTGCTGACGCGCATGGTGCTCCTTTGCTTATACCGTGCTGAGTACGGTTCATTATGACACTGCAATGGGATAATTCGTCAAGTACAAGTTCTCAGACCCGTGTTACAGCCGTGTTTCCCGTTCGAGAACATCAAAGCTTGATCTGAGAATTGGGTGTGCTAATTTGATCGCACCCGACGACGGAGAAGAAGGAAGGACCGCACATGGCCGTGACCAGTCCGCTCTCGATCGTTGCGCGATCCGCTCTGCAGCTGCGCGATGTCGGGCCCGCGACCGTGAACGACCTGTCTCGTTCGCTCGAGATCTCGCGCACCTCGGTCGAGAACGCCGTGACCGTCCTGGCCGAGTCCGGGCTGATCGTCGACGCTCCTGCTCAGAACGGCGGCGGCGCCGGACGCCCCGCCCGCCGCTACTCCTTCCACGGCGCCGCTGGCACCGTGGTGGGGGTCGACATCGGGGTCGCGAGCGTGCGCGTGGTGCTCGCCGACCTGTCCGGACTCGTGATCGCGCAGCGCAGCTACTCCGGTGTGGCCGCGCAGCCCGACGGCGCCTCCAAGCTCGCCGCCGTGATCGACGATGTGCGCCGCACCCTCTCCGCCGTCTCCATCCCCGCCTCGAAGGTGCGCGCGGTCGGCGTCTCGCTCCCCGGCATCGTCGACGATGCGGGGCGCGTGACCACCTCCGTCGTCATCCCCGAATGGTCGGGCATCGACATCGGCTCACAGCTGCGGCAGGCCTTCGGCTGTCCGGTCGCCGTCGACAACGGCGTGCGCCTCGCAGCTGTCGCGGAACACCACCTCGGTGTCGCGCAGCTGGTCGACGACGTGATCTACCTCTCGGTCGGCAACCGCATCGCGATGGGACTGATCCTCGGCGGACGCCCGCGGCGCGGCATCCACAACGCCGCCGGCGACATCGGCCGGCTCGCCTTCCGGGGGCTGAACACCGAGACGGGTCAGATCTCGTGGCGCACGGCGCCGACCGCAGCCGAGGTGTTCGCGAAAGCCCGCGGTGGCGATGAGGCCGCCCAGCGGGAGCTCGACGGCTTCATCGACGAACTCGCCCACGGGATCGCCACCCTGACCATGACGGTCGACCCGGCCATGATCGTGATCGGCGGCGGACTGTCCGCAGCGCACGAGCAGCTGCTCGACCCGCTTCGGGCCGCCCTGCCCGGCCACCTCGGCCTGCCGTTCCAGGTGCCGATCGCCGAAGCGCGACTGGGCGCCGAGGCCGCCGCGCACGGAGCGGTCGTGCACGCGTTCCAGCGCCACGCCGCCGAGATCTACGGCATCGAGGACATGCCGGCCCCGCCGATCACCCCGCTGCCGATCGAGGCGGCCGGCACCGACGACACCACCGTCGAGAACACCGAGGAGAAGCAGTGAGCACGTTGAAGGTCGGACTCATCGGCGCCGGGGGAATCTCCCGCGTGCACGCCGACGCCTGGCGGGCGCTCGGCGCCGAGGGGTACGTCACCTCTCTCGTGGGAGCCGAGGCGATCGCCGAGGAGTACGGATTCGAGCTGGTCCCCGATGTCGACACGCTCATCGGTCTGGTCGACATCGTCGACATCGTGACCCCGAGCAGCACCCACGCCGACTTCGCGCAGCGGGCCATCGCTCGCGGACTCGACGTGATCTGCGAGAAGCCGCTCGCGGCGACCGCCGAGGCCGCTGCGACCATCGCCCGCGCCGCAGAAGAGGCCGGTGTGCGGCTCTTCCCTGCCCACGTCGTGCGGTACATGGGTGAGTACGCCCAGATCAAGGCGGGCATCGACGCCGGTCGCATCGGCACGCTCGCCGTGCAGCGGTTCAGCCGCGCCGGCTCCGCCCCGCAGACCCCGTGGTTCTTCTCGGAGAGCGCCGGTGGCGGCGTGATCCGCGACCTGATGATCCACGACATCGACCAGGCGGTCTGGTTCGCCGGTCCCGTCGCGACGGTCTATGCGGTGCAGAACCCGCCGACGGTCGATGACCGCGTGCCCGCCCCCGTGACCTCGCATGTCGTGCTGACGCACCGCAACGGCGTGATCAGCCACATCCACGGCAGTTGGGTCGCGCCGGGCATGCCCTTCCGCACGAGCGTCGAGGTCGCAGGTTCCGAGGGACGCCTGCGCTACGACAGCGCCGAGGACAACGCGCTGCGCACCGACGCCGTGCTCCCCGAGGGTGACACCGACTATCTGCCGCCGATGTCTCCGCAGGAGAGTCCGTACTACGCCGAGATCGCCGACTTCGTCGCCGCTGTGCGCGAGGGCCGTGACGCGAGGGTCAGCCCCGCCGACGGCATCGAGGCCGTGGCCGTGGCCGAGGCCGCGTACGCCTCGATCGCCGGCGGAGCCCCGATCACCCTGCCCGAACGCTCCGCCGCCGACGCCGAGGAGGCCGCCCGATGAACACTCCCGTCCCGCTGCGGATCGCCGTGCTCTCGTTCGCGCACACGCACTCGCTCAGCTACGTGCACGCGCTGAAAGCGATGCCGGGCGTCGAGCTGGTCGCCGCCGATCCCGACGGCGCCGCGGCTGCCGACGACGCGCTCCGGGGCGCGGCCCTGGCCGCCGAGCTCGGCGTCGCGTACGTCGACACCTACGACGAGGCCTTCGCCTGGAAGCCCGACGCCGTGGTGATCGCCGCCGAGAACTCCCGCCACCGCGCCCTCGTCGAGCGCGCGGCCGCTGCCGGGGTGCACGTGCTGTGCGAGAAGCCGCTGGCCACCACGGTCGAGGATGCCGCCGCGATGCAGGAGGCCTGCGAGCGTGCCGGCGTGATCCTCATGGTCGCCTACCCTGTGCGCTTCGCGCCGAGCGTGCGCGACGCGATCACCGAGCTGCGCAGCGGGCGCCTCGGGAAGGTCCTCGGCGTCACCGGCATCAACAACGGGAAGCTCCCGCAGGACCGCGCCTGGTTCACCGATCCGGAACTGGCCGGAGGCGGCGCGCTGGTCGACCACGTCGTGCACTGCGCCGACCTGCTCGACGAGCTCCTGGGCGAGCGGGCCCAGTCGGTGCGCGCCGTGTCGAACAGCATCCTGCACGCCGAGCGCGAGCTCGAGGTCGAGACCGGCGGACTCGTCTCGATCCGGTACCCGAGCGGCGTCATCGCCACGATCGACTGCTCCTGGAGCTGGCCGATGAGCTCGGCCACCTGGGGAGGGCTGACCCTCCAGGTCGTCGCCGAGCGCGGCACCGTCACCGTCAGCCCCTTCGCCAAGGGCGTCGCCGGGCATGATGCGCACGGCGAGACCTGGAGCCCGGTGGGCGCCGACCTCGACGCGCTGCTGCTCGACGAGTTCGTGCACGCCGTGCGCGAGGGCCGGCAGCCGCAGCCCGACGCCGGCGTGGGCATCCGCACGGTCGAGATCGCCACGGCCGCCCAGGCCTCTGCCTCCCGCGGTGGCGAGGTCGTCACGCTCTGATCACCTGGATCGGCCCCTTGAAGTTGCCTTACCGCTCCTCGCGTATGATGGGCGACTCCTTTCCTGATCGGTCATATCACGTCTGAGTCCCGCCTCTCGGCCGTTCGGGAGCTGGCCGATGAGCCGTGGTTGCACTCGCGCATCGGGGCCTAGCGCTCAATTCCTCGCACAGGCACCGATATATATTGATCCCAGGAGGGCAACCAATGAGTAGATTCCACGTCAGCCAGATCGAGACATTTCTGAGGGCGGGGTACGAGGCCGACCACTGGGACGCGGCGCTCGACGATGTCAATAATCTCTCCCGCCTTCTTGCGTTGTGGGCAACAGATTTGGTGATTGGGGATACAGATGCCTCCCTGGTCGAGCTGACGGATGGTGGGGCTGATCGGGGCATCGACGCGGTGGGTCTCAACACGACCACAAAAGAAGTGACGTTTGTGCAGTCGAAGTGGCGCCAAGACGGAAGCGGCTCAATGGGGTTGGGCGATGTCCTGAAGTTCCTCAATGGCGTACGCGCTCTCCTTGGGATGAAGGCAGAAGGCGAGCCAGTGCACGCGAGCGCAGAGATGCGAGAGTCTATTCAGACTCTCCTTCGCACACCCGGCGCTCGGATTCGGCTGGTGACTGCCACGACTGCATCGGAAGCGTTGAGCGACGACGTCACTGCACCGATCGATGAGCTTCTGTCTTCGTTGAACGACTTGCCGGGCACCGAGCCAATGGCGCTGCACAGACATCTAGCTCAGTCCGACCTATTCAACGCAATCGCCGAGAACGATCGACCCTCCGTTGACCTTGACCTCCAGATTCTGGATTGGGGCAAGTCGGCCGATCCGCAGAAGATGTACTACGGGCGAGTGAGCGCAGCTCAGATCGCGAACTGGTTCCAGACCCATGGGGCTGACCTGTTCGCCGAGAATATTAGAGTCGTGATCCCCAGGTCGGACATCAACGATGGGATTCAACAGACGATCCATGCGGAGCCTGACAACTTCGCGTTCTACAACAACGGAATCACAATCCTGGCAAGTTCTATCGAACTCGCACTTGGTGGCGCGCTCGCACGAGACGTCGGCTACCTGAAGTTGAAAAACGCGAGCGTCGTCAACGGCGCCCAGACCGTCTCGACACTCGGAGCGGTTCTTGGCACTGAGTTCGAGGCCAATCTTGGTAACGCGTTCGTTATTGTCCGATGCATCGAAGTGCCGGTTGGAGAGGAAGGGCTCGGTCAGAGCATCACTCGATTCGCGAACACGCAGAACGAGGTTTCCAGTCAAGATTTTGCATTCCTCGATGAACAGCAGCATCGCCTCGTTCGCGAGCTCCAGGTTCTGGGCTTCGAGTACATTGTTCGGTCAGCGGAGCTCCCGCGTTCCACTGACCGAACAAAGGTCATTGAAATTAGGGATGCGGCCGTGGCGCTAGCATGCGCGCACCCGAAGATCAACTACTCAATCATCGCCAAGCGCGAGGTATCCCGCCTATTCGCAGAGCGAGGCGTGTACTCGGCACTTTTCAATCCGAATACTGACCCCCTTGCACTCGCCCGAGCCGTCATGGTCGTCGACGAGGTAGACAGTGCATTCGATGTGCTCGAAGCTGAGGGCATCGAAGCGGGAGTGGCCGTTCACGGCCGTCGCGTCATCTCGCACATCATCATGCGACATATCGGTACTAAAGCGATGACCGACCCCACCGTCGATTTCGATGTGCTCCTCGCCGCGGTCGCCACTGATGCGATGAAGTATCTGGCCGCAATCGTTGCGGTCTTCCCCGAGAATGCATATCCGGGAAATGTATTCAAGAACCAAGCGCGAGTCGTCGAACTTATGCGCGACGCCGGCTTGGACTCATAACACCCGCGCCGCTCTTGACCTTGGGGGGGGTCGATCCCACCCTGGGGGGGGTCGATCCCACCCTGGGGGTCACCGGTACTTTCTCCGCGCCAATCTTGGCGTGGGCATCCGCACGGTCGAGATCGCCACGGCCGCCCAGGCCTCTGCCTCCCGCGGTGGCGAGGTCGTCACGCTCTGAGCCCGCTCCGGGCGGGAAGGCGCGACGGGCCGGACACCTGACTCCCAGCAGACAGGGGTATGCTGACCCGTTGGGTCGTCCGACCCCGAAGAGTCCCGAAAGGCGGTGATGGCGATGTCCGGTGATAGTTACGACGCCGCCTTCGCTGCGTCGAGACTCCCTGCGCTCACGCGTTGACCTTCCGGTCCGCTTTCGCACGTCCTCCCTCGCAGCCGTCGGCGGCGTCATCCGCCCCTGACGAATCCGCGCACGGTGCTCTCTGCCGCCGTGCCCCTGCGAGAACGGAGCCGCATCATGGCGCTCATCGACAACGGCGTGTACGTCCACGGACGTCGCGTGGAGACCCCCAAGAACCTGGACGAGACCTACCGGCTGCTGGATGCAGCCGGCGGCATCGCCTGGATCGGCCTGTACCGACCCAGCCCCGAGGAAGTGGCGTCCGTCGCTCGCGAGTTCGACCTGCATCCGCTCGCCGTCGAGGATGCGCTCTCCGGGCACCAGCGTTCGAAGGTGGAGCGCTACGGCGACACCCTGTTCGCCGTGCTGCGCCCCGCGCGCTACCGCGATGAGCAGGAGTCGATCGAGTTCGGCGAGCTGCACCTGTTCGTCGGCCCCGACTTCGTGGTGACGATCCGGCATGCCGAGTCGCCCAACCTCGCCGCCGTGCGCGCCCGCATGGAGGCGAACCCCGCGCTGCTCGCGATGGGCCCCGAGGCCGTGCTGTACGCGATCCTCGACGAGGTCGTCGACGGGTACGAGCCGATCGTGGCGGGGCTCCTCAACGACATCGACGAGATCGAGGACCAGCTCTTCGGCGACGGCGACGACGACAGCGCTCTCTCCCGCCGCATCTACGAGCTGTCCCGCGAGGTCATCAACTTCCAGCGCGCCGTGCACCCCCTGAACGGGATGCTGGAGTGGCTGCGCCGCGGTTCCGAGAAGTACCGCATCGACGAGGAGCTGCAGCGCTCCCTGCGTGACGTGCTCGACCACACGATCCGCGTGAACGAGAAGATCGACTCCTTCCGCGCGATCCTCGAGAACGCGTTGACCGTGCACTCCGCGCTCGTCGCCCGTCGGCAGACCGAGGCCGGGCTCGCGCAGAACGACGAGATCAAGAAGATCTCCTCCTGGGCCGCGATCATCTTCGCGCCGACGCTGGTCGGCACGGTGTACGGCATGAACTTCGACGTGATGCCCGAGCTGCATTGGGCCTTCGGCTACCCGATGGCCATCGGTGCGATGGTCGCCTTCGCCGTCGGTCTGTTCGGGGTGTTCAAGTACAAGAAGTGGCTCTGATCGCCAGGCGTCAGGGGAGGACCATACGGTCCTCCCCTGACGCCTTCTCTTGGGCTACAGCGCCGGTGCGCGACGCGCGCCCGTCGCCTGCTCGTACGCGTACGCGAAGGAGAGAAGCGACGCATCGCTCAGGCGTGTGCCGATGAAGGTGAGCCCGATCGGCAGACCGGAGTCGGTGAAGGCACTCGGCACAGTGATGTTCGGATACCCGGCAAGCGAGGTGTTGCGCGTGCTGCTCTGGAACGACGGGGGCTTCTGAGCCTGCAGTGAGGCCGCGGGCAGATCGGAGATCGTGACGATCGCGTCGAGGTCATGCTTCCTCAGGACATCGTCCACACTCTCCTGAGCGCGCGTGGCCACCATCTCACGATGTGCGCGATACTCGGGATCCTCGACGTTCCCATCGGTCCTGTCCGCCATGACGAAGTAGTCCTGTTCGAGCGGGATCGGCAGTTCGACATCGGCGTGCTCCTGGTTATAGGCGATGAGTTCGGTCAGACTCCGCGGGTGATCGCCAGGAGTCGTCTCCAGATACCGGTTGAGATCGTGCTTGAACTCGGTGAGCACAGCAGGAAGGAGATCCGTCGGCACCAGCGACTCGATGTCGGGCACGTCGGCGCCTTCGATCACGGTCGCGCCCAGGCCACGCAGCACCTCGACAGACATGTCGAACGCGTCGTCCGCTTCATCATCGACGCCCTCATGACCCTCGCGCCATACCCCAATGCGACTGCCGTGCAGTGCGCCCTGGTCGAGGAGGTCGTCGAGATCCTGGGGAAGACGCCCATCGACGGAGTCAGCGTCTGCATCGTCGTGTCCTGCGATCACCTGCAGCGTGATGGCCGCATCCGTCACGGTGCGGGCGATCGGGCCGGGCGAATCGTGCTTGCTCGTGATGGGAATGACGCCCGAACGACTGACGACTCCGAGGGTGGGCTTCACGCCGACCGTCGATGCGGATGCGGCGGGGCAGGTGATCGAGCCGTCGGTGTCCGTGCCGATCGAGACCGTGGCGAGCGCTGCGGCCGCCGCGACGGCCGCGCCGCTCGACGAGCCACAGGGCGTCCGCTCCCTGTCGTAAGGGTTACGGGTCTGCCCACCCACGGCGCTCCACCCGGCCGGCTGCTTCGACGAGTAGAAGTTGGCCCACTCGGACATGTTGGTCTTACCAAGGATGATCGCCCCCGCCTCACGCAGCCGTTGCACGAGGAAGGCATCCTGCGCCGGCTTCGATCCGGCGAGCGCGGTCGAACCAGCCGTGGTCCTCTGCGCATCGGCGGTGTCCATGTTCTCCTTCAGCAGCACAGGGATGCCCTCCAGCGGCCCGCGGGACTCATCGGACCGGCGGCGCTCATCGCTCTCCTGCGCGAGGTCGAGCGCGTCGGGGTTGGTCTGCACGATGGCGTGGAGGGTCGGGTTCAGCTTCTCGATCCTGTCGAGGTAGGCCTGTGTCAGCGCCTCGGCATCCAGCTCCTCCTCGTCCATGGCGTGCTGCAGCTCCGGGATGGTCATCTCATCGAGGAACGTCGACATGTCCGCGCCGGGTTCGGGCGCTTTCACGCCGACCGTGCAGGCCGTGAGTGGTGCGGCCAGGCACGCGACTGCCATCAGGGCCACGAACCCGCGCCGTCGATGTCGGTTCGAGTTGTGCATCTTTCATCTCCTGTCACAGCGTCGGCATGGCGACACCGGGTGCGAATCGGTTGGTGTGCTGCCCCGCTTCTCAGCGCGGGGAAGAGCGCTTGAGCGGCGCCTCTATCGACGCTAGGTTCGCGGGGCGACGACCACGAGGGAGCCTGTCACCGCATGGGGGTGTAGCAGGCTGCACCGTTCAGAGGATGGCGGATGCGACCTCTTCGTCGTCGCGGTCGCTGTCGCCGCCCGCGACGTATGTCAGGCACGCGCGCACGCACGCGGATGCGAGACACTCCAGGGAGTCCACCACTGTGGTCAGCAGAGAGGCCGGCCCAAGCACGAGCGGGAGTTCCGTGCATGCGGCGACCAGCACGTCGGCGCCGCCCCTGTGCAGGCGCGAAGCCGCGGATGCCACCCGGTCCTCGGCCAGGGAGAGTCGTCGTCCGCTCTTCACGAGCCCGATGGCCTCGTCGATCAACCGGGACTGGTCACAGTCCGAGGGGTACATGACGCGAAGGCCACGACGCGATGCCGCCGCGTCGTACAGTGCCGCCGCCCTGGTGCCGCGTGTACCCAGGACCCCCACCCGCTCCGCTCCGCTGCGAGCAACCAGGTCCAGCGTCTCGCCGACCATGTCGATCCAGACCAGCCGCGTGGAGGCGCGCAGTTCTGGCAGGAAAGCATGCGCGGTGTTGCACGGGATCGCCAGGATCTCCGCCCCCGCTGTTTCGAGCTTTCTGGCGCCATCCACCATCGCGGGCACCGGCGACGGCCCGCCCGCCAGGATCGCGGCCGTACGATCCGGAATCCGCGGATCGCTCCAGATCACCGTCGGAATGTGACCCTGATCGTGGCCCGCCGGTGTCGCTCGAACCACCGCGTCGTAGAAGCGGGCCGTGGCGAGCGGCCCCATCCCGCCGAGCACGCCGAGGACCCGAGGCTCGCCTGGTGCGCGCAGGCGCACGGAAGCGGGCGACGGATTCATGAGTCGATCGTCCCCCTTGGGGGCAGCGGGACGTCGGTGCTGATGGACGAAAGTGCGTCGCCGGTTCGTCCGAGTGCGGTGGACGGCATACGTCACCCGATCCGCGAGGCCGAGAAGATCAGCTGGTCGGCATGAACGCCGAGGCGATGCCCGGGCTACAGTGGCCTTCGGCTACCCGATGGCCATCGGTGCGATGGTCGCCTTCGCCGTCGGTCTGTTCGGGGTGTTCAAGTACAAGAAGTGGCTCTGATCGCCAGGGCGGATCCGGGGGGATGATGCACGTGCGAGGCCGATGGACGGTCGATGCCGCGCGCGAGGGTCGCGCGATTTTCGACTACGTGTGGGGCCTGCGCCCGCTGTTCCTGCGCTGGCCGTTCCTGGCCGCCCTGGCCGTCGTCGCGGCGGTGGCGATCGGGCTCGTCATCGGGACCGGTTCCGTTCTGGGGTGGATCGTCCTGGGCCTGCTCGGGTCGCTGCTCCTGCTCGTGCTCGTTCTTCGTCTGGTGCTGGTGCGCTCCTTGCGGGCGGGTCTGAAGCCGGGCGTTCCCGACGGTTCGACGGTCGAGGTCGCTCTCGACGACACGGCGTGGACCTCGACATCCCCCGGCCAGAGCCACACCTTCCCGTGGGAGGCGTACGACCGTGTCGCGGTCTCGGACGGATACCTGATCCTGACCGCGGCACGGAAGGGCACGTGGATTCCGCACTCGCTCGTCTACGCACCCCTCGCCGCCTTCGACGCCGACCCGGAGTCCGTCGTGGGGTTCGTCACCGCCGCACGGAAACGGCGGTGACCGCCTGCTGCTTCCGGCAGCAGACCTGATGGAGACTGGGTTCACGCAGAAGGATTCCGAGGGGTTGTCAGTGATCACCGCCACGTACAGGCAGCAGTACATGAAGGCCTATGCCGACGACAGCGCGAAAGATCGAGGCCACTACCGGGATGTGACCGCGTATCTGGATGCCTGCCGCAAGATCTTCGACGACTACTGCGACGGCAAGCCGGCAGATCAACAGGTCCACACGTGGCGCGGGCTGCTGCGGGTGCCGTGGAAGCTGGCCGCGCACGACGCGCTTCTGGCTGAGGACATGCCTGCCCTGAACGATGCCCTGTTCCACTTCGCCGTCGCCGAGGGCTGCCGGAACTGGACCGGTTCCACCCCCGACTACGCCTACCCCACGGTCAAACGCGTCTTGGCGGCGGGGATGTTCGATCGCGTGCCGCTTCTGCTGCCCGAGGAGTTCCTGGACCGCGGCACGTGGGCACCCATGGCCTCCGTTGTCATGGTCCTCTGGCACGGGCGTGAAGACCTCGCGCCGTCGGTGCGGGTGCGCGCTCACCGCCACCTGGAGCGAAAGCAGCCGAAGCTGTACGAGGCGGAGTTGAGGTACCTGCTCGCGCTGCTCGACGAAGACCCGGAGGAGGCTTCCATCCAGCTGAACAACTACGTCAACGCGGTCTCGCGTGTCTCCGAATCGGGCGTCGGAGCGTTGGAGAAGCTGTTCTGGCCCTTCGCTCACGGACTGTACAACCTGGCGTGGAAGGTCTGGCCGGAAGACGGGGCCCGTTCGATCCGGCTCCCCGAGCACAAGCGCTTCTGCGACGACCTGGCTCTCTGGCAGAGCGAGAACGGCTTCCCGGCCGGCACCGTGCGCATCAGCTACCCCGAGCCGCTCGGGCTCGTCAACACACTGCTGGCCATCACCCCGCCGCCGCTGCATCTGCTCCCCCACGAGGATGCGTTCGACGAGGCCCGGTATCGCGCCGAGCTGACCACGGCGGTCCTCGCCTCGCACGGCCGGAGCTGAGCGACGCGGGCGCACCGTCGCTCCTCCCCTCACGAAGCGGGCGCGATCGGCAGCATCACTCGAGTGGCTCGCCGGTGCTGGCGAACCGAGGATCGTTCCGTCTGGCGAAGCTCCGGGCGCTCTGCGCCGACAGGGCGAGCAGGACGAGGATGTCGAGGGCGACGCTGGCGAGCGATGTCTGGAACGTGACGGGGATCCCGGCGTTCCACCAGTCCAGGAAGACGACGATGATGCTGAGCGAGGCGAAGCTCATCGCCACGATGCGGGCCCAGTTCGCCCCCGCGAAGACGAGGCCGGCGAGCACGCCGTAGAACACGTACCAGACGCCGAGCGCGCTCAAACCGATGACGAGGAGGAGATCGGCGACGTCTGCGGGCACCAGCAGGCCACCATCGGCGGAGGCGAAGACATCCTCCCTGATCGCGTTCCAGTTCAGCACGTAGATGAGGATCGAGATGAACCCCCAGATCACGCGGAGCGACATCAGCACGGCACCGAGCCCGGTGGCCAGCGGACGCCTCACGACAGCCCCCGCAGCTCAGTGACCGGCGCCTGGTCGTCGGGCTCCGTCATGGCGGCTGTCGGCTGCGCCTTCGTGACGTGGCGGAGATCGATGACCGGCAGGTCGCCGTCGGTGTGGATGCTGTCACCACCCCCGTTTCGGGAGTGATAGCCCGTGGAGAAGTCGCGGATGATGACGATGCGCACCCCGGCGTGGGCGTCCCGCAGCGTGCGGACGATGTGATCGCGTTCGATGTCGATGTCCGCATCGATCTTGTGCGTGACCTGCAGGGTGAACAGCGAGAACCCGACAGCGCGGTCGAAGGTGCCGGCGGCCACCCAGTCCACGCGGTGCCCGCCGGGCAGCATCCACCCCTCGGGACAGCGCCAGAACCTCACGTGGTGCCGCTTGGACGGGTTGCCCTCGACCTCCTGCTGATACGCGAGATCCTGTCGACGACCGAACAGGAAGAGCGGGCTGACGGGCGCCTCGTCGTAGCTGCGCCGCAGCACGGTCGACTGCACGATGCGCCAGGTCGACGCGGCGGTGATCTCGTCGGCGCGCGTCCATCCGGCCTCGGCCATGCATCGGGTGAGCTGCTCCTGCGTGCCGAGGACCGCGAGGTTCACCGGATCGCCGAGCAGGCCGTCGCTGGTTCGGGCGCGCCCGATGAAGTAGCTGGGCACGTAGATGCGCGTGAGGATGGAGTGCAGTCTCGGCAGCACGAGGTACGCGAGGAGCAGCCAGAAAGCGATCGCGAAGGCGATGGCCCACCAGCCCCACGAGAACGCCTCGGTGATGAGGAGGTAGGCGAGCCAGATCGCGGCGACACCGGCGAAGACGAAGAAGGCATCGTCGAGAGCCGCGTTGACGGAGAACCGCCGACGCTGGACCAGAGGATCCCGCCTCTTGACTGGTTCCGCCATGTCCACATCCTAGGAAGTGCCCGCACCGGTGAGAAGACGCTGATCGCGCACCGCTCGACGCGGCTGTTCAGCGCGTCCGGGATTCCGTCATGGCCAGGGCATCGGCGGCGCGCACGAGCGCGAGATGGGAGAACGCCTGCGGGGTGTTGCCGAGCTGCCGCTGCGCCACCGGGTCGTACTCCTCGGAGAGCATCCCCACGTCGTTCGCCAGCCCGCACAACCTCTCCATGAGGTCAGCCGCCTCCCCGCGCCGTCCGGTCAGGGCATACTGCTCGACGAGCCAGAACGAGCAGGCGAGGAACGCCCCCTCGGTTCCGGAGAGTCCATCCACTCCCGTCGCGGTGCGATACCGACGCACCAGCCCGCCCGACATCAGTGTCTGCTCGATGCGCTCGACCGTCGCCAGCATCCGCGGATCGTCGGGTGGGCAGTAGCCCACCTGCGGAAGAAGCAGCAGCGAGGCGTCGACCTCGGTCGTCGCGTAGTGCTGCACGAAGTGGCCGTCGACGACGCCGTCGCGATCGATCTCCTCGCGCATCCGATCGCGCAGCCCACGCCAGCGCTCCACGGGGCCTTCGAGGCCGTACTCCTCGACCGCGAGCACCGCGCGGTCGAACGCCGCCCACATCATCACCCGAGAGTGGGTGAAGAGACGGGGCTCACCACGGATCTCCCACAGCCCCTGATCGGGGCGATCGAGCTGCTCGGAGGCGAACCGCAGCAGCTCGCGCTCCAACGGCCAGGAGAAGCCCGACTCGTTGAGCCCCGCCGCCCGCGCCGCCGACAGCGTCACCAGCACCTCGCCGACGACATCCGCCTGATACTGGTCCGCCGCGCCGTTGCCGATCCGCACCGGCGTCGACCCCTCGTATCCGGGGAGATTCGGCAGAGCCCGCTCCGGAAGGTCTCGCTCGCCCGCCGGGCCGTACATGATCTGGAGATCGGCGGGGTCTCCGGCGACGCCCCGCAGCAACCATTCCCGCCACTGCCCGGCCACGCCGAGGAAGCCGTGGGCGAGCAGCGCCTCGAGCGTGAGGGCGGCATCGCGCAGCCAGACGTAGCGGTAGTCCCAGTTGCGCACACCCCCGATCTCCTCGGGCAGCGCCATCGTCGCTGCGGCGGCGATACCGCCGGTCTCGTGGTTGGTCAGCGCCCGCAGGATCAGCAGCGACCTGACCACCTCGTCGCGGTGCGGACCATCGTGCGAGATCCGATCCGCCCAGTCCTGCCACCAGGCCTTGGTGTGGCCGAGCTCCTTCTCCACCTCGAGCACCGGCGGGACCTCGAGGTGCGAGGGGAACCAGGTCAGCTGCAGGTCGCGCACCTCTCCGGCGGCCACCGTCAGCTCACCCCGGTGCTGATGGTCGATCGGCTTCAGGGGTGCACCGCGCAACGCGACGGCATCGGGTCCGCCCATCGCGACCAGACACGGCTCGCCGGGCGATCCGACCTGACGCACCCACGGCATGACCCTGGCGTAGTCGAAGCGGATGCTCAGCCGCTGCTCGAAGCGCATCGACCCCTGCACGCCGACGACCCTGCGGATCAGGTCGGTGCGCCGGATCGCGGTGTCGGGGTCGAGTCCGATCGGCATGAAGTCGTGCACCTCCGCCACTGCTCCCGCGCTCTCCCAGCGGGTCACGAGAACGAAGGTGTCGTCGTCGTATCGTCGGGTGCTCAGGGCAGCAGGGGCGGTCGGGCGCAACAGCCATCGGCCATGGGACTCGTCTCCGAGCACGGCCGCGAACGTCGACGCCGAGTCGAGCCGCGGCAGGCACAGCCAATCGATGCTCCCCGCGCGGGAGACGAGCGCCGCCGTGCGGCAGTTGCTCAGCAGGGCATAGTCCTCGATGCGTGCGCGCACCTCGAGGTCGGGGGTATCGATCCTGTCCATCGCCTGCTCGTCCTCCTCCGTGTCCGCCTCAGCGTTCCTGCCCGCGGATCGTCGTGCAACGGGCCGACGCTGATCCACCACGTCACCACGACGCCGACCGCGGCGGACCCGAGCACCGACAGCACGGTGCTCGGGTTCGCCGCTCCACGCCGCTTCGGCGGATCGGAACGAGGGCTCGCGGTCTCCACGGGAGCGGGCTTACGCCGGCGCTGCGCTCTCGTCGGGACCGCTGATGTGGTCGAGCAGGTCGTCGAGCGTGTCGAACGCGATGGTCTCCGAGCCGTCGAGCTCTCGCATCTCGACGCCGTCGACCTCGAGATCGTCGTCCAGCTGCACGAGGATCCGCGAGTCCGGGAACTGCTTCGGTGCGAGGAAGGCGAGCAGCACGGCGTCTGCGAACACCACGACCGACGTGGCCTCGAGGTCGTCGCGCAGGTCGATCTGCTCGACCACGGGCTCGTCGTCCACCGCGTCGTCGATGTCGGCGGCCACCTCGTCGATGATCGCGCGCCAGCGCGACTCCCCCACCGAGAGGATGCGCGAGACCGCGGCGATCAACGCATCGTGATCGACGTCGTCGCCCTGTTCGTCATCGTCTTCGAGCTCCGGGTCGACGTTGACGTTGACCACGGTGCCCGCGGCGTCGATGCTCGCGCGCCCGTAGACCAGGCCGTTCTCCGCGAGAGGATCTTCGAGCAGTCCGCTCTCGACGATGCGGGCCAGGAGGGTGTCGAGCGCAGGCGAAGTCATGCCTCCAGTCTTTCGCATCGAGCGCGGTCGTGGGCGGTCATCGCGCACGGAGCAGCGGAGCCAGGAGCACCCCGATGGCCGCCAGGATCGCAGCCACCACCAGCACCCCGGCCGCCCCGTTCTGTGCGTAGGCCATGCCGGCGACCACAGGACCGGCGAAGGCTCCGAGATTCAGTGCCGCGGTGGCGTAGGCGCCCCCGAGCACCGGAGCACCCGACGCCTGCCCGACGATGCGAGCGATCAGCGCCGAGCCGACGGCGAACGACAGCATGCCGCCGGCCGCCGCACCGATGAAGACGCCGGGCACCGCGTCGACGCACGCGGCGAAGACGATCCACACCGCGGTCGTCGCCACGGCACCGACCCGGATCCAGGTTCGTTCGATGCCGGCGGCCCACCGACCGGTCGCGGACACCCCGAGGAAGGCCCCCACACCGAAAGTGGCGAGGAGCAGAGGGATCCAGGAATCACCGACGCCGGCATCGGTGCCGATGACGGCGAGGAATGTGAAGACGCCGAAGGTCGCGGCGTTCACCACGACGGCCATCACCACGGCGACGAGCACCGGACGACGCCGAAGCTCGGCGAGCTCCCCGCGCACAGCGATCCGCGGCGAGTGCGCGACGGCGACGAGGGTGCGATCACGCAGCAGGGCCACCACGGCGGGCAGACACAGCAGCACGACGGCCCAGAAGGTCGAACGCCATCCGTGGGCGTTCGCCAGCACCGCGCCGGCAGGAACTCCGACGATCGTGGCCAGAGTCGTGCCGGCGAGCAGCACCGCGACGGCACGTGTCGTCTGCGCCGGCTCGACGATGACCCGCACGGTCGCCAATGCGATCGCGAGGAACCCGGCATAGGCCAGCGCCGCGAACACCCGGCTGACGAGCAGCACCCAGAAGGACGAGACGAGGGCGCCGACCGCATGCGCGGCGATGAAGGCGAGGAGCAGCAGCACGAGAGTGCGCCGCGGTGCCCAGCGGTTGGCGAACACCGCCATGATCGGGGCGCCGATCACCATGCCGACCGCGAATGCCGACGTCAGCAGCGCAGCGGTGGACGGATCGACGTCGAGGTCGGCCGCAAGGGGAAGGAGAAGGCCGGCGAGCATGAACTCGCTGGTGCCCTGGGCGAAGATCGCCAGGGCCAGGACAGGGACGAGCAAGGGCATGGAGCATCCAGACACGAAGACGCCGCTCGAATCGCTCAGGGCGAGGAACAGCGGGCGAGAGAAGGGTCGACAGGGATGCGGGGAGCGCACGACGTGCACTCGACCCGCGATCTACGGTCTGTCGGACTCAGGGCTCACCCCTCCACGGTAACCCACGCCACGCGGCCGATAGGCTCGGAGCCGTGTCGAACGCCGAATCCCCCGCCTCCGCCTCCGCCGCATCCGACCTCCGCCGCATCGCCGCATCGCTCGCAGCACCCGCACCGCTGAACTGGGTCATCACGGGCGACTCGATCACGCACGGCCTGGTGCACACCCAGGGCGGGCGCAGCTATCCGGAGCACCTGCACGAGCTGATCCGCGGTGAACTGGAGCGCGTGCGCGACGTCGTGCTCAACACCGCGATCAGCGGCAACCGCATCGTCGACCTCCTCGACGACTGGGATCGCCGCGTCGCGTCATGGCAGCCCGACGTCGTCACCCTGATGATCGGCACGAACGACGCCTCCGACGGCGGACCGCGCGAGGTCATCACCGCCGACGACTACGCGGCTTCACTGCGTGACTTCGTCGCGCGGGTGCGCGAGCTCGGCGCCGTTCCCGTCCTGCAGACACCACCGGCCATCGACGTCCGCAACGCCCCGGAGCGTGCCCGCATCGGAGAGTTCGCCGAGGCCGTGCGTCAGGTGGCCGCCGGCGAAGACGTCATCCTCGTCGACCAGTACGCCCGCTTCGCCGAGCTCGGCGCCGGCGGAGTGCCGTGGGGACTCATGAACGACCCGTTCCACCCGAACACCGAAGGCCACGCGGCCCTCGCCCTCGAACTCGCCCACGCCATCGGTATCCGCCCCGAAGGCCCTCGCGCACGCACTTTCGCGCTGCTCGAAGGACTCGTGGCGACCGCTCGACAGAACGCATAGGCGGCCCGGACCCCCTCACCCGTCGTGGACGAAAGACCTCTGGACGCAGCCGCAGGCCCGCAACTAGGTTGAGCGCATTCACACTCGTCGGAGAGGTGGGGGCATGTCTCACGTGGTGGCAACAGGGGCCGGCAAGGCCATGATGGAGCGGCGGAACGATCCGACGCACGACTACATCCTCGGACTCACCGGCAAGGAGCGACCCCGGGTGCTCTTCGTCGGCACCGCCACGGGTGACGACGCCGCGTACATCGTGAGCTTCTACGCCACCTACGACTCCGACAGGTGCGCGCCGCATCACCTGCCCCTCTTCCACCGAGCGGTCGACGACCTCGCCGGTTTCGTGAAGGGATTCGACGTGATCCACGTCGGCGGGGGCAACACCGCGAACATGCTCGACGTGTGGAAGCGCCAGGGTCTCGACGAGATCATGCGCGAGATGTGGGAGGACCCCGACTCCAACGTGGTCTTCACCGGGGGCAGCGCCGGCGGTATCTGCTGGTTCGAAGGCGGGACCACCGACAGCTACGGCCCGACGCTTCAGGTGCTGCCTGAGGGACTCGGGTTCCTGCACGGCAGCTTCTGCCCGCACTACGACGCCGAGGACCAGCGCCGCCCGCTCTTCCACGCCTCCCTGTTGAGCGGTGAGCTCTCCACCGGGTACGCGGTCGGCAACCTCCAGTCGCTGCACTTCGAGAACTCCGCGTTCTTCACCGCGGTCAGCCCGGTCGAGAACCCCCTCGCCCTGCGCGTCGAGGCCGTCGACGGGAAGATCGTCGAGACCGAGCTTCCCACCACGCTGCTCACCGGGAGCGCCCCGATCGTGAGGGGGCCCTCGTCATGAACGACAACGTGTGGATCCTCATCGCCGAGCTGCTCGTCGTCATCGGCGCCATCTACATGGGCACTCGCACGAGCGGGATCGGATTGGGCGTCTGGGGACTGGTCGGCGTGGCCGTGCTCATCTTCTTCTTCGGAGAGGCCCCGGGCAACGCCCCGGTCGATGCGGTCTTCATCGTCATCACGGTGATCACCGCGGCCTCGACCATGCAGGCGGCCGGCGGCATCGACTGGATGGTGTCGGTGGCGGCGAAGGTCATCAGGCGTCGGCCGAGGTCGGTGGTCTTCCTCGCCCCGGCGATGTCGTTCCTGTTCACGGTCGGCGCCGGCACGGGCAACATCTTCTATCCGCTGCTTCCCGTCATCTACGACGTCTCGTATCAGCAGAAGATCCGCCCGGAGCGGGCACTCTCGGTCTCGGCCGTCGCCTCGCAGGTCGGCATCCTCTGCTCTCCTGTCTCGGCCGCGACCGCCTCGATGGTGGTGCTGCTGGCCCCGCAGGGCGTCGATCTCGGCGGGCTGCTGCTCATCATGTGGCCGGCGTCGATCGTCGGGCTGTTCGTCGCGGCGCTCGTCATGATGCGCCACGGCAAGGACCTGGAAGACGACCCCGAGTTCCAGCGGCGTCTCGCCGAGCACCAGATCACGCCGCCCGAGACCGACGCACACGAGAAGAAGCTGCCCCCCACCGCCGTGCTCTCGGCCTCGCTGTTCCTCGCCGGCGTCGGCGTGATCGTGCTCTTCGGCCTGTTCGAGAACCTGCGTCCGGTCATCGGCACCGACGACGCGGGCGATCCGGTGCGCCTGAGCGTCACGGTCATCATCGAGGTCGTGATGGGCATCATCGCCGCCCTCATCTTCGTCTTCTGCAAGGTGAAGGCGGCAGACGTGCCCAAGCAGCCCACCTTCCCCGCCGGTATCGTCGGCGCCATCGCCCTCTTCGGCATCGCCTGGTTGGCCAACACCTTCGTCGCCGCGAACCAGACCCTCATCGTCGATGGGCTCGGAGCCGTGGTCTCCGGATCGTCGGCGTTCCTGGGTGCACTGCTGTTCGCGCTGGCCCTCTTCGCGGTCGCGATGCTCACCACCAGCCAGTCGAGCGCGACGAACGCGATCGTGCCGATCGGCATCACGATCGGCCTGCCCGCCCCGCTCCTGGTGGGCCTGTGGCCGGCCGCGATGGGCATCTACACGCTGCCGGCCAACGGCAGTCAGGTCGCCACGGTGGCCTTCGACCAGACCGGCACGACCAAGATGGGGAAGTTCGTCTTCGACCACTCGTTCCAGCTGCCGAACCTCATCTACGTGGCTGTCGCGATCATCATCGGCGTGCCTCTGTCGTTCCTGTTCGCCTGAGCCGCCCCCGAAGACGTCACCTCGACGAGCCGCCGGGCGATATCGTAGGGACGGGACCTGGGGAGGTGCAGTGTCGTCTTTTGCCGTGCAACGGGACGGGTATCTGCCGCGGGTGTCGGCGCATGCGGTCAGCCGCCCCCGCCTGACGGCCGCGCTCGAGACCGCGTCACCGCTGACGCTGATGCGCTCCGCATCCGGGTCGGGCAAGACGACCGCCCTCGTGGAATGGGCGTCCGCCACCGCGTCCCACGTCGTGTGGATCACCGTCACCCCCGCCATCGCGACCGGAGACGCCCTCGCCGGCGCCCTGCTGCGGGCCCTGCCGGAGGCGGATCCCGCGCGCTCAGCCGCCGGAGAGGAAGGCTGGGCCGCCGTGACGGCACGGCTGCGCGCCGTCGATGCTCCTCTGGCCCTGGTGCTCGATGACGCGGCCGCGGTCGACCGCGAGGGCGTGTTCGCCCTGTGCCGTGCCGTGGCCACCGCCGCGATGACCCGGCTGATCGTCGCCACCAACCGCCCCAGTCCCTTCGACAGCGAGGGCCTCGACCTCGTGATCGACACGACGCTCATCTCCCCGAGAGCGCTCATGTTCGACACCGACGAGATCCGTCGTGCTCTCGACGTCGACGAGCACACGGCCGCCGCAACGCGAGAGGCGACGGGCGGCTTCCCCGCCCTCATCCGGGCTCTCGCGCTGCGCGGCGCCGCGGTGGATGCCTCATCGCTGCGCGCCGCGACCACCGTGATCGAGGACTACCTGCAGGATCGGCTCGCCGAATGCGCCTTCGATCCTCAGGCCCTGCAGGGACTGCTGCGGATCAGCGTCACCGACTCGGTCGACCTTCCCCTCGCGGTGGCGCTCACCGGCGACTCCGCGATCGCGAAGGCCCTCGACCAGGCCGAGATGTTCGGCTTCGGCCGCTGGTCTGCCGACGGACGCAGCAGCTTCGCCCTCACCCCCCTCACCCGAGGCATGCTGCGCCGTGAACTGCGCCGGACCTTTCCGGACGAGGTCGCTCTGCTGCGACGCGTCGCGGCAGAGGGGGCGGTGCGCCGCGACATGCCGCTCGAGGGGCTGCGCCTCGCGATGGAGGACGACGACCTGCGCCTCGCCACGCATGTGACGATGTCGGGGTGGAACCGCCTGCTCCACCGCGACCGGCATGCCGTCGTCGACCTGCTCGGCGACGTGCCGGTGTCACGGCTCAAGGAGGAGCCTCTCGTGGCCATGCTGCTCGGGATGTGTCTCAAGCCCAATCGCCTCCGCCGCCAGCGCGGGCTCCAGCTCCTGCGCATCGCGGTGGCGGCGGCGGACGCCCGTCGGACCACGCTCTCGGCGACGGAGCGGATCTTCATCTGGGCCGCCGAGAGCGCATCGCTGCGCGCCATCGGCCGACCCGAGCGCGCCGCCCAGGTGGCCGCACGCGCACTGGCCCTGTTCACCGAGACACCCGAGTCGCAATGGCAGCAGTACGCCTGCGACATGCCCCTCCTGTGCACCCACCTCGGCATCTCGCTCTATGACGGCGGACGACGAGACGACGCCGTTCACATCTGGGAGCAGGCGACGGCGCTCGCCGCCGCGCACGGCAACAAGAACGCCTTCCACGGCATCTGCCTCCTGGGCGGGGTCCACGCGCTGAACGGAGACCTGCCGGAGGCCAGGCACTATGTCGCCCTCATCCGCGACGGCGACTGGGATCCGGCGCTCCTCGACAGCTATCGGAGCACGTTCTACCATGTGGCCGAGGCGATGCTCGCGGTGGAGGACGGTGATCTCCCCGCGGCCAAGCAGCACATCCGCTTCTTCGAGCCGTACCGGGCGACGAGCGAGCACTGGACGACGATGGCCGCTGTCGAAGCATGGGTCGCTCTGCACGACGGTGAGCCCGCAGCGGGACTGGAGCGTCTGGAATCGTTCGTGCGTCTCCGGGGCAAGGAGGCGGCTACAGCCCACGTGCGCCAAGCGCTGTCTCAGCCGCGCGTTCTGCTGCACCTCGCCCTCGGTGACGTGAGCTCGGCCCGGAGCATCCTGCAGCGGGACGCGGTCGCCGATCGTTTCGGCACGGTCCTCAAGCGGGCGCGCCTGGCTCTCATCGACGGCAAGGCCGCCGACGTATCCCGGCTTCTGGGTCAGACCCGCCTGCGGCCCTCCACCGCCAGAGAACGCGCGGAAGCAGCGGCTGTGCACAGTGCCGCCCTGCACCGCGTCTCCTCCGCGGCCGCGCAACCCTCGAGCGAGGCGCTGAGCGTGCAGCTCATCGACCGGGGACTCACCACCCCGCTCGTGCTCCTGAGCGCCGAGGACTTCGGCGCCGTGCGGGCCGACCTCGACCCGACGGGCCGTGGGGCCTTCCCCCTGCGATCGGCGCTGCCGTCGTTCGCGACGCGGCCACGGCTGTCGTCTCGCGAGCAGATCGTGCTGCGGGCCCTGACCTCGGGCGCGTCTCTGCCGGCGATCGCGGACGAGCTGAACGTCTCGCAGAACACCCTCAAGACCCAGCTCCGCAGCATCTACCGCAAGCTGGGCGCCCACAACCGCGCCGAGGCGATGGAGCAGGCAGCGCGCCACGGTCTGCTCCCCGAGTGAGAGGGCGACCGAGCGAGACACCGCCCGGGAGACACAGAAGGCCTCGTCCGTCGCACGCGACAGACGAGGCCTTTCCTGTGACCGCTAGGACTGCGACCGGCGTCGACGCACGATCAGCAGCACGGCACCGCCGAGCAGCAGAGCGAACGCGAGCGCCAGCACCCACGGCGCCAGCAGTCCGCCGGTGAGGGCGAGCGGCGTCAGCACCGGGTTCTCGGTCGAGCTCTTCGGCGGCGTGATCGTCTCACCGCCGGGAGGTGTGGCCGAGCCCACGGCCGCGTTGCGCAGCGTCGCCCCTGCCGCGTCGGCGTGCACCGTCACGGAGTAGGTGATCGTGACACTCTCGCCCTCGGCGAGGCTGCCGGACCAGCGCAGCTGCGTTCCGTCCACGACGGGTGCGGCCACCGTGCGGTCGCCGATGACGGCGGTCGCACCGGGGCGGAGGTCGGCGTGCCGCAGCACTCCGGAGAGGTCATCCGCGATGGCGACGTCGCCCAGGCCCGTCTCACCGGTGTTGGTGCCGACCAGCGTGTAGGTGACGGTGCTTCCCGTGGCGACGGCCGTGCCCGAACCGGGATCGGCGGTCTTCGCGAACGTGAAGCCCGGGGTGCCGACCGGGTTCTCGGTCGTCACGGGCGGGGGCGTGATCTCCGCGCCACCGGGCGGGGTGGCGATTCCGGCGACCGTGTTCGCGATCGTCGCACCGCCGGCATCGCCGTTCACGGTCACCGAGTAGGTGATCGTGACGCGCTGACCCACGGCGAGCACGCCGGACCAGGTGAGCTCGTCACCCTCCACGACAGGCTCCAGAGCGGGTCCGTCGATCACGGTCGCTGCGGCATCGTCGTTGTAGGCGGCGTGGGCGAGAACACCCGACAGGTCGTCGGTGATGCGCACGGGCGACAACGCCGTCTCACCGGTGTTCACACCGGTCACCGTGTAGGTGATGACGCTGCCGGGGTCGACCCGGGTCCCCGAGGCGGGGTCTGCCGTCTTGCGCAGCTCGAAGCCGGGCTCGTTGACAGGGTTCTCGGTCGTCGCGGGAGGCGTCTCGATCGGAGGCACCCCACCCGGCGGGGTCGCCGAGCCGGAAGCCGAGTTCTCGAGGATCGTCCCGCCGGCATCCGCGTGCACGGTCACCGAGTACGTGACGGTGACGGTCTCGCCGACCTGGAGGACGCCCGTCCACGAGAGGCGATCGCCGGCCACCGCGGGAGCGGTCGTCTCGGCGGCACCGATCGTGGCGGTCGCGTCGCCGTTGTAGTCGGCGTGAGCGAGGACGCCGGAGAGGTCGTCCGTGATCGCGACAGGATCGAGGACCGTCTCGCCGGTGTTCACACCGGTCACCGTGTAGGTGATGACGCTGCCGGGGTCGACTGCCGTACCCGCTGCCGGGTCGGCGCTCTTCGACACCGAGAATCCGGGCACATTGACGGCGTTCGTCGTGGTGCCGGGCGGCGGGGTGATGACCGAGCCTCCGGGCGGGGTCGCGGTCGCACTCGCGCTGTTCTCGATCACGGAGCCCACACCGTCGGCCCCGACCGTCACGGAGTACGTGACGATGACGGTCTGACCGACCGCGAGTGCGCCGGACCAGCCGAGCTTCGCGCCGTCGACAGCCACCGCACCGGCGGGCTGCCCGCCGATCACGGCCGCGGCATCGCCGTTGTACGACGCGTACGGCAGCACCTGGGAGAGGTCGTCCGTGATCTCGACCGGGTCGAGAACGGTCTGGCCGGTGTTGACGGCGGTCAGCGTGAAGGTGAGCACGTCACCGGGATCCACGGCCGTGCCCGCTTCCGGGTCGACCGTCTTCGCGAACGTGAAGCCGGGCTCGTTGACCGGGTGCTCCGTGGTCGACGGCGGCGGCGTGATCGGCGTGCCCGGCGTGGTGGGGCTGTCGGGGTCGCTCGGGTCCGTCGGGATCAGCGGAGTCGCCGAACCGGTCGCGGTGTTGGCGATCGTCTCGCCGCCGGCGGTCGGGTCGACCTTCACCGAGTAGGTGATGACCACGTCCTGGCCGGGAAGCAGCACGCCGCTCCATGCGAGGGCACCGTCTGCCACGCTGACGTCGCCGCGGGTGGCCGTCACGTCGTCGTTGTACGACGCGTGCGCCAGCGCACCGCGCAGGTCATCGGCGATCGAGGCCGGGTCGAGCACGGTGTCACCCGTGTTGCGGCCGGTGACGGTGTAGGTGATCACGCTGCCGGGGTCGACGCGCGTACCCGTCTCGGGGTCGGCCGACTTCGTGACCGTGAAGCCGGGGGTGGCCACCGGGTGCTCCGTGGTCGAAGGCGGCGTCGTCACCGGGGTGCCGGGCGTGGTGGGGCTGTCCGGGTCCGTCGGGTCGGTCGGGATGAGGGGCGTTCCCTCGCCCGTGACGGTGTTGCGCAGCAGCACGCCGGTCGCGTCCTCGTCGACCGTCACCGTGTAGGTGATGTCGACGCGGGCGCTGGGCGCGAGCGCTCCTGTCCAGGTGAGCGTGGTGCCGGCGAGGTCGACCGCACCGGTCGAGGCCGACACATCGCCGCCGTACTGGGCGTGTGCGAGCACCGCCGACAGGTCGTCGACGATCGTCGCCGGGTCGAGTGTCGTGTTACCGGTGTTGACGCCCGAGATCGTGTACGTGATCGTGTCACCCGCGCGCACGGCGGTGCCGGAGGCGGGGTCGGCGGACTTCGTCACCTCGAAGCCGTTGTCGACGACCGGGTGGTTCGTCTCCACGGCCGGCGGGACGATCGGCGTTCCGGGGGTCGTGGGGCTGTCGGGGTCGCTCGGGTCGACCGGGATCCGAGGAGTGGCCGTACCGGTGGCGACGTTGTTCAGCAGCGCCTGCTTCACGCCCGCGTCGACGGTCACCGTGTAGCGGATGGTGACCGACTCGCCCCGGGGCACATCGCCGGTCCAGGTCAGCGTGTTGGCGGTGACGGCGACCGAGCCGCGGTCGGCGGTGACGTCGTCGTTGTAGGCGGCGCTGTCGAGCACGCCGGAGAGGTCGTCCACGATCCGGGCCGGGTCGAGGTCGGTGTCGCCGGTGTTGGTGCCGGTGATCGTGTACGTGACGGTGTCTCCAGCGGAGACGGCCGTGCCCGAGGCGGGATCGGCGGACTTGCTGATCGTGAAGCCCGACCCGATGACCGGGTGCTCGGTGGTCGCGGTCGGCGGGACGATCGGCTCGCCCGGCACCTGCGGCCCGGTGGGGTCGCCCGGGTTCGGTGTCGTCGGAGTGGCCGTGCCGCTGACGGTGTTCTGCAGGACCTCACCCGAAGACGCCGCATCCACGGTCACGGAGTAGGTGATGGTCACGGTCTGCCCGGGCTGGAGCGCGCCGGTCCAGGCGAGGTCGTCGCCGGTGATGGTGGCCGCCCCCGTGGTGACGGGCGTGCCGTCGATCGAGGTGGTGACGTCGGAGTTGTACGCGGCGTGCGCGAGCACACCCGAGAGGTCGTCGGCGATCGAGGCCGGGTTCAGCACGGTGGCGCCGGTGTTGGTCCCGGTCACCGTGTACTCGATGGTCTGTCCCGGCTCCACGACGGTGCCGGCGGCGGGGCTGGAGCTCTTGGCGACGGTGTAGCCCGCGACGGGGTGCTCGGTCGTGACGGCGGGGGGATCGATCGGGGGGAGACCGCCTGGAGGGGTTCCCGAGGCGGTGACGCTGTTGGCGATCCGCTCTCCTTCGACACCGGCGTCGACGATCACCGAGTAGGTGACGGTGAGCACCTGACCGGGCTCGAGTGCGCCGGTCCAGGCGAGGTCGTCGCCCGTGACGGTCGCAGCGCCCGAGGCGACGGGCTGTCCATCGATCTTCGTGGCGACATCACCCTGGTACTCGGCGAACGCGAGCACGCCGGACAGGTCGTCGGTCACGCTGACGGGGTCGAGGCGCGTGTTGCCCGTGTTCTCCGCCTCGACGGTGTAGGTGAGGCGCTGACCGGCGTGCACGGCGACGCCGGCTGCGGGGTCGGACGTCTTGCGCAGCGCCAGGTCGGGCGCGAGGCGCACGTTCGTGAACGTGCAGGTGACATCCGTGCCGAGCGAACCGGCAGGCTGCTTCACCTCACCCGATGCCGTCACGGCCACCGGGATCGTGGAGCCGTTGGAATTGACCTGCACGCAATCCAGGGACTCGGCGTAGCGGGTGCGGTCCGTGGTTCCGGATGCGGCCTCGGAGAGGCGGAAGGTGTCGCCCTGGTTGGTGAACACCGGTCCCGCGTAATCGGGCTGCAGCCCCGTGCGCTCACCGCGCGTGGTGGCGTCGGTCTGCGCGACCTGGTATCCGGCCGGCGACTGCACGCGCAGCGCGAACTGGTCGGTGGCGGCGTGACGCCCCTCGGGAAGGTCCTTCTTCAGGGTGAGGGTGTTCGGGAAGGTGCAGCTCGCCATGTCGGTGGGCGAGAAGCCGGGGGTCGACGTCGAATTGACGGTCAGCCCGCGCGGAAGATCGACCTCGATGATCCTCGGATCGCTACCGGCGACCGACACGAAGATGTGCCCGAGGTTACCGAAGGCGATGCCGTTGCCCTGCACACCGGCACCCATGTTGTGGACCTGCTTGGCCTCGATGGTCGCGTTGCTCGGCACGAGCGAGGTGGGAAGGTCGGACGAGTAGATGACGTTGTCCGCCACGAGCACGAGCTGACCCGAGGCACTGAAGGCCATGTCGCCGTTGGCGCCGAACGCGGTGCTGTCAGCGGTCGGGCGGAGCGTGCCGACCTGCACGTAGGCCTGCGGCGTGACGCTCTCGTTCCAGGCGTACAGGTTGATGGCGCCGTCGACGGAAGTACCGCTGGCGAAGTAGTAGACGCCGGTCACCGGGTGCACAGCACCACGGAGCACAGAAGAGTTGAGCGTGAACGTCGTGCGGCTCGTGGAGTCGGTCACGCGATCGTGCTTGGCGAGCACCTTCGAGCCGGCGGCGTTGGTGACCGTGTACGCGTACCGGCCGCTGGACGAGATACCGAGAGCGTTGTTGGAGTAGTCGAGCCCGATCGTGGAGGAGCCCAGCGTGCCGCCGTCGCCCGGTGCACCCTGCTCCTTCACCGTGAACTCGCGCACCTCGGTGGCGTTCTGCACGTACACCGCGCCCGGTGTGCACAGGAACGGACTAGCCGCGGCCGCAGGCGCGGCCGTCAGCGTCCCGCCGACGAACACCATCGACGACGCGACGAGCGCCGTGCTCACGGCGCCGCCGATCAGTTTCCTTGCACGGCCCCGCCAGCGGCTCTGCCGCTCGGACGGAAGGCCATCGGCTGTGTGGTCCTTGCGGGCAACACGAAACCCCATGACTGTCTCCCCATTCATCGCTTCACCGCTGCGCGTTCGCACGCGGAAGCCCCCGCCCCCTCAGGCGACCGCCGAGCGTCATTCGGGCATGACGAACTCGATCCGGGACAAGTCCAGCCTGCCCGGCCCCCGACACGCGGCCCCGCCGATCCCGGAGAATTCACCCCGCCTTTTCACCCCACGCAGAAGGGGCGCACCGATGACTCGGTACGCCCCCGGCCCCGAGGGGCCTACTGGCGCGAGCCGATCTCGTCTATCGGACGCGTGCGCATGGTCGCCGTGGTCCCGATCCACATCGCCACGAGGGCCAGCGCGCCCATCCCTGCGATGATCGCCAGTGATCCGAGCCCGGGCAGCACGGGCAGCGGCTGCCCTGAGATGCCCATGCTCATGCCGATCAGCGGAGGCAGGGCGACGACCACCCCGAACACCATGGCGATCACCGCGACGAGCACGGCTTCGATCCGCATCATCGAGCGCACCTGCCCTCGCGACGACCCGATCAGCTGCAGCAGTGCCAGTTCGCGCGAGCGCTCGCCCGTCGCCATCACGAGGGTGTTCACCACGGCGATCGCGATGTACCCGAGGATCACCAGCAGCGCGATGAGACCCGTCCACCCGTTCTGGGACTGCGTGGCCGCGCCGGCGGCCTCCTGCACCGAGCGGTCGCTCACCAGCAGGCCGCGCGCGCCCAGCACAGCACGCACCTCGTCCGATGCGCCCTCTTCGACCGTGACGAGTGCGAAGGAATCGAGACCGGTGGTGGTGTGCGCCCTGACCGCGTCGGCGGCCATGGCGAGATCGCCGAATCCGAGACCCCGCTCGTACACCGCGACGACCGTCGCCTCGAAGGGCGAGCCGTCGCCGAGATGCCCGACGACGGTGCCGCCGATGCCGACCCCGAGCACCTGCGCGGCATCCGTGCTCACCGCGACCGTGGTGGTGCCGTCGAGTTCCGCCAGCGACCCCTCCCGCACGCGCAGATCCAGGGCGTGCGCGACGCTTCGGGGATCCAGGCCCTGCAGCACGTGCTCCGTGCGCTCGAGCTTGCCCTCCAGGTCGTGCGAGTCGAGCACCGCCGTGCTCAGCGCGACCCCCGATGCCTCGCCCACCCCCGGGGTCTCGCGGATCGCGTCGACGGCCTCAGGCGAGAGACCCGTGGGTGCCGTCACGCGCAGGTCGGCGATGACACCGGCACTGGCCTGCGTCGCCGCCTCCGCCGCGATGATCGACGGCGCACCGATCTGCACGAGCCCCAGCCCGATTCCGAGGGCGATCGGCAGGATAGCGGAGGCGAGGCGCCTGCTGTTCGCCGCAGCGTTCGCGGAGGCGAGGAATCCCGCGGATGACATCCGGCGCAGCACGGTTCCGATCAGTCGGACGCTCAGCGACACCAGCCACGGTCCGAGCACCGCGAGTGCGATGATCAGCAGCATGACAGCGCCACCGGCAGCACCGGCGGCGATCTGCCCGCGCACCACGAGCGGCACGGTCGACACCGAGATCCCTGCGGCGGCCAGCACGATTCCGGTGATGATGCGCGGCAGGCCGATGGCCGGAGCACCCGTCGTCGACTCCCGCAGAGCCTCGACGGGATCGAGCTTCGCCACCCGAGACGCCGCGATGCGCGCGGCGCCCCAGGCGGAGGCGAGCACGAGCAGCACGGCTCCGACCGCGGGGAGCGGGCCGACGGCCAGCGCGAAATCGCCGGGGATCACGCCGGCTGCCACGAAGGCCGACTGCAGCACGCTCGAGAGCAGGTATCCCGGCGCGAGTCCCAGCAGCACGGCGACCACCGAGACCCACAGCACCTCACGGGCGACGAGCGCATGCACCTGGGACGGACTCGCCCCGACCGCCCGCAGCAGCGCGTAGTCACGACGTCGCGACTGTACCGACAGCGACAGGGTGCCCGCCACGATGAACATCGCCACGAGGATGCACGTGCCGACGAATGCGCTGCCGATGGACACGAGCGTCGACCGAGCGGCACCGGAGTCGAGGAACTCGACGTCTCCTCGACTGTCGCCGGTGCGGGCGCTCAGGCCGGGGAATGCCTCGCGGATCGCGGTCGCCGTCTGCTCGGGATCTGCCCCGGAGACGAAGACGCCGAGCGCCTGTGCAGCGCCCTCGTGCGGGTCGAGCTCGTCGATGCGATTCTCGCTGAGGAACACGTGCGAGGCCCGCTCCGGCGCCTGGGGAGCGACGACCTCGCCGACGACGCGATACTCCGACGGCACGCCACCGTGAGCCAGGACGACCGTGTCGCCCACGGCATGCCCGCTTCCGGCGGTGACGACGACCTCGTCCGCTGCGGCGGGCTCCTGCCCTTCTCGCAGCTCGAAGCCCGTGAGTGCAGTGGCCGGCCAGGGGTGCGCCTCGATCACCGCGGATCCGGCATCCGCGGCATCCGCTCCCGCATCCTGCCGCACGAGCGGGATGGTGACATCGACAACGACGCGGTCGACTCCGGGGAGGGCGGCGATGTCGCGCACCGCGTCAGCGGGCAGCGGCACGCGCTCCCGCAGCGGAACCGGCAGATCCTCCGGCACATCCACCTGCTGCGGTGCACCGACCACCACGTCGACCGCGGCGTAGCGCTCGGGTGCCAGCCCTCCGCGCATGCCGGACTCGACGAGCACCCCGAGCCCCGTCACGAGCGCGCTCGCGACGAACACGGCCACCGCCACCCCGACGAAGCTGCCACGGTGGTGACGAAGGTCAGCACCGACGAGTCGACCCAAGCCCAGAGACGCCGACATCACCATTCCCCCAATGCGCTCATGCGGTCGTTGATCTGGGCCGGGTCGGCGCCGTCGAGGTATCCGGCGAAGGCTCCGTCGGCGAGGAAGATCACCCGATCGGCGTGCGAGGCGACCACCGGGTCGTGCGTCACGACCACGACCGTCTGGTCCAGCTCCCTCGCGGTGTGGGCGAGCAGGTCGAGAACCTGCTTGCCGGAGCGCGAGTCGAGCGCGCCGGTCGGCTCGTCGCCGAACACCACGTGGGGCCGGGTGATGAGCGCGCGTGCGATCGCCACCCGCTGCTGCTGACCGCCGGAGAGCTCGGAAGGACGGCGACGACGGTACTCGGTGAGGCCCACGGCGTCGAGGAGGAAATCGAGCCACCGGGCTTCGAGCCGGCGATTGCCGAGCCGCAACGGCAGGGTGATGTTGTCCTCGACGTCGAGGGCCGGCAGCAGGTTGTACGCCTGGAACACGAAGCCCACGTGATCGCGCCGGAAGGCTGTGAGCTGTCGCGCCTTCAGCCCCGAGATCTCGGTCCCGCCGAGGTGCACGGTGCCGTTGCTCGGCCGGTCGAGTCCGGCGGCACTGTGCAGCAGCGTGCTCTTGCCCGACCCGGAGGGGCCCATGATCGCGGTGAACGTGCCCTTCGCGATGGCGAGGTCGACGCCCCGCAGAGCCGTGACGCGGCTGGCGCCTGAGCCGTAGGTCTTGACGACGGACTGCAGCCGCAGCGCTTCGGAGGGCCGCGCGTCGACGGCGGGGGCGAGTGTTGTGAAGGTCATGATTCGACGCTAGGGACGGCCGATGCCGCACCCCATCCCGCCCGCTGCCGCATCGATGGTGGTGCTGGCTATACCGTGCCGCCACGAGCCCTCGGGCAGACTGTGAGAGTGAAGGACGGATGGATGCGCCGCTGGCTGCGTGCGTGGGGGTATCTGGCCGTCGAGGCCGGAGTCTCGATCGCCTCGGTGGTGTTCCTCTGCCTGGGGATCGTCCTGCTTCCCTTCATGGCCCTCACCGGCGGCGTGCTGGTGATGCCCGAGGCCGTGCAGGGCCTGCACCGATGGACGGATCTGAACCGTCGCCGCGTCGGCGCCTACCGGGGCGTGGAGCTGGCGCCGATCGGCCATGTGCTTCCGCCGGGGTCGACCATCGACGATCGTCTGCGCTTCGCGTTCTCGCGCGCCACCGGCCGCGACGTGCTGTGGCTCGCGGTGCAGGGGCTGCCCGTGCTGTTCGTGTCACTGCTGACGATCTCGCTCCCCATCGCCGCGGTCAACACCCTCGCCATCACCTACTACTGGCAGTTCGCACCCGCCGATGATCCGGTCGGTTCGGTCTATCCGGTCACATCGTGGGAACTCGCGGCGACGCAGCCTCTGCTCGCGCTCGGGTATGCGATCGTCGCGGCGTTCCTGATCCCCGCGGTCGCAGGGCTGGTGTCGTTCGTGTCGGCGAAGCTCCTCGCGACCCCCGAGAAGTCGCGCCTCGCCGCCCGTGTCGATGCCCTGACCCTCAGCCGTGCCGCGGCGCTCGACGCCCACGCGGCCGAGCTGCGCCGCATCGAGCGCGACCTGCACGACGGCGCGCAGAACCGCCTGGTGAACGTGGTGATGATGCTCGGGATCGCCGAGCGCGCCCAGGAGACCGGGGGCGACGTGCTCGAACCGCTGCGGCGAGCGCAGGATGCGGCGACCGATGCGCTCGCCGGGCTCCGCCGCACGGTGCATGACATCTACCCGCCGATCCTCGACGAGCTGGGTCTGGAAGGGGCGCTGACCTCGCTCGCCGGGCGCAGCGTCGTGCCGTGCACGATCGAGGCGGACGAGGTCGGACGCGTGCCCGCGGCCGTCGAATCGGCCAGCTACTTCGTGGTGGCCGAGGCCCTCACGAACGTCAGCAAGTACAGCGAGGCGACGCGCGCCGCGGTGCGGGTCGTGCGCGAGGGCGAGATCCTGCGCATCACGGTCGAGGACGACGGCGTGGGCGGAGCCGTCGAGCGTCCCGGTGGCGGGGTGGCCGGCATCCGTCGCCGCATCGAGGCCTTCGAGGGTGCGCTGGAGCTGACGAGCCCTGTCGGCGGACCCACCATCCTGAGAGCGGAGCTGCCATGCGGATCGTGATCGCCGAAGACGACACCCTGCTGCGCGAAGGGCTGGCCCTGCTGCTGCGCAGCGAGGGGTTCGAGGTGGTGGCGGCCGTCGACAACGCCGAGGCGTTCCTCGCACGGCTCGACGAGGCGGATGCCGCGGTGGTCGATGTGCGCATGCCGCCCACCTTCACGAGCGAGGGGCTCAAGGCTGCCGCCGAAGCCCGTGCCCGCCGCCCCGGCTTCCCCGTGCTGGTGCTGTCGGCGTATGTCGAGGACCGCTACGCCGGTGAGCTGCTGGCGGCCGGAGCCGACGGACTCGGCTACCTGCTCAAGGAGCGCGTGGGCAAGGTCGCCTCCTTCGTCGACGCCCTGCATCGCGTGGCGGCCGGCGGCACGGTGATGGATCCCGAGGTCATCTCGCAGCTGATGAGCAGGCGTCGCGCCGACGACCCGGTGCAGACGCTCACCCCCCGCGAGCGCGAGGTGCTCGGGCTCATGGCCGAAGGCCTCGACAACGGCACCATCGCCGAGCGACTCTTCGTGACCGAGACCGCGGTGAGCAAGCACATCGGCAACATCTTCGCCAAGCTCGGCCTCGCCTCCAGCGACAGCGGCCACCGGCGCGTGCTCGCCGTGCTCGCCTACCTGCGCAGCTGACCGCGTCCCGCGCCCCGCGCCCCCAGCCTCGAGACCCACGCCCATCGCCGATACCCACCGGCGCGGACGCACGCGGGCGTGGGTCTCGACGCGCGCGATGGGTCTCGATGCTTGCTCTCGGAAAAACAAGCCCAGTAATCGGTGTTGCTAAGTACTGGTACTCAGTGTTACTTTGTACCGGTACTCGGCAACACTGAGTACCAACCGACACGAAAGGGGAACCCGATGGGCAAGCAGATGACCGAGATGCTCAAGGGCACTCTGGAGGGCATCGTCCTGGCCCTCCTCGCCGAGCAGCCCGCGTACGGGTACGAGATCACCACACGGCTGCGCGCGCACGGGTTCACCGACACCGCCGAGGGCACCATCTACGCGCTCCTCGTGCGCATCGAGCAGAAGAACCTCGTCGACGTCGAGAAGGTCCCGAGCGAGAAGGGGCCGCCCCGCAAGGTGTACACCCTGAACGCGCAGGGCCGGCAGGAGCTCGAGGAGTTCTGGAAGACCTGGGACTTCCTCGCGCAGCGCATCGCGCAGCTGAAGCAGACCCACACCGACAACAAGAGCAACACCCAGAGCAAGGAGAACTGATCATGGCCGCGAAGTGGATCGAAGCGCTCACCGGATCGCTCGAGGAGAAGAAGCAGTACAAGCAGGCCCAGGCCCGCATCAACGCCCTGCCCGAGCCCTATCGCGAGGTCGCGAAGGCCCAGCAGCGCTACAACATGTACTACGGCGGCGTCACCGACGGCGACATCATCGTGCAGATGTTCCTCGACATCGCCGACCTGTGGGAGCGGGCCGCGATCGATGGCACCCCCGTCAGCGCGATCGTCGGCGACGACCCGGTCGAGTTCGCCGAGAACTACGCGGCGGCCTACGGCGGGCGGCAGTGGATCGACAAGGAGCGCACGCGTCTCATCAAGGCGTTCGACGACGCGAAGAAGAAGGAGCAATCATGACGGATGCAGCCATCTCGGTGCGCGGCATCGAGAAGTCGTACAGAGATCTGCACGTGCTGCGCGGCGTCGACTTCGAGGTGGAGAAGGGCAGTATCTTCGCCCTCCTCGGCTCGAACGGCGCCGGCAAGACCACCGTGGTGCGCATCCTCTCCACCCTGCTGAAGTCGGATGCCGGAACCGCGACCGTGCAGGGCATCGATGTCGCCGCGAACCCGGTGGGCGTGCGTGAGCGCATCAGCCTCACCGGACAGTTCGCCGCGGTCGACGAGATCCTCACCGGACGCGAGAACCTCGTGCTGGTCGCGAAGCTGCGGCACCTGCCAGACGCCGGGAAGGTCGCCGACGACCTGCTGGAGACCTTCCGCCTGACGGATGCCGGCGCCCGCAAGGTCGGCACCTACTCCGGCGGCATGCGTCGCCGCCTCGACATCGCGATGAGCCTGGTCGGACACCCCGAGGTCATCTACCTCGACGAGCCGACCACGGGCCTCGACCCCGAAGCCCGCATCGAAGTGTGGGGCGTGGTCAAGGAACTCGCGAACACGGGCACGACCGTGCTGCTGACCACGCAGTACCTCGACGAGGCCGAACATCTGGCCGACCGCATCGCGATCCTGCACGAGGGCCGCATCATCGCCGGCGGCACGCTCGCCGAGCTGAAAAAGCTGCTCCCGGCCGCGAAGGTCGAGTACGTCGAGAAGCAGCCCACTCTGGAGGAGATCTTCCTCACCCTCGTCGGCACCACGTCCAAGAAGGAGGATGCGGCATGACCATGCACTTCGCCGCCGACACGGCGACACTCACCGGCCGCTCCATGCGGCACATCTTCCGCAGCCCCGACACGATCATCACCACGGCGGTCACCCCGATCGCGCTGATGCTCCTCTTCGTCTACGTCTTCGGCGGTGCGCTCCAGCAGAGCACCGGCACCGACAACTACGTGAACTACCTGCTCCCCGGCATCCTGCTCATCGCGATCGCCTCGGGCATCGCGTACACGGCGTTCCGGCTGTTCACCGACATGCAGAGCGGCATCTTCGAGCGGTTCCACTCCATGCCGATCGCCCGATCGAGCGTGCTGTGGGCGCACGTGCTCACGTCGCTGACGGCGAACGCCATCACGCTGGCGATCATCTTCGGCGTCGGATTCCTGATGGGTTTCCGCACCGGGGCGAGCTTGTGGGCCTGGCTCGGAGTGATCGGCATCCTGATGCTGTTCACCCTGGCACTCACCTGGCTGGCGATCATCGCGGGTCTGAACGCCAAGACGGTCGACGGCGCGAGTGCGTTCTCCTACCCGCTGATCTTCCTGCCGTTCATCAGCTCGGCGTTCGTGCCGACCGACACCATGCCGGCTCCGGTGCAGTGGTTCGCCGACAACCAGCCCGTCACCTCGATCGTCAACACCGTCCAGGCGTTGTTCGCCGAGAAGCCCGTCGGCTCCGACATCTGGGTAGCCCTCGCCTGGTGCGTCGGCATCCTCGTGGTCGCCTACGTGTTCGCGATCATCTCCTACCGGAAGAAGGTCAGCTGATCTTCACCCAGCGAGACGGGACGCTCCGACCGGGTCACTCGACCCGGCCGGGGCGTTTCGCCGCGCTCGGATGCTCCTCCCGACGCCGAGAGCTCCGCTCCGGAGTGCGCTGACGCTCAGACCGTGCGCAACGCCGAGGTGGGCGACAGCCGCGCGGCACTGATCGCCGGATACAGCCCCGCGATCACGCCGACCACCAGCGCCACGAGCGGGCCGCCGACGAGCACCACGAGGGGTATCGTCGCCGCCTGCCCCTGGATGCCGGCGTAGACGAACACACCCGCGGCACCGAGCAGCAGCCCGGCCAGGCCCCCCAGGCCGCCGAGCACGATCGCCTCCGCCACGAACTGACCCGCGATCTGACCCGAGCGCGCGCCGAGCGCCCGTCGGAGTCCGATCTCGCCGCGCCGCTCCAGCACCGCCACCACCATGGTGTTCGCGATGCCGATCCCTCCGACCAGCAGAGCGATCGCCGCAAGTCCGACCGCGAGGCCGGACAGCGAGTCATCCGCGGTGTCCCGCGCCCCGGCGAGGTCGCCGAGTCCGGTCACCTGCACATACGGGGACGACGGATTCGCCGCACGGGCGATCGCATCACGGACCTTCTCGCCCGTGCCCCCGTCGGTCATGCGCACGTAGATCGAGGCGATCGTGTCATCGTCCTTCGCCGACACGTGCTCGGCCGCCCAGTGATCGCCGAGGAACGCGCTCGCGTCGATCGATTCGGCGAGTCCCGCCGAATCGAGGATCCCGATCACGGTGTACCACTGCTCGCCGATCCACACCCGCACACCCGGCTCCGTGATGCCCATGCGCGCAGCCGCAGCCGCCCCCAGCACGGTCACCGGCAGCGAGCGGTCGGTCTCGTCGAACCACGACCCCTTCGCCACCGATCCCTCCACCGACGACAGGAAGTCGGGACTCGCCGCATACGCCGTCAGTCCGTTGCCCTGGCTCTTCGGCATGAGGTCGTTGCGGTACACGCCCGTGCCGTCCGGCACCTTCTCGAGCACCCCGACCTGCTCGACCCCCTTCACCCGTTCGATCATGCCCGCGGCCGTCTCCGGCAGCGCGACCGGCTTGTTGTCCGGCCCGTAGCCCGGCTGCACCACGATCATGTTGGCGCCGAGCGCATCGAGCTTCGCCAGCAGCTCGGCCTGATTCGAGGCGGCGATGCCGGTGATCGCGGTGAGTGCCGCGATGCCCACAGCGACGCCGAGCGCCGACAGTGCCGTACGCATCTTGCGGCTGCGTGGTCCGATGAGCGCCGTGCGGATGCTGTCCGCAGCGCTCAGCCGCGGCATCCGCTCTCCCCTCCGCCTCATGCCGCGACCTCTTCCTTCTCTGGTGAGCCGGTGTCGCTCACGATGCGCCCGTCGTGGATGCTGACCTGCCGCTGCGTGCGCTCGGCGATGTGCGGATCATGCGTGATGATCACGACCGCGGTACCGGCGCCCGCGATCGAGGTGAGCAGCTCGAGGATGTGCTCGCCCGTCGTCGAGTCGAGCGCGCCCGTGGGCTCATCGGCGAAGAGCACCGACGGGTTCCCGACGATCGCCCGGGCGATCGCGACCCGCTGCTGCTCGCCGCCCGAGAGCTGACCCGGCCGGTGCTTCATCCGAGCGCCGAGGCCGACCCGCTCCAGGGCCGCAGCCGCCCGCACCGAGCGCTCCGTCGCGGGGACTCCCGAATAGAGGAGCCCGAGTGCGACGTTGTCGAGCGCACTGAGCGCCGGCAGCAGGAAGAACTGCTGGAACACGAATCCGATGCGGCGAGCGCGCAGGACCGCCCGGTCTCGTTCGGCGAGGACTGCGGCATCCGTCCCATCGATCAGCACGGTGCCACTGGTGGGGTCGTCGAGGGTTCCCATGATCGAGAGCATCGTGCTCTTTCCCGATCCGGATGCTCCGACCACGGCCACCAGCTCGCCGCTCTCGATCGCGAGGCTCATGCCGTGCAGCACGCGCAGCGGCGGGCTGCCCGGGTACTCCTTGATCACGTCGACGAGCTCGACCACGGTGTCCGGCGTCATCGCGCCACCACCACGGCATCGCCGGCGGCGAGGTCGCCGCCCGTGACCTGCACCTTGGTGTCGGCGATCAGTCCGACCTCCACGGCGACGCGCACGATCTTGCCGCCCTTGCGCAGCACGTCGACCGCGTAGCCTCCGTCGGTCGTCGCGACCAGGGCGGTCACCGGCACGACCAGGGCGTCCTTCACCTCGGAGGTGGCGAACACGACCTTGACCGCACGCAGCCCGATCCCCTCCGCCACAGCTGGGTCGTCGAACTCGACGTTCGCGGTGGCCGGCGTGGTCTCCCCCTCCTTCTCGGTCGGCTGACCGCCCGGGTCGACGGCGGTCACCGTCGCCGGCACCTCCGTGCCGTCCGGGAGGACCACGGTCACCCGGGTCGCGGGCAGGATCTCACGCGCTTGCGCATCGGTGAGCTTGGCGACGACCCGCAAAGTGGTGCTGGTGTACTTCAGTGGACTCGTGCCCGCCGGGTCGCCCAGCTGCGCCGTGACCGACTCGACACGCACCGAAGAGGCGGTGATCGCGACGACGTCGCCCAACTTCACGATGCCGTCCTGCGGCACGCCGAGCGACTTCTGCCAGGCCTTGACGTTGGTCTCGGTGACCGCGGTGAACTCGTCGTCCACCGTCAGGTTCCTGCCGAAGCCGAGGTCGGCGAGAGCCTGCTCGAGCTGTCGGACATCGGGACCCTTGTCGACGCCGACGCCGAGGTCGCGCCAGAATGGGCGGTCGCCGCGCATCGCGATCACGGGCCTCCCGTCGACCTCGTAGATCGCCTGGCCGACACCGATCACATCTCCCGCAGTCGGCAGGCGCGTGATCGTTCCACCACGACCCGGCAGGGCGATCGACGCGCCGTAGCTCAGGGTTCCGTTCAGTCGCAGATCGGAGGTGAGCGTCGTGAGCTCGGCCTTCGCGGTGACCGGCTTCTTGCCGTCATCCGGAGACTCGGCGACCGAGCTCCACGGCTGCAGCACCGCCAGCGCCACTGCGGCGGCCACGAGCAGGACCCCGACCGGCACCAGCACCTTCGTCAGTCGGCGGCTCATTCGTCGCCTCCGGAGGGGATGGTGGACGCTGCCGCGAACATGCCGTCGAAGAACTCCCCCATCAGCGCGAACCAGTCGAAGTCAGCCGCCTCGATGCTCTCCTGCGTGAACATGGGCGGCATCTCTCCCGTGGTCTCCGCGCACGCCTCGAGAAGGGTGCGCGCCTCGTCTTCGGTGATGCCCGTGGGCAACGTGAGCATGCCGTCGGCGTCGGGATCGGCGAAGTCGGTGAAGCCGTTCTCCCTGGCGCACGAGGCGAACGCGAGTCCTGCCTCGGTGAGCTCCTCGGGAGAGATCATCTGGGTCTGCGCCCCTTCCTTCATCGAGACGTCGGGCTCCGGCTGGGTGAACTCGGGGACCTCCTGCTCGCAGGTCTCCCAGGCGGCGCGCTGGCCACCCTCCTCCGGATAGCCGGATGCCGCGGTCGAGGCGAGCCACGCGCCGTCGTCGTCGGAGAAGAACATCGTCATGGGCATCTCCTCGCCTTCGCCGACGCTGATCGAAGCGGAGCTGTCGCTGAGCGTGCCCATGGATCCCCCGCCGTCGACATCCGGCATCAGCAGACCCACCTGGCCGCCTTCGAGGATCTTCGCCGTCTGGCCTTCGTCGGTCAGGCAGGTCACGAACCGGGCAGCGGCCGCATCGTTCGCGCCGTCCTTCGCCTTGTCATCTCCGGAGGGGGCGCTGCAGGCCGAGAGCGCGAAGAGCGCGAAGACAGCGGGCATCACCACCATGGAACGGCGTGCTTTCGAGTCGAACATGACTTTCCCTTTCTCGCGGTCGCAGTTCATCCGCGACGTGCAGTCAGTTCTACGGATGCGCTGGTTTGCTGGGGGTATGACGCCGCCTAACCGGAAACTAACCGCGCAGCGCGCACCCTCGGAGACGGGAGGTGCCATGCGACTGCTGCTGGTGGAAGACGAGGTCGATCTGGCCGACACCCTCGCCGATGGCCTGCGCCGCGAGGGCTACCTGGTGGATGTCGCACGCGACGGGGCGAGCGCCCTGACCGCCGCCGCGTCGAACGATGTGGACGTGATCGTGCTCGACCGTGACCTACCGGTGCTGAGCGGCGATGCCGTATGCCGCACACTCGTGGCGCAGGAGTATCCGGCGCGCATCCTCATGCTCACCGCGGCCGGCACTCTCAACGACCGCGTCGAGGGTCTCGATCTCGGCGCCGACGACTACCTCGCCAAGCCGTTCGCGTACGTCGAGCTGCTGGCCCGCCTGCGCGCTCTCGGTCGCCGCGGACAGTCGACGCGGGCGAGTGCGGTCCTGGAGTTCGCGGGCGTGCGCCTCGACGTCGTGCGCCGCATCGTGGAGCGGGACGGCAGCCCGATCCGGCTCACGCTCAAGGAGTTCGGGGTGCTCGAGACGCTGCTCGCCGCGGAGGGCGGCTACGTCAGCGCCGACGATCTGCTCGACGAGGTGTGGGACGAACCTCTCGAGCGCACCCGTGGCGTGGTCAAGATCGTGGTGCACACGCTGCGACGCAAACTCGGCTCACCCGCGGTCATCCACTCCGCGGCGGGGCACGGCTATCGAGTGGGGACGCAATGAGACGCATGAGCTTCCGCACCCGACTGGTGATCATCATCGCCGGAGTCTTCATCGCCGCGGGCGCCGCCCTGCTCACGGTGCAGTATCTGGTGGTGCAGTCGCTGTTCGCCTCCGCGATCAACACGACCGCAGCGACCTGCGTGCCGTCGATGTCGATCACTCAGATCTCGCAGGAGGCAAGCGCGACCGACCCCGAGGGCGTCTCACCCTTCACCGGCAGCAGCACGCTCCTCTACGGGGACAGCAGCACCGGATGCGCGTACTTCGCAGAGACCGCCGATGCCGCCGGGCTCCCGGCGGCCACTCCGATGCAGACGGTGACGATCGACGCCGTCGAGGGCGCGGTGCTGCAACAGTCGACGTTCCTCGCGGATGAGGTCGGCGGCGGGCTGCTGTTGTGGTCGGTCGTGGTGCTCGTGGCCTTCACCGGTGTCGCCGCCGCGATCGCGTTCTGGCTCGCGCGACGCTCCCTCGACCGGATCGGGGAGGTCACCGCCGCGGCGCGGGACATCTCGGAGCGCGACCTCGGGCGCCGCCTCGACCTGCCTGGTCCCGACGACGAGATCAAGGAGCTGGGCGACACGATCGACGGGATGCTGGACCGGCTGCAGTCGGCGTTCACCGCGCAGGATCGCTTCGTGGCGAACGCCTCGCACGAGTTGCGCACCCCGCTCACCACGACCAGGACGGCCCTGGAGATCCCGCTCGAACAGGGCGCGGTGCCGGCAGACCTGCAGGCGAACATGCAGCGCGCCCTCCGCGCCACCGAGCAGAGCGAGCGCCTCATCACAGCCCTGCTCTCCCTCGCCCGAGCCCGCACCGGGCTGGACGAGGTCGAACCCGTCGAGCTGCGCACCCTCATCGAGGACGAGGTCGAAGACCTCGGCGCCGGGGAGATCGCGGTGCACGCGAATCTGCGCGAGCTCACGGTCGATGGCGACACGGTGCTGCTGGCCAGGGCCGTGCGCAACCTGCTCGAGAACGCCATCCGCCACAACGTGCCGGATGGCGAACTGTGGGTGCGGTGCCGACGCGAGCGTGGTCGTGCCATCATCGAGGTCGAGAACACCGGGGCGCCGATCACTCCCGCCACCGTGGAGCTGCTCACCGAGCCGTTCTATCGTGGCGACGCGAGCCGCACCTCCACCGGCCCCGACGGCACCGGGCTGGGGCTCGCGATCGTGCAGAGCATCGCGAAGACCCACGGCGGCGAAGTTCGCCTGCGGGCCCGCAAGGGCGGCGGCCTGATCGCCGCGATCGTCCTCCCGCTCTGAGACCGTCGTACCGGCGCCGGAACGCAGAAGCTCCGGTCGCACTTCCTGCCGCCCGGCGGACCGGGAAGCGGCAGCACGTGCGACCGGAGCGAACCTCTGAGAGGCGTGTGCGTGAGGCCGGTCAGCTGGTGACGGTCCAGTCGAACTGGTCGCCGTACTGCTTCAGCCATGCGTCGACGGCATCCGCTTCCTTGCCCTCGCCGTACTCGTTGACCACGAGGTCCTCGAGCGCGCCATACTGCTCGTCGTCGAGCTTGATCTTCTCGATCAGCTCTGCAGCCTCGGGGAACTCCTCGGCGAAGCCCTTGGTACCCAGGAAGTGCAGGCCCTCGGCCTTGCCCATCGCGCCCTTCGGGTCTTCGAGGTCCTTCACGGGGAAGGCGTCGTTGGCCCAGAACGGACGCCACAGCGTGACGACGATGTCCTCCTGCTTGTCGGTCGCGGTCTTCAGCTCGGTGAGCATGGCCGCGGTCGACGAGGTGACCAGCTCGTACTCGCTGTCGAGTCCGTACTCGGGCATCATCTTCTGGGTCTGCGCGGTGAGTCCCGCACCCGGCTCGATGCCGTAGATCTTGCCGTCGAACTCGGAGCCCTTGCCCACGAGGTCCTCGATCGAGGTGAGCTCGGAGTACTCCGGCACCGCGAGCGTGAGCTTGGCGTTGTCGTAGTACTTGCCCAGGTCCTCGATGTCGTCGCCGTACTTCTCCATGTACGTGGCGTGGGTGAGCTCGGGCCAGGCCGACGGGTACATGTCGACGTCACCCTGCGCGAGGCCGGTGTAGAGCGGGCCCGCCTCGGTGAGCGTCTTCATCTCGACCGTGTAGCCGATCTTCTCGAGCTGGTCCTGCAGCAGGTATGCGGTGCTCAGGCCGTCGGTCCACGAGGGCAGGAAGCCCAGGGTGATCGTGCCCTTGTCGTCGGCGTTGCTGTCGCCGCCCGTGCCACCGGCGCCGTCACCGCTGCATCCCGCGAGGGTGAGGGATGCCGCGATGCCGACTGCTGTGATTGCGAGGATCTTCTTCTTCATGTGATTTCTCTCTCTCGGTTCCGTATGTGTGTTGTTCCGTAGGGGTGAAACTCTCAGTGCACTCCGCCGCCGACGGCGTTGCGGCGAGGCGAGGTCGCAGCGCGCTCCGCCTCGTCCGCGGCATCCTGCTGCGCGGTGACCTCGGGGGCGGGGGCGGATGCTGTTCCGCCACCACCGTCGCGCGGCGTGCGGCGCCGCGCGAGCATGCCCAGCAGCGAGGAGCGGTTCTCGCCCGGTGCGCCCAGCGCTGCGGTGACGCGATCGAGGAAGACGGCGATCAGCACGACGCCGAGACCGGCCTCGACACCCTTGGGGATGTTGATGGTCGAGATCGCCTCGACCACCATCTTCCCGAGGCCGTCCGCACCCGCCATTCCGGCGATGACCGCCATCGACAGGGCGAGCATGATGACCTGGTTGACGCCGGCCATGATGGTCGGCATCGCGAGGGGGAGCTGGATGCCGCGCAGGATCTGACCCGGCTTGGCACCGAACGCGTGTCCGGCCTCGACGGTCTCGGAGTCGACACCGCGGATGCCGAGCTCGGTCAGTCGCACGCCCGGGGGCAGCGCGAAGATCACGGTGGCCACGAGGCCCGGCACCACGCCGATGCCGAAGAACACGATCGCCGGGATCAGGTACACGAACGCCGGCATGGTCTGCATGAAGTCGAGCACGGGCTTGAGCACCGCGCGCACGGTCGCGTTGCGTGCCGACCAGATGCCCAGCGGCACGGCGATCAGCACCGCGATCACGGCGGCGACGAGCACGAGCGCGAGGGTCTGCATGGCGGGGACCCACAGATCCATCGCCACGATCAGGCCGAAGGAGACGACCGTTCCGATCGCGAGCTGCCACGAGCGCACGACCCAGGCGATGAGCGCGGCGATCACGATGATGACCGCGAAGTGCGGGGTCAGCAGCATGCGCGTGAGGCCGTCGACGAGGAAGCTCATCACGAACGAGATCACGTCGAGCAGACCGTCGAGGTTGTCCTTGATCCAGTCGACGCCGGATTCGATCCAGGTTCCGACGGGGATGCGGAAGTCATCCATCAGCGCACCTCCTCCGTGGTCGGGGCATCGGCCGGGTCGGCGGTCCACCCGTCATCGAGCACGGCATCGATCTCGGCCTGCGGCATCGGCATCAGCGGGAGGGTGATCTCCTCGGTCGCTCCGGGGCCGGGGCCGAGGGCGGCGAGCAGGGTCACACGCGGGATCACGCCCACCAGGCGGCCGTCGGCATCGGTCACCGCGAGCGGCAGCGGCGACTCGACGGCGGGGACGAACAGGTTCATCAGCACCTCGTCCTCGCGCACGCTCTGCAGCACGGGCTTGAGGATCGAGTCGAGAGTGGTCGCGCCGTTGCGCACGAGCTTGACCGCATCCCGGTCGGTGACGACACCGACGAGCTGGCGGTCGCGACCGACCACGTAGGTCGCCGACATGTACGCATCGCGCATCTGGCGCAGCGCGGTGCGCGGACCTGCGGTGTGCGGCACGACGGGGCGCGGGCGCTCCATCACGTTCGCGGCGGTGAGCACGCGAGCGCGGTCGACGTCCTGCACGAACTGCTCGACGTAGTCGTTGGCCGGGTCCATCAGGATGTCCTCGGGGGTGCCGATCTGCACGATGCGGCCGTCGCGCATCACGGCGATCCGGTCGCCGAGGAACATGGCCTCGTTCAGGTCGTGCGTGATGAAGACGATCGTCTTCTGCAGCTTCTGCTGCAGTTCGAGCAGCTGCTCCTGCATCTCGCGACGGATCAGCGGGTCGAGCGCACTGAATGCCTCGTCCATCAGCAGGATGTCGCTGTCGGCGGCGAGCGCGCGGGCGATCCCCACGCGCTGCTGCATGCCACCGGAGAGCTCGGACGGGAGCTTCTCGCCCTGGCCCTCGAGACCCACCAGGGAGAGGATCTCCTCGGCCTTGGCCAGGCGCTCGACCTTGCCGACGCCCTTCAGCTCGAGCGGGTAGGCGACGTTCGCGGCGACGGAGCGGTGCGGCAGCAGGGCGAAGTGCTGGAACACCATCGAGATGCGGTCGCGACGGATCTCGCGGAGCTTCGACGACGGAATGCCCGTGATGGGATCGCCGTTCACCGTGACGGTTCCGGAGGTGACATCGTGCAGCCCGTTGAGCATGCGGATGATGGTGGACTTGCCCGATCCGGACAGCCCCATGATGACGAAGATCTCACCGCGGTTGACGGTGAAGCTGGCGTCGATGACCGCTGCGGTACCGGCATCCGCGACGGCGGCGCGGCTCTCACCGGCTTTCAACCGACGGACGGCGGTGCTCGGATTCTTACCGAAAACCTTGTACAGATTGCGCGCTTCGAGAGCGATTTCGGACACGTTTCCCCCGCGGCTCGCCTTCGGGTGGCTGAGCCTGCTTCGGTTACGCCCGGGTGAGCTCTCGGGGCCGTTCGACATGATCGCTGTGGCGGCACAGGCGGCGGATTTCGGATCCGCCGCGATAGAGCATCGACCGTACGTCCACGCCTCTTCGCAGCACAGCTCATCGAAAGAAGGACGTGGTCGCGGACTGGTCTTCGGGCCGTCAGGCCCACGTTCCAACGTAACGAAATGGCCGATCAGGGGCAAATCCCGGGCGCTCGACCTGCACGAGTTTCAGCGGCTGACCGGGGAATTGCACGGGTATTCAACAATCCCCCTGACGAGGGCCCCGGCGTCAGGAATCGGGCGTGTCGGAACGGCGGATGCTGCGCGTCACGGTGAACTTCGCCGTGCGTGTCACCTGCGTGGTCGCACCGATCAGCCGGGTGAGTTCCGGACGATACGCGAGCGAGGAGTTGTAGACCGTGAAGAGCTCTCCGCCGGGTCGGAGCACGCGCGCCGCGGCCTCGAACAGGCGGGTCGCCGCCCCCGTGTGGACGCTCGCCCCGAGGTGGAACGGCGGGTTCAGCAGCACCACGTCGACGCTCGCATCCGGGACGTCCGAGGCAGCATCGTCGAGGGTGACCACGACCCGGTCGGCGACCCCGTTCACGGCCGCCGTCGCCCGCGCGGAGGCCACGGCCGCTGCCGACCGGTCGGTCGCCGTCACGCGCGCCTCGGGATGGGCGAGCGCGTACGAGACCGCGAGCGCCCCGGTGCCGCAGCCGAGGTCGAGCACGTCGACCGCCGCCCCCGTCGCCTGAGCGCCGAGCGCCTCCAGCAGCACCCGGGTGCCGATGTCGAGGCGCGCGCCCGCGAAGGCCCCGCCGTGCGCCACCAGAGTGAGCCCGTCGTGCTGCGCGCTCACGGGGAACGGCGGTGTCGACGGGGCGGGGAGCGGCTCCGACGCCACGATCAGCCGCGACTTGCGCTCCGCGCGCTGGGCCTGCACCTGCGCGAAACGGCGCCCGAGCACCTCGTTCTGGGTGAGGGTCATGTGCTTCACGCGACCTCCCGCGATGAGCACGACGTCGGGCGCCGCCCAGCGGACCACCGCATCCGTGATCTCCTCGAGTTCCGCGAGCGCCTTCGGCAGCTGCAGCAGCACGACCTTCGCCCCGGCGAGCAGCTCGGCGTCGAGCTCGTGTGCGGTGAAGCCGGCGAGCCCGAGCACCTCGGCGTTGCGGCTCAGGGCCCGACGACCGGTCGCGAGGTCCTGATGCACCCGGATGCCGCGTCGTCCGGCAGCCGTCAGCGCCAGGGTGATCGCGCCGTACTCGTCACCGATCACGACGGTCTCGGAACCTGGAGCATCGAGGGCGAGCGCCCGTTCGACGAGCAGCAGATCGGTCGCGTCATACGCCTGGAGGTTGTCCGCCTCGACGTCGGGCCAGCGGCGCAGGCGGCTGTAGGGGAACTCCGGCACCAGCCCACTGTACGCGGGGGCCGTGAGGATTTCGCATGCGTCGTCTTCGCCCGATTCACAACTTCATGAATCGGGCGTACGCTCCCGCGCATGACCACCGTCATCGCCACCCAGGACCTCGCCAAGCACTACGGCACCGTGCATGCGCTCGACGGTCTCGACCTCACCGTCGAGCACGGTCAGGTGCACGGCTTCCTGGGGCCGAACGGGGCAGGCAAGTCGACCGCGATCCGCATCCTGCTCGGCCTCGCCCGGCGCACCTCCGGCCAGGCGACCGTGTTCGGCGAAGACCCCTGGGAGCGTGCCGTCGACCTGCATCGACGCATCGCGTACGTTCCCGGCGACGTCAGCGTGTGGCCGAACCTGTCCGGAGGCGAGGCCGTCGATCTGCTCGCCCGTCTGCGGGGGGCCCGCACGAGCGACCCCGGGTACCAGCGCGAGAAGAAGCGGCTCCTGGACGCCTTCCAGTTCGACCCACGCAAGAAGGGCCGCGCCTACTCGAAGGGCAACCGGCAGAAGGTCGCGTTGATCGCGGCGTTCGCGGTGCCCGCCGACCTCTACATCTTCGACGAGCCCACCAGCGGACTCGATCCGCTGATGGCGGTCATCTTCCAGCACGAAGTCGCCCGCGCCCATGCGAACGGCGCGACCGTGCTGCTGTCGAGCCACATCATGAGCGAAGTCGAGCAGCTGTGCGACCGGGTGTCGATCATCCGCGCCGGCCGTATCGTCGAGACCGGCACGCTCACGCAGCTGCGACACCTCACCCGCAGCGACGTGTCGTTCACCCCCGCCGGGGCCACCCTCGACCAGGTGTCCCGCATCCCCGATGTGCACGACGCCCAGCAGCAGGGCGACCGCATCCGCCTCGCCGTCGACAGCGACCGCACGGCCACCGTGCTCCCCGCCCTCGCCGCGCTCGGCATCGATGACCTCCGGGTCGCCCCGCCCTCGCTCGAGGAGCTGTTCCTGCGCCACTACGGCGACGACCTCGCCACACTCGAAGCCGCAGAAGAGGGCGGCCGCGATGACACGGCACCCACCACCCGTCGCGAGCGTCGCGCCCTGAAGGGTCGCGCGTGATGTCCGCATTCGGCGTGCTGCTCCGACAGCGGCTGCGACGAGACCGGCTGCAGCTGACGCTGTGGATCGTGGGCACCGCGCTCATGGCTTTCGCGGGATACGCCGGCGTCAGCCAGTCGTACGCGACCGTCGCCGATCGGCAGAGCATCCTCGCCGCGGCACTCGCGAACCCCGTGATCCTGATGTTCCGCGGGCTGCCGTCCGGCACGTCCGAAGGAGCCTTCCTCGCCTTCGCGGTCCTCCCGTGGCTGGCACTGCTCGCCGCCCTTATGAGCACGTTCCTGGCGGTGCGGCACACGCGCGGCGATGAGGAGGCGGGACGGGCGGAACTCGTATGGGCCACTCCGGCCGGACGCCGACTGCCAACCATCGCGACCGTCGTGCACGGCCTCCTGGCGAACGTGGTGCTGGCCGCGCTCACCGCGCTCGCGTTGATCGCCACCGGACTTCCGGCCGCAGGCGCGCTCCTCGCGGGGGCGGCGGCCGGCGCGACCGGGATCGCGTTCCTCGGCGTCGGCCTGCTCGCCGCGCAGCTCATGCGCACATCGCGCGGGGCGAACTCCCTGACGATCTGGGTACTCGTGGCGACCTTCCTGATCCGCGGCATCGGCAACGCGGCGGGAACCCCGAGCGACGACCTGACCCGCATCACGAGCGCCTGGCCCGCCTGGCTCTCGCCGTTCGGCTGGGCCGAGCAGACGCGCCCCTACGACACCGATCTGGCCTGGCCGGTGCTGCTGGGCATCGCGTTCGGCCTCGTGCTCGCCGTCGCATCCGTCGCCCTGCAATCCGTGCGCGACGTCGATGCCGGCTTCGTCGCGGAGCGCCCGGGCCGGGTCTCGGCACGACCGGCGCTCGCGTCGCCGCACGCGCTGGTGTGGCGGCTCACCTCGGGTTCGATCGTGGGATGGGCGATCGGCGGGGCGATCACGGGCATCCTCGCCACGACGCTGAGCGGGGTGGTCGACCGGATCTCGGGCGAGAACCCCGCCGTCGCCGACATCCTGAAGAAGATCGGCGGCGCCTCGGGAGGACTCGACGAGGTCGTGGTGACCGTGTTCTTCACGCTGCTGGGCATCCTCGCCGCCTGCGCGGCGGTACAGACCGTGGTGCGCGCCCGCCAGGAAGAGGCGCGTGGCACCGCCGAGGCCGTGCTCGCCACCCCGGTCGGACGCGTGCGCTGGCTCGCCGACTACATGATGGTCGGCGTGGCCGCGGTGCTGATCGTCGTCGCCGCCGCCGTGCTCGCCGGGTGGGTCGGCGCCTGGTCGAACGGCGGCGACGAGTCGCTGTATCGCATCGTGGCGGTGGCCGGATTCGGGCAGGCGGTCGCTGCCTCGATCTTCGCGGTGCTGACCGCCCTGGTGTTCGTGCTGCTCCCGCGGGCGACGACCGCCGTGGCGTGGAGCCTCGTGCTGCTGGCGGCCCTGCTCGGCATGTTCGGGCCGCTGTTCGGACTGCCCGAGTGGAGCGCGAACCTTTCGCCGTTCGCGGTGACCCCGGTGGTCGACGGCGGCGGAGTGGACGTGCGCGGCCTGTGGTGGCTCGTGCTCGCCCTGGCCGCAGGAGGCGCGGCAGCACTGACGTTGATGCGGCGACGCGAGCTCGCCCTCGGCGCGTAGGAGGAGCCGGGATGCCCGACGACAGCGCCGAGAGCCTCGACACCACAGACATCGACACCGCCGACCTCGAGACCGCCGCGGTGCATCGAGGGATCGAACCGGCGGAGAAGGCGGCGGCCATGATGACCGCTGCGGGAATGCCCCGCATGCCGGCGCGGGTGATGATGGCGCTGATCGCCGCGCCCGCGGGCGGGTACACGGCCTCCCAGCTCGGCGAGCGTCTCGGCGTCTCGGCTGCGGCCGTCTCCGGTGCGGTGCGCTACCTGCAGCAGCTGCACTTCGTCCAGCGCCGCTCACGGCCGGGGGAGCGCCGCGACCGCTACGAGTTCGTGCACGACCCGTTCACGATTTCGATCGCGGGGAACATGCCCGTGTACTCCCGCCTGTCCGCGTACATCGACGACATCGCCGCCGCGCACACCGACGACCAGGGCGCCCACGACCGGGCCGTCGAGCTCGCCGAGTTCTTCCGCTTCCTCTCCGCGCGCATGCTGCAGATCGTCGATGACTGGCACGAGCAGCGCCGCGAACGCGACTGACGGGCTCACTCGGTCATCCGTCGGGAGCCGGTGAGCTTCGCCGTCCGCCTCACCTCTTGACACTCGTCCGGGTTATATGGTTACTTAGTCAAGTAAGTAACCCACTAACCACGCGGAGGACTCGTGATCGAAGAAGGCAAGCCGCTCTTCGTCCAGATCGCCGAGCAGATCGAGGACTCGATCGTCGACGGCTCACTCGCCGAAGAGGCCCAGGCCCCCTCCACGAACGAGCTGGCCGCGTTCTACCGGATCAACCCCGCCACCGCAGCGAAGGGAGTCGCCGTGCTCACCGACAAGGGAGTGCTCTACAAGCGCCGAGGCATCGGCATGTTCGTCGCGGAGGGCGCCAGGGATCTCCTCCTCGGCGAGCGCCGCGCCGCGTTCGCCGACCGCTACATCGACCCGCTCCTCGCCGAAGCCCGGACGCTCGGGCTCGGCGCCGAAGACCTCGCGGCCCTGCTCCGGCAGCGTGCCGCACTGACCACTGACGCAGAAGGGAAGACCTCCGCATGACCGCCGTCATCGAGGTGCACAACCTCAGCAAGCGCTACAAGGAGAAGCGAGCGCTCGACAACGTGTCGCTCGCCATCGAGGGAGGCGCGATCTACGGCCTCCTCGGCCGCAACGGTGCGGGGAAGACGACACTCATGTCGATCCTCACCGCTCAGAACTTCGAGTCGTCCGGCACCGTGAAGGTGTTCGGTGAGCACCCGTACGAGAACGCGCACGTGCTCAGCCGGATCTGCTTCGTCCGCGAGAGCCAGAAGTACCCGGACGACGCCCACCCCAAGCACGCGTTCAAGGCCGCGAGCCTGTTCTTCCCGAACTGGGATCAGGCCCTCGCCGACGAGCTCATCGCCCAGTTCCAGCTGCCGATGAAGCAGACCATCAAGAAGCTCTCCCGCGGTCAGCTCTCCGCGGTCGGGGTGATCATCGGACTCGCCTCGCGCGCCGAGATCACCTTCTTCGACGAGCCCTACCTCGGCCTCGACGCCGTCGCCAGGCAGATCTTCTACGACCGCCTGATCGAGGACTACGCCGAGCACCCGCGCACCGTCATCCTCTCGTCGCACCTGATCGACGAGGTCTCGAACCTCATCGAGAAGGTCATCGTGATCGACAACGGCCAGATCCTCCTGAACGAGGACACGGATGCGGTCCGCGACCGCGCCGTGACCGTGGTGGGCGACGCCGCGAAAGTCGACGCCTGGGTCGGCACCCGAGAGGTGCTGCACCGCGAGGCGCTCGGGCGCGTGGCATCCGTCACCGTCCTCGGCGCCGTATCCGCGGAGGAGCGCGCGGAGATCGCGGCAGCAGGGCTCGACCTCGCGCCGGTCTCGCTGCAGCAGCTGATCGTGCGTCTCACCCAGAAGGTCGAGGCCGACGCCACGAGATCCGCCGCCACGAAAGAGGAGGTGCGCTGATGCGACGCACACTCAACGTCATCCGCCTGCAGCTGATCAACCGGCAGACCTTCATCTGGGTGCCGCTGATCATCCTCGGCGCGGCGACGGCGATCTCGATACTGATCTACGGGATGATCCCCGACGACATCGCGATCTACGGCGGCGGAGGACAGGCGCCTCTGTGGTACTTCTTCGCCATCGGCATCTCTGCGATGACGCTCACGTTCCCCTTCTCTCAGGCGATGAGCATCACGCGACGGGAGTTCTTCCTCGGCACCATGCTCACCGCCATCATCGCCAGCACCCTCATGGGGATCCTGTTCCTGATCGGTGGGGGGATCGAAGTCGCCACGAACGGCTACGGCGTGAACGGATGGGTGTTCTACATCCCGTGGCTGTGGGAGGCGGGTCCGCTCGGGGCCTTCGTCGTCTACTTCACCCTCGCGCTGTTCTTCTTCGTGGTCGGGTTCACCGGCGCCACCATCTACAAGAGCTGGGGTCTGATGGTGCTCACGATCGGGTGGGTCGCGCTGGCGCTCGTGCTGGTCGGGCTCTCGTATCTCGTGACGCGGTTCGAGCTGTGGGGGCAGGTCTGGACGGGGATCGGAAGCCTCGGCGCCCTCGGTCTCGCCCTCTGGGGCCTCGTGGTCACGGCGGCCCTCATGGGCGTCTCGTTCCTCGCCTTCCGCAGAGCCATCCCGTAGACCCACCGCAGATCCATCCCTCTCGCCGACGCCGGTCGCCCTCCTGGGCGGCCGGCGTCGCGTGTGCGCGCTACCGGTACGTCGCCGAGCACGCAACCCGCTCGCCTCCTGCGCACCGGAGCGCCTACGCTCGCGGAACCCCCTGCCCCCGACAGAGAGGATGCCGTGACGCAGACCCGCACCCGGCTCCGGGTACGACGAGCGGGCGCCCGACGCGCGCTCCACGACGCCGTCCGTCCTGCCCGGCTGCTGCTCGTGGCCAAGACGACCCTCGCCGTCGGACTGGCCTGGATGATCGCTCCGCACATGCCCGGGGTCACCGACCAGTACCCGTACTACGCGCCCCTCGGGGCCCTGTTGAGCATGTACCCGACGCTGATGGGTTCGGCGAAGTCGAGCCTGCAGACGCTGCTCGGCCTCGCCACGGGAATCGGTCTCGCCACGATCGTGGTGCTGACGGTCGGCCCGACCTGGTGGACGATCCCCCTCGTGGTCGGCGTCGGAGTGCTGCTCTCGGGCACGGGCTGGTTCGGCGTCGGCCGCGAATACGTGCCGATGGCCGCCCTGTTCGTGCTGATCATCGGCGGACAGAACGCCGACGACTATTCGCTCGGCTACCTCACACAGACGGCGGTCGGCGTGGTCGTCGGGCTGGTGGTGAACCTGGTGATCGCACCCGCACCACTCACCGTCGCCGCGGCGGGACGGGTGGCGGCGTTCCGGGAGCAGTTGGCCGCGCACCTGCACGACATCGGATCCGCGGTCTCGGAGGCATGGCCGCCCGAGCACGAGCAATGGGCCGACGATGCGGCCTCTCTCGCCGACACCTCCTCCGAACTACGAGCGGCACTGACGGAGGCGGACGAGAGCCGACGGGGCAACCCGCGCGCCAGGGGGCATCGCACGCGGATCCAGCAGAGCCACGACGAGCTCGCGGCTCTCGATCGCATCGCCCACCTCATCCGCGACATCTCCGACGAGATCGCCGACACGATCTGGGACCGGCCGTCGGCACTGGCGCTCGACCCCGCTCTGCCTGCGCCCCTCTCTGCGGCCTGTCACGCGGTCGCCGATGTGATCGCGCGGGGGGATGCCTCCTCGAGCGACGATCATCGCGCCCGCGGTGAAGCGGCGCGCGCGATCCGGCTGCTTCTCGAGACGGTCGACGACCGCACCATCGATGTGCGGCGTTCGATGGGACCCGGTGTGCTCACCGCGATGCACCTGCGTCGCATCCTGATCCTGAGCGGTACGCGCCCTCCGACCGAGGATTGATCCGACCGGGGCCGCCGCCTCAGATGGTGTCGTCGGCGACGACCAGGTCCATCTGCCAGTAGCGGCCGTCCGGGTCCGCACTGTCGTGCGCGTCGTCGGCCGCACTCAGGATGTCGTTGATCTTCACCATCACGTCGTCGAACTCGGACTCCGTGAGCCGGATCGTGCGCTGGGTGAAGGCGGCGTGCACCTCCCTCGTGCGTCCGGCGACGTACTCCGGGGTCCAGGCCATCACCCGACGGATCAGATCCTGATGGTCTTCGACGAGCGCGGCGACCACCGCGACGCCGAGGGCCTCATCCGGGACGGGGCTCTCCGGACCGCCGACGTTGAGCGCGCCCTTGTGCCCCGTCCACACACGATCGCGTCGGTCACGAGCTTTGTCCGGCGCCTCTTCGATGAGCCCGGCATCGGCGAGAGCGCGCAGATGGAAGCTGGCGCTGTTCGCCGGAACGCCGAGCTCGGCGGCGATGTCGGCGGCGCGGAGGAAGTCCCGCCGTGAGAACAGCCGGATCATCTGGCGTCGCAGGGGGTGCGAGTAGGCCTTGAGCATGGCCGAGGTCATCCAGACGGGATCGGTGCTCGTGCTCTTCGCGCTGTCCTCCGTCATGTGCCGATCCTACTCGCACCCACAATTGCGCAATAAGACTTGCGCAATAGTTCTTGCGCATCTACTCTCTTCCCATGACCACCGTCACCGAGCCCCACCGTCTGTGGCGCAACACCCGCTACCTCACCTGGTTGGTGAGCGACACGAGCAAGGGCCTCGCGGCCTCCCTGTTCGGCTTCGCCATCCCGCTGCTCGCCCTGATCGTGACGAACGACCCCGCCCAGGCCGGCATCATCGGCGGAGCCGGAATGGTCGCGCGACTGCTCATGACCCTGGCCGGCGGCGTGCTGGCCGACCGTCATCGCCGCATCGCGCTGATGCTCCTCGGCTCGCTCATCGGCATCGTGCTCGCCGGCGGCTTCACCCTCCTCGCCCTCGGCGACGCGATGACGTTCGGATCACTGCTCGTGATCGACGTGCTGCTCGCCGCGCGCAGCGGACTCTTCGACGTCGCCGGTGAGAGCGCGATCAAGGAGATCGTGCCCGACGACGCGATGGGCCGAGCGCAGGCGGCGAACCAAGGGCGCGACGCTGCGCTCCAGCTCGCGGGCGGACCGCTCGGCGGTCTGCTGCTGGGCGTCGGCGGATGGCTCGTGGGCGCGGTCATGACGCTGTGCCACGCGATCGCAGCCCTGACCGCGTGGATGCTGGGGCGTCAGACCCGTCGTGCAGGAGTGGTCGATGCGGGCGCGGACGACGACGTCGCTCCGGCCCCGACGACGAAGCCCAACGCCTGGGCGGAGCTGCGCGAGGGATTCGGCTGGCTGCTCTCCCGCCCCGACCTCGGCGGTGTGCTGCTCATCACGACGGTCATCAACCTCGGCTTCAACGCCACGATCACGACCGTCATCTACGCCCTCCAGCAGGACGGGTACTCCGAGCTGTTGATCGGCACCCTGAGCGCATCGATCGGGGCCGTGATGCTCGTGGGCGCCGTGTGCGCTCCGCTGCTCGTCCCGCGGATCAAGACCGGGATCCTGACCATCGCCGGACTCTCGGTCGTCTCGGTCGGCGCGATCGTGCTGTCGATGGTCACCGGGCCCTGGGCCATCGCGGTGGTGCTCGGCGCCTCGGTCCTGCTCGTGCCCGCGCTCAACGCCGGCATGATGGGCTACTTCATGGTCGCCACCCCGAGCCACCTGCTCGGTCGAGCCAACAGCGCCGCCGGAGTGCTCGGCATGGGTGCGATGCCACTCGCTCCCCTGATCGCCGGCTTCGGACTCGCCTGGATCGGCCGCGAAGGCACCATCCTGATCTGCGCCGCGCTGTGCCTGGTCGCGGTCCTCCTCGCCGTGGGCAACAGTGCGCTGCGGGCACTGCCGGTCGAAGCGCGCTGGGCCGCGCACGCGAAGCAGTACGAGACGGCTTGATGCCGCAGAGGTGTGCGCCGGCAGCCGTACGGGCTAGAGCGCGCCGGTCAGTGCCGCGATGCCGGCGAGCAGGGAGACCAGGGCGAGCACGAGAGCGATCGCGATGAGGACGGCGTGCACCTTGAGGAATGCCGTGGCCCTGCCGTTCTCGTCGCGCGCCCGCGGATCCTTGGCGACGCGCGTGTAGAACCGCGGCCAGACGAGGGCGTTGAAGGCGGCGTTGAGCAAGAGCAGGACGGCGAGCGGGATCACCCCTCAACGCTATCGACATCGCCTGTGGCTGCCGACCGCCGCCGGGATGCGGAATTCTTGGATGCGGACTTGTATCAGAAAGCCCTTGCCGCGCTCCTGGTAGGTGTGATCACAATGGGCTTCATGATCGACGGTGCACCCGGCGCCGGTCTCGATCATGCCTCGGATGACGGGCGTGCACGCTGGGAGCGCGCCGCAGATCTGTTCGACGCATGGCGCGAGAGCGACAGCCGCGCGATGGACGAGCTCGTACGGCTGATGACGCCCGTGCTCTGGCACGTCGTGCGCGCCTACGGACTCGAACGCACCCTCGCCGAAGACGTCGTGCAGACCACCTGGCTGCGGCTGGTGCGCGGTCACGGATCGATCAGCGATTCGCGGGCCGTGTCGGCCTGGCTCACCACCACAGCACGCCGCGAAGCCTGGAAGGTCGCGAAGGCACACGGCAAGGTCGACACGACCGATGTCGACGACCTCGACACCCTGCTCCCCGAGCAGGCTTCGGCCGAGGAGCACGCGACCATCGGCGACGAGAACCGTCGGCTGTGGTCGGCCGTCCGCCGCCTGAACGACCGCTGCCAGAGGCTGCTGCGCGTGATCGCCTTCGAGGACCGCCCGGACTATGCGCACATCGCCAGCGACCTCGCGATGCCCATCGGCAGCATCGGCCCCACACGGAACCGGTGCCTCGCGAAGCTCCGCGCCCTGCTGGACGGACCGCCGACAGCGCCGGCGGGGGGACTCGCATGACCGACCACGAAGACGCCAGGATGCTCGCCCGGCTCCGCACGCACTGGAGAGCGGTCGACCCGGTGCCCGCGGGCCTGATCGACCGCATGGTCGCCGCAGTCGCTTCGGACGGCCTGAACAGCGAGTATGCGCTGCTGACCCTGGTCGAGGGACAGCTCGGCGAGGTGCGCGGCGAGGCGGATGCACTCACCCTGCAGTTCAGCGACGGCTCCACCAGCATCCTGCTGCATGTGACGACCACCGCTTCCGGCCGCCGCCGCGTCGACGGCTGGGTCGACACGGCGGCCGCCGAGATCGTCCTGACGCAGGGAGAGAAGGCCAGGTCGGTCTCGCCGGAGGAGACCGGACGCTTCGTGTTCGACGAGGTGCCGTCCGGTCTCACGCGCGTGCGCCTGACGACCGTGGTCGGGGACGAGACGCGCACGCTCGCGACCCCGCAGTTCGAGCTGTGACCACGGGCGCCGCCCGTCGATGAGGACGCGGGGCGACCCGCAGGGAGAGGATGACGCATGGATCAGCCCAAGGGATGGACCTGGCAGGACCGCGCGGAGGGATCGATCCGCCGGGGAACCGCGCTCGATCCGAGCACGGAGCCGGTGGACGGCATCCGCGCGTTTCCGACGGCGTATCTGCCGGAGCGGCTGCTGATCACCCGCACCCTCGGCGACGGGGAGGCCTACGACCGCGAGGTGCGCACTCTGCGTGATGCCGCCGACACCTTCGGATGGCAGCTCGAGATCGAGGACGGCACCCGCTCGGCGGTCGACGGCGAGCTGGTTCCGGGGGTTCCCGGCTTCCTGCGCGCACGGCTGCGGACTCCTGACGAACCGGTCAGGGGCGAGTCACCCGTCGCACCCGACGCCTGGCGAGTGCTCCAGCGCGCACGCCGCATGTCGCGCTCGACGATGCCGCGGACGAGCCTCGACCACGTGCTGTCCATCGATCCGGTCGGGCTCAATCCCTTCACCAGGACGAACCCCTTCACACGCACCAACCCGTTCACCCGCACGAACCCGGTGCGCGGCGCCGGAGGGGGCGCGGGCGGCAGCGACGACTACCTCGAGCCCGGACGCGGCGCACGGCAGCCCGTGAGCTGGTTGGGCCCCGCCCCTGTGCGCGGACCCGCGCCGAAACGCGGACGGCGCCCCGTGGTCGCGGTGCTCGACACCGGTTGCGGCGAGCACGCCTGGCTGCCTGCCGACATCGTCACGCGCACGGTCGACCTCGACGGCGTGCCGGTCGGGCTGACCGACGACGCCGATCCGGAACGCTACCCCGATCTGTACGGGCAGCTCGACGGTGAGATCGACGCGGTCGCCGGACACGGCACGTTCATCGCCGGCATCGTCAGACAGGCGGCTCCGGAGGCGGACATCCTCTCGATCCGGGTGGCGGGAGCCCTCGGGGTGGTCGACGAGAGCACGCTGCTCGAGACCGTGGCCCAGGTCGTGACCCTGCTGGCGCGCCACCGGGAGGATCCGAAGACCGGCTTCCCGATCGATGTGCTGAACCTGTCGCTCAGCTACTACCACGAGACGCCGATCGACGGATTGTTCAGCCTCACGCTGTACCAGCTGCTGGCCAAGGCACGCGAGCTCGGCTGCGTGGTCGTGTGCTCGGCCGGCAACGACGCGATCGACCGCCCCTCGTTCCCGGCGTCGCTCTGGTCCTGGCCCGGCGCCGACAACGGCATCCGTCGGGACAGAGACGCGCCGCTCGTGTCGGTCGGAGCGCTGAACCCCTCGGCGCAGTCGGTCGCCCTCTTCTCGAACATCGGCCCGTGGGTTCAGGCCTACGCGCCGGGGGCCGCCGTGGTGAGCACATCCCCCGCGTTCGTGGGCGGCACCCAGGCGGTCACGAGGGCCGACGTCGAGGGCCTCCGCCGCGAGACGATCGATCCCGACGACTATCGGGGCGGGTTCGCGGTGTGGAGCGGCACCTCGTTCTCGGCCCCGTACGTCGCAGCGCGCATAGCCGCCCAGCTCGGCACCGTCCCCGTCGGCGGCGTCAGCCCCGCCGCTGCGGCGAAAGCCGTCGCCGCCGTCCTGAAGTCGCTGCCGACCCCGGTCGACCTCGACTGACGCACCCCCGGGACGAGCCGTCCGTACCGATGCGGGCGGCTCGTCCTGGTGTCGAGCGCCGCCGCCCTCGTGGTCCGCAGGGACACGCTCGGGGCGGCTCTTCCGGCGCACCTGTCGGGCGGATGTTCGGCTGTCGGATCCGAACGCGGCGTGTCGCCCGACACGTGCTCTTCCTCCCGACAGGTGTCCACTGCCTCACCCGAGCGATCACGCACCGCTCCCGCTCGGAATACGCGCTCTTCCCTGCAGCCCCGACGCAGGGCATTCTGAAGGGATGCCCCTGTCCGCGATCGAGCTGCACCGGCGCGGGGTCGAAGCGGCCAACGCCCGGCGATTCACGCAGGCGCAGCGCGCTCTCGACGCGGCATCCGCCCGCACCGACGATCCTGACCTGCGCGCGCGCATCGACGGCACGACCGCCTACGTCCTCGCCCAGACCGGCCAACCCGCCGCCGCCGAGCAGCTGTGCCGTGAAGCTCTGCGGCGAACGGGTCTGCGCGCCGAGACGATCACACTGCTCAGCGGGCAGCTCGGCACGCTCCTCATGCACGGCGGCAGACTGGCGGAGGCCGAGGCCGAACTCACCCGTGCGATCGAGACGCTCACGGCGGTCGGAGACGAGACGACCGAGCTCGCGAACTGCCTCATGAACCGATCCGTGGTGCGGATGCAGCAGCGCGAGCTCGACTCCTGCATCGCGGATCTGCGGCGCGCGGTGGCCGTGTACGAGGCGAACGACGACGAGGAGCCGCTGGCGGAGGCCCGGCACAATCTCGGGTACGCGGCGCTGCTCGGCGGAGACCTCGTCACCGCGCTCACCCTGATGACCCGCTCCCGACCGAAGCTCGCCGCGATCAGCGACCTCGCGGCGGCGATCAGCGACCTCGACCGGGCGGAGGTGCTGCGCGACGCGGGTCTCACGACCGAGGCCGAAGCGCTGCTGGAGCAGGTCGCCACCCAGTTCGGCGCGCAGCGGATGCGGCAGGCCAGAGGCGAGTCCGAGTTCCACCTCGCCCGCTCGCTCCTGCGCCACGATCCCGCCGCCGCCGAGCGCGCAGCCCGCACCGCAGCGCGACGGTTCACGGCACTCGCGAACCACGGGTGGGCGGCGCGAGCCGAGGCGGTGCGTCTCGAGGCGCAGCAGCGGGCGAGACCGCACCGCCCCATCGACGAAGCGGAGTTCGCCCGCACAGCGAAAGCCCTGGACCGGGGAGGTTTTCGCACCGAGGCGACAGGACTGCGCCTGAGTGCTCGACGCGACGGCACCGGACGCCTCCCGCGACTGGACGACGCCGCCCCCACGCCTCTGCGCCTGCGCGCCCAGGAGGTGCGTGCTGCGCGCGCCGCGGCTGCCGGCCGTGACCGCGACGCGCTGCGTGCGGCCGCTGAAGGCCTCGACCTGCTCACCGCCTGGCAGCAGTCCTTCGGTGCACTCGACCTGCAGGCATCCGTCGCGATGCACGGCAGCGACCTGATGTTCGCCGGCCTCGCCGCTGCTGCCCGGCTGCGCGACCCCGCGATCCTGTTCGAGTGGTCCGAACGCGCGCGCCACCTCAGCCAGCAGGTCGCCCCGGTGCGGCCCCCGCGTGACGAATCCCTGGCGGTGGATCTGGCGGAGTTGCGAATGCTGCGCGCCGAGCTGGCCGGCGCCGATTGGACGACGGATGCCAGGGTGCGCACCCTCCGCGACCGCGTGCGCGAGCGGCAATGGGCGGCCACAGGATCCGGCGGCACCCGCGAACGATGGGGACTCGCCGAGGCGACCTCGATGCTCGACGCCGACGTCGTCGTCCTGTCCTACGTGTTCACCGGTGCGACGCTGCATGCCATCGTGGTCACCTCGTCGGGGGCGACCATCGTCGACCTGTCATGGGAGCGGGTGCAGTCGGCTCTCGACGGCCTCCGCGCCGACCTCGACATGGTCGCACTGACCCGTGGCGGGCTGATGGGGGAGGTCACCGCGCGGGCGCTCGCGTCACGGCTGGCGATCCTCGACGCCGAGCTGCTCACCCCGCTGCTGCTGGCGGCGCCGACCGCGGCGCGTCTCGCGATCACCGTGCCAGGAGCGCTGGGCGGCGTGCCGTGGGCGATGCTCCCCGGCATGTCCGGCATCGCGTTCACCCTAGCGACATCCGTGTCGCGTCTGCTGGCCGCGCCCGCCCGCGACCGGACCCGGCCGGCGACGATCGGATTCGCCGCAGGTCCCCGTGTCCCGCGCGCCGGAGACGAGGTCGCGCGTGCGGCTGCGGCCTGGCGTGAGGCGGGCCGCGCACCGCGGATCCTGGAGTCCTCCGCGGCGACGGTCGCGGCGGTCACCGAGCTCGCCGCCGCCACCGACGTGCTCCACATCGCCGCCCACGGCCGGCACGCGGTGGACAACCCGCTGTTCTCGGGGTTCGAGCTCACCGACGGCATCCTCTTCGGCTACGACGTCGACCTGATACCGCGCGTCCCGACGACCGTGATCCTCTCGGCCTGCGAACTCGGGCGCTCCTCTGTGCGCTGGGGAGAAGAAGCGCTGGGCATGACGCGGGTGTGGTTGCACGCCGGAGCCGACTGCGTCATCGCCGCCCCCGTCGTGGTCCCCGACGATGTGGCCGGGGAGCTGCTCAGCGCCGTGCACACCGGTCTCTCCGAAGGCGCAGCGCCCGCTGTCGCGCTCGCGAGGGCAGGCCTCGACACCGGTCTGAGCGCGCCGTTCCAGTGCCACGGCGACGGATTCTGAACTTTTTCCTCCATTCGGTGTATCAGAACGGATGCCGCACGCTCCTGTTCTTCGGAAGGTGCCAGGCGAAGGGCCTCGAAGGGTGAGGCGCGAGGGAGGCGCTGTCGGATCTGGGGATCATGCGCACTGGGGAGCGCGAACACGACACGGACACCATCTGCTCGGGGGCATCGCGGCGCACAGCCGTGACGCCCTCAGAGGGCCTCGACGTTGTGGGGACGTCGAGGCCCTCGGGGTGTCCGGGGCGTCAGGCGACCAGCACTGCGTATCCGGCCGCCCGCAGCGACGCGAGTGCTTCGGCGTCCGCTCCGGCGTCGGTGATCACGGTCGGGAAGAGGTCGACCCCGCCGACGGCCGTGAACGCCTCGACACCGAGCTTGCTGGCGTCGGTCACCACGACCGCGCGGCGGGCACGCTCGGCCATCATGCGGTTCACCGCAGCCTCGCGCTCGTCCTGCGTGGTCGCACCGGCGAGGGCATCCATCCCGTTCACGCCGATGAAGGCGATGTCGAGCCGCACCCCGCGCAGCAGCTGCTCCACGAACGGACCGACGAGTTCGTAGCTGCGCGAGTGGATGACGCCGCCGGTGACGACGACCTTGATCTCGGGCCGCGTGGCGAGCTGGGCGGCGATGTTGACGGCGTTGGTGACGACGGTGATGCCGCCGTTCGCTGCGAGATCGTCGCGCGCGGCGAGGGCTGCCGCGATGGCCGTGGTGGTCGTGCCACCGGAGAGCCCCACCACCATGCCGGGTGCGACGAGGCCGGCGGCGGTCTGCGCGATGCTCTCCTTCTCGTGCGTGCGCAGGTGGCTCTTGTAGCGGATGGGCAGCTCATAGGCGACGGTCTGCGCCACCGCACCGCCGTGGGTGCGGGTGAGCAGGCGCTGCTCGGCGAGCGTGTCGAGGTCTCGCCGCGTGGTCGCGGACGACGCCTCGAACCGATCGACCAGTTCTTCGACCGTGACCTCGCCCTTCGCGGCCAGCAGGTCGAGGATCGCGTTCAGCCGGGCGGCCCGCTTCATCAGGAGACCGGTTCCGCAGGCTGCAGTGCGAAGAGTCGGAGCATGCGGGCGGCCTCTTCTGCGAGTGCCTCCCGGGCGGGCGCGAGGTACTTGCGGGAGTCGACCAGACGCTCGTCGGCGTCCAGCTTGTCGCGCACCGCCCGCGTGAAGAAACCGTTCAGGTGGGTGGAGACGTTGATCTTCGTCATCCCGGCGCGCACGGCGTCGGCGATCACGGCATCCGCGACGCCGGACGATCCGTGCAGCACCAGCGGAACCGGGAGCGCTTCGTGCAGGCGCCCGATCAGGTCGAGGTCCAGCGACGCCGTGCGATCGGTCATCGCGTGCGAGGAGCCGACCGCGACCGCGAGGGCGTCCACTCCCGTGGCGGCCACGAACGCGCGCGCCTCTTCGGGGTCGGTGCGCACACCCGGAGCGTGCGCCCCGTCCTTGCCGCCCACCTCTCCGAGCTCGCCCTCGACGTAGACCCCGGCCTCGTGTGCACGGGCGGCGACCGCCGCCGTCAGGGCCACGTTGTCGTCGTAGGGCAGTGCGCCCCCGTCGAACATGACCGAGCCGAAGCCCAGCGCGATGGCCTCGTCGACCAGCTCGGGCCGCTCGGCGTGGTCGAGATGCACCGCGACGGGTGTCTGCGCGCGCCGCGCCACCGCGAGCGTGGCCAGGGCGATGGGCTCGAGCCCGCCGTGGTAGTCGGCGCAGTTCTGCGAGATCTGCAGGATGACCGGCAGCTGCGCCAGAGCGGCCGCCCGCACCAGCCCTTCCGCGGTCTCGAGGTGGATCACGTTGAAGGCGCCGATGCCGGTGCCGGCAGCGGATGCGGCGGAGACGAGGTCACGAGCGGAGACGAGGGTCACGAAGGGTCCTTCCGGAACGATTCAGGGTCGGGATGCGAGATGCGCAGCTGCTGCTCGATCTCGGGCCAGCGCGGGGAGATGTCGCCGGCGAGCGGGGTGAGCACGGCGGCGGCGGACCACGCCGTGGCGCGGCGGAGGATCTGCTCGGGGTCGCGCACCCCGTCGGCGTACAGCACGGCACAGGCGGCGACACCGGCATCGCCCGCGCCCGTGGGGTTGCCGGCGAGCGGTTCGTCGAGACGCGCATGCACGAGAGCGGTCGCCGTGACCGCGAGCATGCCCTCGGCTCCGAGGGAGAGCAGCACGAGCTCGGTGCCGCGGGCGATCAGCGAGCGGGCGCCCTCGACCGGGTCGGCCACACCCGTGGCCTCGACCAGCTCGGCGGCGTTCGGCTTGAGCACGGTGGCGCCGGCATCCGCCGCACGCAGCAGGGCGGGACCGGAGGTGTCGACGATCACCGGCACACCGGCATCCTTGCCCACCGCGATGAGCATGGGGAGGAGCGATTCCGGCGCTCCGGGGGGCACGCTGCCGGACACGACCAGCACACGCGCGCCCGAGAGCCGCTCGACGACTTCGGCGAGCACGGCAGCCCATTCGACGTCGGTCGGGTTCACGCCCCGCTCGTTGATGATCGTGGTGTCTCCGAGGGTCTCGTCGACCACCGCGATGCTGCGACGGGTCTCGGCGGCCACCGGGACCAGAGCGTGCGGCACCCCGCTCGCGATGAGCTCTGCGGCGAACTCCTCGCCGACCCGACCGCCCAGAGTGGTCACCGCGAGCACCTCAGTGCCCTCGGCGTGCGCCACGCGCGCGACGTTGAGCCCCTTGCCGCCGGCGCGTGCGGCCCCGGCATCCGCCCGGTGCGTTCCGCCTTCGACGAGCCGTTCGACACGCCAGGTGAGGTCGAGTGCGGGATTGGGGGTGACGGTGAGGATCACGTGAGCTCCCGCGCGCGGAGGGCCGCCCCGAGCAGTCCCGCGTTGCCGGAGAGCTCGGCGGGCACGAGGGCGGGGATGCGGTGGAAGCTGAGCCGTGCGGCCAGGCGGGTGCGCAGCTCGTCGAAGAGTGCGCCTCCGGCGCGCGACAGGCCGCCGCCGATGACCACGGCCTCCGGAGCCACGACGGCGGTGAGCTGAGCCAGCGACATCGTGAGCGCGTCGAGCGCCGAGTTCCAGATATCCGCGGCGATCCGGTCGCCGGCCGCCGCACGGGCGATCACGTCCTTCGCGCCGTCGGGAGCGATCCCGGTCGCCTCGCGGTAGCGCCGGGCGATGGCACCGGCGGATGCGACGGCCTCCAGGCAGCCTCGGGCGCCGCACGCGCAGATCGGCCCGTCCGCGATCGGGGAGTGCCCGATCTCGCCCGCGTATCCCCCGGCGGTGTAGGGCACGCCACCGACGAGCAAGGCGCCGGCGATCCCGGTGCCGATCACGAGCACCACCGAGTCGGCGTAATCCCGCGCGCCGCCCAGGCGACGTTCCGCCCAGCTCGCGGCGCGGACGTCGTGGTCGAACGCCACGGGCAGCCCGAGGCGATCGGCTGCGAGGTCGCGCAGCGGGGAGTCATGCCAGCCGAGGTTGCTCGCGAAGACACCCAGTCCGGCATCCGCATCGACGATCCCCGGTACGACGAGACCCACCGCCTGCGGTACGACCTCGGGGTGAGCGGCACGGAGTTCCTCCGCCAGCACCTCGAGGCGTTCGAGAAGCACCTGTGTGCGGTCGCCCTCGGCGATCGGCGTCGGCGTGCGGCGCAGCCCGAGAGCGGTGCCGTCGGCGTCGAACAGCGCCGACTTGATGTCGGTGCCGCCGACGTCGAAGGCCAGCACGGGCGCGCCGATACCGAGGGTGCGCACGGCGGCGAGCTTCTCCCCGGTGGCGTCACGCTCGACGTCGGGAACGGCGGCCGTCCCGTCAGCTCGGGTCATGGTCAGCTCCGGCGGCGGGTTGCGTCATGCATCCAGGATGACGGATCGCGTGAGGTTGCGGGGCTGATCGGGGTCGAGGCCTCGCGCGACGGCGCGGTCGAGCGCGGTGCGGTGCAGGCGCACGAGGTCGGCGAGCGGGTCGATCGTCCGCTGCTCGAACCGGGCACCGGTGGCCTCGACCTGCGCCGCGAGCCCCTCGGGAGCCTGGCCGAACTGCCAGGTGACGCGCCCCGGTGCGGCGATCGCGATCGGGCCGTGGCGGTAGTCCATCGACGGGTACGCCTCGGTCCACGACTGCGACGACTCCCGCAGCTTCAACGCGGCCTCGTGGGCGAGACCGATCGTCCAGCCGCGACCCAGGAACGTGTACTGCTCGGCGTCACGCAGCTCGTCGTCGCCGTCCTCGGCGAGCACGGCCTCGGCATCGGCGATGGCTCCGGTGAGGTCTTCACCGAGCGAAGCGCGGAAGAGGGCCAGCGCCGTGGTCGCGAATCGCGTCTGCACGACGGACTTCTCGTCGGCGAACGGCAGCAGCACGGCCTCGTCGACGAGCGAGACGAGCGGCGAGTCCGGGTCGCCGATCACGCCGACGGTCGGGATGCGCCCCTTGATGCGGTCGACGAGCTCGAGCACCTCGCTGGTCGTGCCGGAACGGGTGAGGGCGACGACGGCGTCGTATCCGCGGTCGAGGAACGCCTCGGATGCCGCGTACGCGTCGGTCTCACCGTGGCCGGCGGACTCGCGCAGGGCCGCGTACGACTGCGCCATGAACCACGAGGTGCCGCAGCCGACGACGGCGATCCGGGCGCCGGAGGCAGGCAACAGCGCCTGCTCGGCCTTCAGATCTGCGGCCGTGGCCCACGTCTGAGGCTGTGAGTTGAGCTCTTCGCGCATGTGTGCGCCGGGCAGCGATTCGGTCATCGATGTGCCTTTCTGGCGATAAGTTGCAGACTTGTGATTGTTTGAAGCTTGATTCGATCATAGTATGGCGTCAGATCGATGCAACACCAGCTTTACCTTGATTTGTTTGTTCTCCTGACAAATAATCAGACGAGTTCCACCCTCGATGCCGACCCCGGCCGACGTCGAGAGCCCCGAGCCCCGGCTTGAACGATCGCGGTAGCCCTCCCGGCGACGCGATCACCACGCACTGTCGCGTGATGTGCTTGCGACTGTGCACCACACCCCCCTCCCGAAGCGGCCCCGCCGCCGAGGGTTCGGACATCACAGTGAGGAATGCAATACACATGAAGAAGTCACTGCGGTTCGGCGCCGCCGCCATCGCGGCCGTCGCCACGCTCTCGCTCGCTTCGTGCGGGTTCGGCGGTTCTTCCGGCGACAGCGGCGATGCCGATGGAGCGACCACGCTCGATCTCCTCGTCCCCAGCTACTCCGACGGCACCAAGGCCAACTGGGAGACGGTGATCGACGGTTTCGAGAAGGCGAACCCCGACATCAAGGTCAAGCTCGAGGTGCAGTCGTGGGACAACCTCGAGAAGGTCGTCTCCACCAAGATCCAGGCCGGCGAGGCTCCGGACATCTACAACGGCGGACCCTTCGCGGGCTTCGTCGGCGATGAGCTGCTCTACCCGACGAAGGACGTCGTCTCCGAAGACACCTTCTCCGACTTCCAGGACTCGTTCATCAAGAACGCCGAGATCGACGGCACCGCGTACGCTCTCCCGCTGATCGCGTCGGCTCGCGCCCTGTTCGTCAACAACGCCCTGCTCGACCAGGCCGGCGTCGAGGCGCCGACCGACTGGGACTCGCTGCTGGATGCCGCCACCAAGGTGTCCGCGCTCGGCGGCGGCGTCGCCGGTTACGGCATGCCGCTCGGATCCGAAGAGGCTCAGGCCGAAGCGGCCGTGTGGCTGTGGGGCGGCGGCGGATCGTTCGGCGACGCATCCGAGATCACGATCGACACCCCCGAGAACCTGGCGGGTGCCGAGCAGATCAAGAAGATGATCGACGCCGGTGCGACCCAGGCCGACCCGGGTTCGACGCAGCGCTCCCCGCTGATGGACATCTTCATCCAGGGCAAGATCGGCATGCAGGTCGGCCTCCCGCCGACGGTCGGCCAGATCGCAGAGGGCAACCCCGACCTGGACTACTCGATCGTCCCGATCCCGACCAAGGACGGCTCGCCGTTCACGCTCGGCGTCATGGACCAGCTGATGGCGTTCCAGAACGACGACGACAAGAAGGAAGCGATCACCAAGTTCTTCGACTACTACTACTCGGCAGACGTGTACGTGCCGTGGGTGCAGGCCGAGGGCTTCCTGCCCGTCACCAAGTCCGGTGCCGAGCAGCTCTCCGGCGAGGAGGCTCTCAAGCCGTTCCTCGACGTGCTGCCCGACGCGCAGTTCTACCCGTCGACGAACCCGCAGTGGTCTGCCGCAGACGGTGCGTTCAAGTCCCTGTTCGGTCAGATCCAGACGAAGCCGGCTCAGGACGTGCTGACCGAGATCCAGGCGCAGGTCGACGCGGGCTGAGCCCGCTGAACGGAGAGGTTCGGGTACCCGAATGAACCAGAAGACAGAGTCCTCGAACCTCGCGGGGGCGGCCACCGGCCGCCCCCGCACCCGGAAGACCCCGGATGCCCTTCGGGGCAGGCCGGGCGGAAAGGACCTCCTCCAGGCGCTGCCCTGGATCGCCCCCGCACTGCTGCTCATCATCGGCGTGGTGTTCTTCCCCGCCGGGGTGATGTTCTTCAACTCGACACGCGACATCTCGCTGTCGGGCCTCGACAAGGGATCGGTCGGCTTCGACAACTTCGTCACGGTCTTCACGTTCGCCGAGTTCTGGCCGATCTTCTTCCGCACGATCCTCTGGGTCGTGTCGGTCGTGGTCTTCACGGTCGTCATCTCGCTCGGCCTCGCCCAGATCCTGAACAAGGCCTTCCCCGGACGCCAGCTCGTCCGCATGGCCGTCATCGTGCCGTGGGCGGCATCGGTCGTCATGACCACGATGGTGTTCTACTACAGCCTCGAGCCGTACTTCGGAGTCTTCAACAAGTTCCTCTACGACATCGGGCTCTCGGATGACGCGGTCGGATACGGGTGGACGAAGAACCCGACGACGGCCTTCATCTGGTCGATCGTGATCGCGATCTTCGTGTCACTCCCCTTCACGACCTACACGATCCTCGCCGGTCTCCAGTCGGTACCGGCCGATGCGATCGAGGCCGCGAAGATGGACGGGGCCAGCCCCGCCCGCACCTACTGGTCGATCGTGCTGCCGCAGCTGCGCAGCGCTCTCGCCGTGGCCGTCCTCATCAACATCATCAACGTCTTCAACTCGCTGCCGATCCTGAAGGTGATGACCGGATCCATCCCCGGCTACGGCGCCGACACGATCATGACGCTGATCTTCAAGTACATCGAGCTGCAGAAGAAGGTCGATGTCGCGAGCGCCCTCTCGGTCGTCGCATTCCTCATCGTCATCCTGATCGTCGCGGCCTACGTGAAGATCGTCAAGCCCATGAAGGAGGTCTGATCATGACCGTGACCGAGACCGCCCTCGTGACCACCGCCGGTGGCCGCGGCCGTCGCACACCGCCGACTCCCGGCCGCAAGCGCCGCTACACCGAAGACCAGGTGACGCTGCCCCGCGTCATCCTGCGCACCGCCGCCGGGTTCCTGGTGCTCGCGATCTTCGTGCTGCCGTACCTGATCATGTTCTTCGGCTCCGTGAAGACCAAGCCGCAGATCCGGTCGGTCGACCCGACGTACCTGCCGACGGAGTGGCACTGGGAGAACTACATCACGATGTGGTCCACCCCCGAGACGCCGTTGCCGTACAACCTGATCTCGACGATCGTGATCGCGGTGTTCGCGACGCTGCTCGTGCTGCTGGTGTCGCTGCCGGCGGCGTACTACACGGCACGGTTCAAGTTCCCCGGCCGCATGGTGTTCCTCTTCCTCGTGATCGTCACGCAGATGCTGCAGCCGGCGGTGCTGACCTCGGGTCTCTTCCGTCAGTTCACGGTCCTCGGACTCGGTGACACCTGGGTGGCGATGATCTTCATCAACGCCGCGTTCAACCTGTCGTTCGCGGTGTGGATCATGCACTCGTTCTTCGCGGGCATCCCCAAGGAGGTCGACGAGGCCGCCCAGATCGACGGGGCGGGACGCTTCACGGTGCTGTTCAAGATCAACCTGCCGCTCGTGTGGCCGGGCATCGTGACCGCGATCGTGTTCACGTTCGTCGCCTGCTGGAACGAGTTCGCGGCATCCCTCGTGATCCTGTCGACCGACAAGAACCAGCCGCTGTCGGTCGCTCTGACCAAGTTCGTCGGTCAGTACGAGACCAGCTGGCAGTACGTGTTCGGTGTCTCGATCGTCGCGATCCTGCCGGTGGTCATCCTGTTCATGCTCATCGAGAAGCGACTCGTCGGCGGACTGACCGCCGGCAGCGTGAAGTAGCGCTCCTCGCCGCGCTTCGCCATCCGCCCGACAGCACACCTGTCGGGCGGATGTGCGTTTGCAGGACCGACCTGCGGCGTGTCACCCGACATCCGTCCGTTCTCCCGACATCCGCGCCGGGCGCGGCACCGGTGAACTCGGCGGCTGATCCGGCTCAGAGGACAATGGGGGCATGACTCCTCTCGGACGGATCGGTCAGGTCGTCGCGACGACATCGCTCGGCGCCATCGGAGCCATCCATCTGCTGTGGGCCTCCGGCGCCTCCTGGCCGGCACCGAACCGGAAGCGGCTGGCGCGACAGGTCATCGGCAGCGACGAGATGCCTTCGGCCGGCGCATGCCTCGTGGTCGGTGGAGGAATGCTCGCCGGGAGCGCGATCGTCGCGGGCGCAGGGGGCACCCGCACGCTCGCCATCGCCGCCCGCGTGGCGGCGGCACTGGCGTTCCTCCTCCGCGGCGCGATGGACGGGGCTCGAGTGACCGCGCTTCTCGGGCGTCCGGGGCCCCATCGCCGATTCGTCGCGCTCGACAGGCGCATCTACCGTCCGCTGTGCCTCATCACCGGCGCCGCGATCGCCCTCGCGGTGCGTGGCGACCGACGAAGCTGACGTCGCGGGGTCGGCTACCGAGGGGCGGGAACCTGGAGCCCTGCCCGCGGCCGCTCCAGGTTCCCGCGCGCACCGACCACCGGCGGCGGAGCGCCCCACTCAGATCCCGAGGCTCCGTCGCCTGATCGCGACCGCACCACCCGCGAGGAGCAGCGCTGCAAGCAGCAGTCCGCTGGTGATGAGGATCGGGTCCGCTCCGGTTCCGGCGAGCCCGGCGGGGCCCGACGATCCGGCGCCCGAACCCGAACCGGAACCGGATGCCGCACCTCCACCGGCACCTCCCCCCGTGCCGGGATCGCCTCCCGGCACGGCCGCGGCGGTGACGGTCAGCGGCACGGCGATCGTGGTCGTGTCGGCCCTGGTCATCACGACCTCGTGCGCCCCGGCCGGCGTGCCCGTCGGCACCTTCCAGGTGAGCGAGACCGCACCGTCGTCATCGGCGACGGCCGCACCCATGTCGACCGGATCCGAGTGGAGCGCGAAGGACACCCGCTCCCCCGGGGTCAGGCCGGTCGCATCGACCGTGACCGTCGATCCGGCCTGGATGGTGGAGGCGGAGAGCGCGATCACGGGAGGTGCGGCGACCTCGGCCTCGACGATGAACGGTGCCGTGATGTCCAGACCCGCCGGCCCCGTCACCCGCACCGAGCCGGTGCCGGCCGCAGCGGAGGGAGCACTGGTGTGGCTGCCGGTCACGGTGAAGAGCGAGGCCGCATCCGCACCGACCGCATCCTTGCCGTCGATCACCCCTGCCGACGTCTGCCCGTCCGGCCAGGTGATCGTCGCGTTGAGCTGACCCTTCGGCAACCGGGGCGAGGCGATCTGTGCGACGACGCCGGCGACTTCGCCCTCGGAGCCCGCGGCGACTCGCGTGCCGACGAGCTCGCTGACCCAGGCCAGCTCGGGGTCGTTCCAGAAGTTCTGCCCCTGCACCAGCATCCGTGCGCCCTGCGCCCCTGCGCGCTGGGAGAAGTCGGCGAACGAGGTGGTGTCCGCCTTGGTCGACCAGCCCTTGTCGGCGATGCCGAGCGTGCGCGGCCAGAGCATGTACTCCACGTCCTCGCCTCCGCGGAGGAAGGTCTCTCCCCACGCTGCCGCTTCGACGCCCTGCACATCGTCCTCGGTGAGACCGAAGGAGGTGTTGAGGTTCTTCTTCGTCGTGGCGTCGACGACACGGCTGGGGTCCCAGTCGTACTGGTATTTGGTGCTGTAGATCGCCTCCCGGAAGCCGAGCGGCGATCCGGGGAACTTGTAGTCCATGTAGGCGTTGTTCACGGGGGAGAGGATGACGTCGCGTCCCTCGAACCAGCTGGTCGCGAGGTGGTTCTTGCGATCAGCCCAGTACTGATGCACGGCGTCCTTGGAGACTCCGGCCTGCGGCATCGGGGTCCAGCCGATGATCTTCTTCCCGTTCTCGGCTGCGATCTGCTCGACCATGCGGATGAACGATGCGTACTGCTCTGTGCTCACACCCTCCACCTCGTCGGCGCCGATGTGGAGATAGTCGCCGGGGGTGATCGCGGCGAGCTCGCCGATCACGTCGCGCATGAACGTCTCGACGATCGGCTTGCCGATGCACAGCGAGTTGGTGGAGATGCCGCCGGTGGTGCGGATCGGGATGCTGCGCTCGGCGCAATCGAGCACGGGGTAGGAGGACAGTGCCGCGTCGACGTGCCCCGGCACGTCGATCTCGGGGACGACCGTGACCTGGCGAGCGGCCGCATAGGCGACGAGGTCGCGGAACTCGGCCTGCGTGTAGAAGCCGGACTGCCCGTTCTTCATCGACGACGATGCGCCGTGCGCGGTGAGATTCGGCCAGGAGGCGATCTCGAGCCGCCAGCCCTGGTCGTCGGTGAGGTGCATGTGCAGCCTGTTCATCTTCGCCTGCGAGGCCTGGTCGATGATGGCCTTCACCGCGTCGACCGTGATGAAGTTGCGTGCCGGATCGATCATCAGTCCGCGCTGCTCGAGCCGAGGGTGATCGACGACCTCGGTCGCCGGCACCGTCCAGTCGACGACGACGTCGGGGCCGCCGGCGAGCACCCAGGAGGGCAGCAGCTGCAGCAGGGTGCGCGTACCGTTCCACGCTCCGGCCGCGGCCTGCGCAGTGATGGTCACGCGCGAGGCATCGGCGTTCAGCCGGTACCCCTGCTCCTTCTGGTACGCCTTCGCGCCGCCCGTGGCCGGGTCGCCCTCGACGAGCACGATGTCGCCGTCTCGCGGCGGGTTCGCGACGACCGGGAGAGCGTAACCCGTGCCGCTGCGGAGGGTCGCCGCGAGCTGCTCGGCGATGCCGGAGAAGGATGCGGGCGCGACCACGCGCGCATCCGCTCCCAGGGTGAACGCGGCGCCTTCGGCGTCGTTCCGGCTCACGGGCTTCGGGACGATGTCACCGCCCTGCGGGTCGGGCACCTCCACCGGAGGCTTGGCCGCTCCCCAGATCTCGAAGTCGAACAGCGAGTACCCGTAGATTCCGGCCGTCTCCACACCCTGCATGCGCACGAACTTCCAGGCGTCCGCGGTATCGACGACGATCTCCTGCACACCGGCCTTCGTGGCGGCGCCTTCATGGATCGTCGTCCACGCCGCACCGTCGCCGGAGACCTGGAGCAGGTACTTCTTGCCATAGGCCGCTTCCCAGTTCAGGACGATCGTGTGCACGCGAGAGGCTTCTGCGAGCTCGACCTGGATCCAGTCGGACCTGTTGTCGTAGGCGGGAGTGCCGCGCGTGTAGTGCGAGCCCCAGCGCGATGCCGAATCACCGTCCGTGGCGTTCGCGGGAGCGAAGGTCGTGGTGTTGTACGAGGACTTCGCCGTGGTGGTGCCGTCGAGGGCAAGGTCCCTGGCCTCCCCCGGAGGGACGCTGACGGGCTGGTCCCAGACCTGGAACGAGTACAGCGACAGGCCGTACTTCGTCGCGACGCTGTGGGACAGGATGCGCACGTACGACCAGGCGTCGGACGTGTCGACATCGCTCTGCTGCACGAGGCGGCCTCCGACGGCCTGCCCGGTGGGAGTCGTCACCCGGCGCAGGGACGTCCACTCCACCCCGTCCTGGGACACCTGGATCTCGTAGTCGGTGGAGTAGGCGGCCTCCCAGTCGAGCACGACCTTGAGGATGTAGGTGGGCTCGGCCAGGGCGATCTGCACCCATTCACCGGCCGTGTCGTAGGTGTCGTTCGGGTTCGTGCGCGTATACCTCGATCCCCAGCGCGTCGCTGCGTCGCCGTCGTTCACGTGCGCCGCGGCGAAACTGCCGCTCAGCGAGTACGTGGATCGCGCCGTGGCGGTGCCCTCACGGGCGACGTCGCGGCTGTCTGCGGCGCTGGCCGGAGCGGCGGAGAAGGCGAGACCGCCGAGCGTCACGAGCACGGCGAGCGCGCCGGCGAGACTGCGAAGGAGCGATCGGGGACGGTCACGGTGTGCGTCGTTGCGCATCTTGATCTCCAGTTCGAGCTGGTGCGGGGCCGTCTCGACACATTCCGGGAGCGTGCTTGCGACGAGGCGACTCGCGTCTACGGCGTCGTTCCACAGTGAAGCTGACGCCGGGACACTTAATTTGTTAAGTATCCATTCATTATTGGATGGGTAAAGAGTATCCAGAGGATCGGCGAGAGCACAAGGACGCCGGCGAAATCCGTCACGACCGTCTCTCCCTCACCTTGAGGGACTCCACGCCTCGCCTTCCGCGAGAGAAGGCGCGAGGCGCTCAGAGGCTCGACGCGGATGCGGCGCGCAGCTGCTCCGGGTTCCAGCGCACGCCGAGCGCCGCGGTCAGGGCCGCCTGGGCGGCTCCGGCCGCGAGCGATACGCGAGGGTCGGCGTAGCGGACGGGCACCTGCGCCGTGCCGCGGGCGGGGTACTCGGTCTCCCGACGGACACGGTCGAGGAAGCGGGGCCCGAGTTGCGTCGCCGGTCCGCCGATGACGACCTCGATCGGGTCGAGCAGCGCGCCGATGAGCTTGACGGCCCTGGCCAACGCGCGAGCGCCCTCGTCGAGCTGCTCCTCATCGGCCTGGGCGGCGAGCTCACGGATCTCCGGCGCATCCATGGCGTCGGAGAACTCCTCGCCGAGCATCGCCCCGAGCGCGGCGGCCGACTCGAGGCATCCGCGCTGACCGCATCGGCAGGCGCGCGCGGCCTCGCCGAAGACGACCTGCACATGCCCGATCTCGCCCGCCCGATCGCGCGGCCCCGGCGCCAGTTCGCCGTCGAGCGTGACAGCCGCACCGACACCGCCACCGAGGTGGATGAAGAGCCGATAGCCGGACGGCGACTCCTCCATGCCTGCTTCGGCGATGGCCTCGGCGTCGACGTCGTTGATCAGCAGCACGGGCGCACCCAGCACGCGCTCGAACCGTTCGGCGAGAGGCACGTCCTCCCACTTGAGCTGCACGCTCTCGAGCACCGACCGCCCATCCGTCGTGCCCGGCAGCTGCACACCGGCGGCGAGGAGTCGTCCCCCGAATTCCTCGGCCACCGCGGACACCGCCTCATCGAGGGCGAGATCGCGGTTCTCGACGGAGTAGCTCACCCGCCGGATGTCGACTTCGGTGCCGTCGAGGGCGACGAGGGCGATGTCGACGTGCCGGGGCTGGATCACCAGCACCAGGATCAGGTGGTGGCTCGCGTCGACGCTCAGCGTGGTCGCCCGCTTGCCGCCTGTACTCGCCGCCTGCTCCCCCTCGATGATCAGTCGGTTCTCGATGAGTTCGGCCACCAGAGACGATGCAGTGGCGGCCGTCAGACCGGTCGCCCTCGCGATGCCGGCCCGCGTCTGCGTCCCCGGATTCAGGAAGACCAGCTGCAGCGCCCGCCGAAGGTTCGCGCGCCGGACCGACGCCTGGGTGTCGAAGCCATCATCCGTGCTGAGCATGCGTTTCCGTTCCGACGCTCGTCCGTCGCGAGCAGTTGACAGATCGTGACGCGATCCGTAGTCTCTCCCTAAGTTTATTCATTGAACTTAGTTGGTCAACCGACCTCACAAAGCTCCGGACGGGCGAGTGCTGCACACACCGTCGCCCGTCCGGCTCCTCCTCCTCATCGACTCTCGGCCGCTTCGGTGTGATGACGGATGACCTCCGCCACCACGAAGTTGAACCACTTCTCCGCGAACTCCGGATCGAGATGCGCCTCTTCGGCGAGAGCCCGCAGGCGCGCGACCTGCTGCTCTTCCCGACCAGGGTCGGACGCCGGCATCTCGTGCTCGGCCTTCAGATGCCCGACCTGCTGGGTGGCGCGAAAGCGCTCGGCCAGCATGAAGATCAGTGCGGCGTCGATGTTGTCGATGGTGGCGCGAAGCCGGAGCAGTTCGGCCTTCGGATCCTCGGCGGCGGTCATGCCCCTACTCTAGAGCCGCGTGACATCCTGGTTTCGATCCGTGGCACCGCTATCGTGAGCACATGAGCAACGAAGAGTCGCCGGAATCCGCGCCCCACGACGACGACGCATCCGCCGCAGCTCCCGCCGCATCCGCGACCGCCCGACGCACAGCTCGCCGGGCACCCGTGACCGCCACGACAGACGCTCCGCTCCCCGTCGTGATCGAGCCGATGACCCCGAGCCGGTCGTTCTGGACACGCATCGACCGCCCGTTCGTGTTCGGCTTCCTGGTGACGCTGGGAGGACTCGGGGCGATCGTGATCGGCCTCGCGCTGTCGAACCTGTCGACCGTGCTCATCTACATCGCTCTCGCACTGTTCGCTGCGCTCGGCCTCGATCCCGCCGTGCGGTTCCTGGAACGTCGCGGCCTCTCGCGCGTCATCTCGGTGGTCATCACGATCCTCGCGCTCCTCGTGGTGTTCGCCCTCGTGCTGTGGATGATCGTTCCCGTGGTGATCGACCAGATCGTGAGCTTCGTGCAGTCCGTTCCCGGCATGATCAGGGACTTCACCCGCAGCGACCTCTACGCGACCCTCGAAGCCCAGTTCGGCGAGCAGTTCCAGGAGCTCGTCTCCCAGGTGCAGTCGTTCCTCACCGACTTCGGCAACCTGGCCACGATCGGCGGCGGCGCTCTGGCTGTGGGCGCCTCGATCGCCACCAGCATCTCGGGCGCCATCGTGGTGCTCGTGCTCACGCTGTACTTCCTCGCATCTCTCCCTTCCATGAAGCAGGGGATGCTGCGTCTGGCTCCCGCCCGCGACCGCGCTCGCGCCGGAGACATCGTCGAGCAGATCACCGACTCGGTCGGCGGCTACGTGATGGGGATGGTGGTGCTCGCGTTCTGCAACGCGACGCTCGCCTTCCTGCTCTACTTCTTCCTCGGACTGCCGTTCCCCCCGCTGATGGCGGCGATCGCATTCTGCGTCACCCTGATCCCCCTGGTGGGCTCGGTGCTGTTCTGGATTCTGGGCACGTGCCTCGCGTTGTTCTCCAACCCGATCGCGGCGCTGATCTTCGCGGCCATCTACCTCGTCTACATGCAGATCGAGGCCTACGTGATCACGCCGCGCGTCATGAACCGCGCCGTCTCGGTCCCGGGGTCACTCGTCGTGATCGGTGCCCTCGCCGGCGGCACGCTGCTCGGCCTGCTCGGTGCTCTCGTGGCCGTGCCGGTCACCGCCTCGATCCTGATCATCATCAAGCAGGTGCTCGTCCCGAAGCAGGACGCCCGGCTCTAGCGTTCCTGAAATGACGAAGCGCCCGGACCCTCAGGGGCCCGGGCGCTTCTGTCATTCGACTCAGCTGAGGTCGTTGTCGGCCAGCCACTTCTTGGCGATGTCGCCCGCAGACTTCTGGTCGACCGTGCTCTGCACGTTCAGACCGACGAGCTCTTCGGCGGTGAGCTTCTTGCTGACCGCGTTGATGACGTCGGAGATCTTGTCGGCGACGTCGCTCGAGACGATCGGCACGACGTTCGAGGCCAGGATGATGTTCTCCGGGTCTTCGAGCGCGACGATGTCTTCGGTCTGGAACGCGGGGTCGGCCGAGTAGATGTCAGCGACCTGGATCTCGCCGGCGAGCAGCGACTCCAGCGTGGTCGGGCCGGTGGCCGAGAAGCCGAGGTCGACGCCGTAGACCTCCTTGGCCGCAGCCGGGCCGTACGGACGCTGCTCGAACTCCGGCGCGGCACCGATCGTGACCGGGGTGGTCACCTTCGAGAGGTCGCCGATCGAGGTGAGACCGTTCTCCTCGGCGAAGCTCTTCAGCACCGTGTAGGTGTCCTGGTCAGAGGCCTCGGCGTAGTCGAGAGCGGTCAGGCCGTCCGGCAGCGCTTCCTTCAGAGCGGCGTAGACGTCGTCAGAGCTGGTAGCCGTGGCGTCTTTGTCGAGGTACTCGAGCAGGTTGCCGGTGTACTCCGGGAACAGGTCGATCGCGCCGGACTCGACGTCGGGCATATAGGCATCTCGCTGTCCGATGTTGAACTGACGGTCGACCTTGATGTCGGCACCCTCGAGAGCCTGGGCGTAGATCTCGGCGATGATCTCGTTCGAGTAGTAGGCCTGCGAGCCGATGACGATCGTGTCGCCGTCGGAGCTCGAGCCCTCGCTCGGGGCATCGAGCGGGTTGCTGTTCGCGCAGCCGCCGAGGACGAGCACCGCGGCGAGCGCGGCACCACCGGCAAGGGCGAGTCGTGATTTACGTGCTGTGAACATGAGGACTTCCTCTTCTCTGGGACAACAGGGATGGTGCTGTGGAACTCTGTCGGGGCTGTGGATGTCAGGCTGTAGCGGGCGACGGAGACGAGGCTGCGGCTCGCGACCGGCGTGTGGTGGTCGGCGCTCGCACCCCGGCGGGGACGGCGGCGTGCTGGAGGAGGGCGAAGATCAGGTCGACAGCGAGGGCGAGGACGGCGACGAGGATCGCCCCACCGAGCACCTGATCGAACTTGCGCAGCGGAATGCCCTGGATGATCGGCCATCCGAGCCCGCCGAGATTCACATAGGCCGCGATCGTGACCGTGGCGATCACCTGCAGGAGCGCCGCCCGGATGCCGCCGACGAGCAGGGGCAGTCCGAGGGGAACCTCGACCTTCCAGAACACCTGCCACTCGGTCATACCCATCGAACGCGCGGAGTCGAGCACTCGACGGTCGATGGCCTCGAGCCCGGTGTAGGCGCCGGCGAGGAGGGAGGGGATCGCGAGGAGCACGAACGTGATGACGGCGGCCTCGGGAATGCGCAGGACGCCCAGGATCAGCACGAGCAGCACCATGAGACCGAACGACGGGATGGCGCGCGCTGCCCCGGAGACGGCGACCGCGATCTCGCGTCCCTTGCCGGTGTGGCCGATGAGCCAGCCCAGAGGAATCGCGATGACCCCGGCGATCAGCACCGAGATCAGCGTGTAGTACATGTGCTGGCCGAACAGGATGGGCAGCGAGTACGGCCCCTCCCACCGGTCGGGGGAGAAGAGCCAGGCGAAGGCCTCGGTGAACACGTTCATGCGGCGGCTCTCAGGGTGGCGGTCTGCCGTGCGGCGGACGGTGTCTTCGCTGCGCGCGTCCACGGCATCAGCGCCCGCCCGAGAAGCAGGAGCAGCAGGTCGATCACGAGAGCGATCACGACGACGGCGATCACTCCGGCGAAGACCTCGGCGAGGATGCGCCGCTGCAGTCCGTTGGTGAACAGATAGCCGAGGTTGGTCACACCGACGAGGATGCCGACCGTGGCGAGGGAGATCGTGCTGACGGCCGCGACGCGGAGACCGGCGAGCACGACGGGACCTGCGAGCGGAAAGTCGACGGTCCAGAACCGGCGGAAGCCACCGTAGCCCATCGCGGTGGCCGATTGCCGGATGGCGGGATCGACCGAGTCGAGGCCGTCGGACACGGCGCGCACGAGGATCGCGACCGCATAGATGGTGAGGCCGATGATGAGGTTGACCGGGCTGCGGGCCGGATACCCGGCGACGGAGGGGAGAAGAATCAGCAGTGCCAGCGAGGGGATCGTGTAGAGCAGCCCGGTGAGGACGATGACCGGCCCCTTCACGAGCTGATAGCGCCAGGCGACCCAGCCCAGCGGCACCGACAGCACGAAGCCGAGCACGATCGCGATCGCACTCTGCTGAAGGTGGATCCCGGTCAGCTCGAGGATGAGGCCGAGGTTGTCGACGATCCAGTTCACGGAGCGCCCTTCGTGACGCTCTCCTCGCTCAGGAGAGCATCGGTCACGGCATCCGGCACATCGACGATCGAGCCCTGGGTGCGGCCATCGGCGTCGACCACCACAGTGCCGCGCGGTGTCTGCTTGAGGTGCAGGGCGCGGCGACCCCGATCGGCGCCGATGAAGGCTGCGACGAAATCGTCTGCCGGATTCTCGATGATCTCGCTGGGGCTGCCCACCTGCACGATGCGCGCGCCCTTGTCGAGGATCACGACCTGGTCGCCGAGCAGGAACGCCTCGTCGATGTCGTGCGTGACGAACACGACGGTCTTGTCGAGTTCGCGCTGCAGCCGCAGGGTCTCCTGCTGCAGGTCGGCCCGCACGATGGGGTCGACCGCGCCGAACGGCTCGTCCATGAGCAGGATGTTCGGGTCGGCGGCGAGCCCGCGGGCGACACCGACGCGCTGCTGCTGCCCACCGGAGAGCTGGCTGGGGTAGCGGTCGGCGAGCGCCTGGTCGAGGCCCACCGTGTCGAGCAGCTCACGCGCCCGCTTGTGGGCAGCCGTCTTCTTCACGCCCGTCAGCCGCAGCACCGTGGCCACGTTGTCGATCACCGTGAAGTGCGGCATGAGGCCGGAGTTCTGCATGACGTAGCCGATGCGGCGGCGCAGAGCCACCGGATCGCCCTGGAGCACGCTCTCGCCGTCGATCTCGACCTCGCCGGAGGTGGGCTCGACCATGCGGTTGATCATGCGGAGCAGGGTGGTCTTGCCACAGCCGGACGAACCGACGAACACGGTGGTCTTGCGCGACGGCAGCACGAGGCTGAAGTCGTCGACGGCGAGGGCGCCACCGGGGAACCGTTTGGTGACGTTGCGGAACTCGATCATGGGCTGGTCTCCAGTCGGTCGATCGATGTGCGAGCGGACGAGTCTTGGCTCTTCAGATGGCTACGGGCCGACCTCGACGCGGGGATCGAACGCGACGTACCCGGAGAAGTCCTTGCCCACGCGATCGAACGCGGAGGGGTAGGGGTTCGGGTACGACCAGGCGTAGTCGGTGTAGAGCTCTCCGTCGGTCTGCACCGAGAAGTACTGCGCCGCGCCCTTCCACGGACAGGTGTACGGCGTGCGACTCTCGACGAGCGCCCCGGGTGTGATGGATGCGGGCGGGAAGTACCAGTTCCCTTCGATGCGGGCGAGATCGCTCTCGTCGGCCTCGGCGATGACGGTTCCTGCGAGTACAGCCTTCATGGTCCTGCCTCCTCGGATGTGAGTTCGAGCGTATAAGACGGCTGCGACATCGGGGATGAGGGTTGCGTCGCGGCCGTCAATATGAGAAACAATCCCGTTCCTGTTCGGCACGATCACGCGAACGGATTGCTCCCGATGTCGGGATCGACTCCCTCCACGGATCAGGCGGAGTCGCGGCCGTATCCCTCGAGCAGCCGCAGCCAGATCTCGCTGATCGTGGGGTACGACGGCACCGCGTGCCAGAGGCGGGCGATCGGGACCTCGCCGACGATCGCCACGGTGGCCGCATGCACGAGCTCCGCCACCTCGGGACCGACGAAGGTCGCACCGACCACGACGTCGCGCTCGGTGTCGATCACGAGTCGCGCGTGTCCTTCGAAGCCGTCTTCGTAGAGGCTCGCCCCGGCGACCCAGCCCAGGTCGTAGTCGACGGCCTTCACCGCGATACGGGCCTTGACCGCCTGGGCCTCGGTGAGCCCGACGGAGCCGACCTCGGGAATCGAGAACGTGACCTGCGGGACGGCAGCCTGGTCGGCGGTCGCGACGTGACGGCCCCACGGGGCATCGTCGACGTCTTCGCCCTGAGCGCGGGCCACGATCACGTCGCCCGCGGCGCGCGCCTGGTACTTGCCCTGATGGGTGAGGAGCACACGCCCGTTGACGTCGCCGACCGCGTAGAGCCAGTCCGATCCGGGAACGCGGAGCGTGTCATCCGTCTCGATCCAGCGGCCGGGTTCCAGCCCCACGACGTCGAGGCCGATGTCACCGCTGCGCGGCGAGCGACCGGTCGCGGCGAGCACCTCGGTCGCAGTGATCTCCTCGCCACCGTCGAGAGTGATGGTGACGCCGTCCGCGTCGCGGTGCACGGATGTCGTTCCCACACCGGTGCGCACATCCACGCCGAGTTCCTTGAGCCCCGCGGCGACGCGCTCGCCCGCGAAGGGTTCCATCCCGCCGAGCAGGCCGCTGCGGGCGATCACGGTGACCTTCGAGCCGAGTGCGGCGTAGGCGGTCGCCATCTCGACGGCCACGACGCCTCCGCCGATGATGGCCAGGCTCTCGGGCAGCTCTTCGGCGCTGGTGGCCTCGCGGCTGGTCCACGGGGTGGCCTCGCGCAGGCCTTCGATGGGCGGGATGACGGCATCCGATCCGGTGCTGATAGCCACCGCGTGCCGAGCTTTGAGCACACGCTCTGCGCCGTCGGCATCCGTCACCGTCACCTCGCGCTCGCCCGTGATGCGGCCGTGGCCGCGGGCCAGGTCGATGCCGGCCGAATCGAGCCACTTCACCTGGCCGTCATCCGACCAGTTGCTGGTGAACGAGTCCCGGCGGTCGAACACCGCGCGCACATCGAGCTTTCCGGTCACCGCCTGCGAAGACCCGCCCACGTGTTGCGCGGCCCTGAGCGCCTGCGCCGAACGCAGCAGCGCCTTCGACGGCATGCACGCCCAGTAGGAGCATTCGCCTCCGACGAGCTCGCTCTCCACGATGATCGCGGTGAGTCCGCCCTGTACGGCTCGGTCGGCGACGTTCTCGCCCACCGGCCCTCCGCCCAACACGATCAGGTCGTACTCGTCGGTCTTCTCCGCAGCGTTCATGCGTCGCACCTCTCCATGAGCCGGTTACGTGGCCCAGTCTCGCTCATGAGCAACGCCGAGTCACGGGTGAGTTGTTCCCTGCGGCGTGGCGCGGGGGAGGTGTGGAGACGCGGATCTAGGTGAAGTGCTGAACCATTCCTATCGTCGCGCCGGTCAGCATGAGCAGCCCGATGAGCACGCCGAATACGCCGACGACGCCCATCATGAACGGCTTCTGGCGGCCTGCGGATGCCTGAGCGATTCGCTCACCGAACATCGATCTCTGCGTTTTGAAGACGGCCTCATTGAGCGGGCGGCGATAGCGGATGATGAGTATCCCGAGAGCCACGGCGAATAGACCGACAATAAGGTTGGGCAGGACCGTTCCTGCCTGAATATCAGGCAAGCGAATTCCCACCGGCATATCTGCACCAGGCTAAGGAGGAGTCGCTGCCACGTCGCCCAGAAACAAGCGGCTCCTCGCTCATTGACCGCTACTCACCGCCTTCTTGGCAGCCGCTACGCGCTCGGCATAGTGCGAGTCGAAGACCATCGGCAAAAGTGATTCGAGTTTGGCTTCCAGGTCCCACAGCACTCTCCGCTGTGCGGGATCAGCGACAGCCGCTTCTGTCTCGTTTATTGCTCCGAGCCACTCGAATAGGACAAGCGCCTCTTCCTCGCTCAGAACCACGGTGACGTTGTTACCCACCACCCAACCTCCCAGTCGTCAGCAAGTTCTCGACTTGCGTTGAACTCAACTTCCACCCCGATAGGAAGTCATCTCCTTGGAGAATAACGTTGATGCCTGACTGCGGGTTGTAGTAGTGAGTCACGGAAGCACCGCGGTACTCCCCGGTGATGCTAATTGTGTTCGGTGATCGGACGTGCGCGACGATTGCAGATGCGAAGCTCTGCGCGTTGGTGGGGCTGTAGTTCCCAGCAACTCCAAAGTCATTCGCATGCTTGAACTTCTTTTGCGCCTGCACTGTTCTGACGGTCACCGACCGGTGGACAGTCATCGGGTTCTGGGCTTGCACGTTCGCCCGTGGCGCGACGACCGGAGTCATCCGCCGCCATGTGTAGATCCCCATCGGTGTGGTGTACCCGCGCATATTCGAAGGCATCCCCCGCGAAGTCACATAGTTGCCGCCCTGTGAACCGCCAGCCCAAGGGTTCCACCACTTCTTCCCGCTGAGGTCGTGTCCGTTGATGGGCTCGGTGGGCCAGGCGTAGTCGTTCGCTCCGCCCCCTTCGATGGGGTCGACCTGCAGGAACCTCCCGAGGGCGGGGACATACAACCGCACCCCCATCTCCACCACCAACGCCGACCCTGCCGACTCCGCCGGCTTCAACGCCCCCTGATGCCACAGCGTGTTCCCTGCCACCTGACCCGTGTCATCCGACGCCACCGTCCCGACCGCGAATGACACAGGGTCCACGGGCTGACCGAACGGATCCCACAACAACAACGCACTCGCCGTGGTGCCGGTGCGGGTCACCAAGCCGTGTCCACCCAAACCGGGGAACGACCACGTCACCACCCCGGCCTGGTTCGTCCACGACACCCCACCCGGCAACCCGACACTCCGGGTCAGCTCCGCACCCGACTTTTGACCCCACGCGGCATCACCACCCGCCGCATACAGATAGTTGGTGGTGGCCGCGGGGGCATCGCCGGTCGGGTCGATGGTGCGTGTGGCGATGCGTCCCGACGCATCCCGCACGATCCGCACCGCCGTGCCATCGTCATACGTCGTCCCGACATGCCGGTTCGCGGCGTCGTACGAGAACTGCATATCGCCCAGGCGAACCGTGTTCCCCCGCGCGTCATACACGATCTCCGACGCCGCCAGGCCATCGGCGACTGTCGTCGCACCCGGGATCGCTCCCGTCACCGATGACGACAACAACCTGTCCGCCCAGTCATAGCAATACGACGTCGACGTGGTCACCGGAGCCTGCCCCGGAGCCGTCCACACATCCGTCAGACCCGTCCGGTTCCCCGACATCCCCGCCGCCGCATTCGGACCACACCCACCCGACGACCCGAACCCATACGTGAACTCATGCCCCGGAATCACCGCCGACACCAAACGCCCAGCCGTGTCATACCCGTACGTCGACGAATACGACGTCGAGCCCATCGACGACTGCTGCTTCACCACACGACCCGACTGCGAACGCACCACAACATCCGACACGACCTGACCGCCGACCAGCCACTCCTGACCGACCACGCGCTCCGCCGCATCCCGACCCACACTGCTCAGCGCAGAACCATCCGGATACGTGATCTGCTTCAGCCGCTGCAGCGCGTCATACGTCACCGACGCGAGCTGCTGCCCATCGACCGCGACCGTCTTCACCTTGCCGTCCGCGTCATACGTGTACGCGGTCACCGACGCCGCACCACCGGCCGGAGTCGTCGAGATCTGCGTCACCCGACCGGAAGCCGGATCGTACGTGGGCGTAGTCACCGTGCCCCACACGTCCGTGTAGCTCACGGTGCGGCCGAGCAGGTCGCTGACCGTCGTGATCGTCGAGTCGTTCGGCGAACCCGCGACCGACACCCCGCCGGTGACAGACGTGTACCCACCGCCCGTGACCCGGGTCGTCTCGGTCGTCGAGCTGGAGATCGTCGCGACCCCCGACCCTCCGAAAATCTTCGACGACACCACCTTGCCGCGGGCGTCGTAACCCGTGCACGACCAGTCCGTGTCGCCGGTCGACTTCGTCGCGACAGCACGGCCCCACGCGTCATACGCGTACTCGGTCGTGATGGCCCCGCCCGAAGCCGGAGTCGGCCCCGTGGTCGACTTCGCCATGCCGTACTACTTCGTCCCCGAGGGGATGCCACACACCGCCGGCGCGTTCTCGAGGTCGCCGTAGTAGGTGCTCGTGGTCTTCGCCGTCGCCGGAGCACCGGCCACACCACCGGCCGGGAGCGTTCGCGTCAGACGCCGCAACCACCCCGCCGCACCGGGCTGCTCGAACGTCGTCGACGTCGTCAGCGCGAGGCCATCCGGGTCGACTGTTCCGGCCGTCGCCTGACCCAGCCACGGGTGCTGGTACGTCGTCGTGGACGGGCGGTCAGAACTCGAACGTGATACCTACACCGCCGCCACCGCGGCCTCCCGCACCCGCCGGTTGTCGGCGAAAGCACGAGGGTAGGCACGACGGAGCGCGACAACGACCAGCGTCGCTGCTGTCACCTTGATCAGATCCCCCGGGAGGAACGCCAGGCTCGACAGAGCCGTCGGCCCGAGCGGCACTGCCGTCACGAGGGCCTGCACGGGGATGCCGAACGCGTAGACCACGAACACTCCGCCGATGAGCGCGGCGCCAGCGGAACGCCACCACGTGAAGCGCCCGGTGCGCATGAGGAGGCCGATCACCACGACACCGGCGATCCAGCCGAGGAGGTACCCGGCGCTGGGGCCGACGAACACGCCGAGCCCTCCGCGGCCACCCGCGAGCACCGGAAGCCCCACCGCGGCGAGCGCCAGCACGAGCACGACGGCGAGCGGTGCGAGGCGCGGTCCCAGCACGAGACCGGCGAGCATGACCCCCAGAGTCTGCGCGGTGATCGGCACGCCGCTGGGCAGGGGCACGATCACGGTGCCGAGCACGACGATCAGTGCGGCGAAGACCGCGATGCGGCCGAGTGCGGCGCTGGTTTCGGTGGTGCGGGACGTGGTCATGTTTCCTCCTGAACACCGTTCACCTGAACGGTGTTCATTAGAATAGGGATGCCCTCGTCCCCACGCAAACCCGCCCCAGGAGTCCTCACGTCCCTCTCCCCGATGCTGCGTCGCATCGCCACCGAAGACCCCGACCGGCCGGCGATCGTCGGCCGCGACGCCCGCATGACCTATGGCGAGCTCCACGCCGATTCGCGCCGTACCTCCACGGCCCTGGCGCACGCCCTCGCGGATGCCTGCGCGACGGCGACTTCAGGAGCTCACCCACCGCTGCCGCCGGTCATCGCCATCTGCCTGTCCACCGCGTTCGACACCGCGCGCGCCGTCGTCGCGGTGGAGGCGGGCGCGCGCATCCTCACCGTCGTCGACGCGCACTGGCCCGTCGCACTCCAGATGCAGCTGATCGTCACGACCGGAGCGGCCGCCGTCATCACGGATGTTCCGACGATCCGGGCCGCTCTGCATTCGGCCGGATGGTCGGGACTCGTCGTCGGACTCGACGATCTCGCACGAACCCCCTCCCTCGCCTCGACCCACGCAGAAGCATCGGCCGACGATGCGCCGTTCCTGATGCTCACCTCTTCGGGGACGACGGGCCCACCGAAGGCCTTCCTCAAGACGCGCAGGCAGTACGCGGCGAACATCGACGTCTCCCGCGACCACCTGGGCGCGCAAGACGGGGTGGCGACCTTCGCCCCGGGCCCGATGTCGTACAGCCTGACCCTGTACACGCTGTTCGAGGTGCTCGCCACAGGCGGTCGGATGCACGTCGCGGACCGCCTCGACGAGCTCTGGCTCAGCTCGCGGGTGCACGACGAGCGCATCACACGCCTGGTCGCGGTTCCTGCGGCGGTGACGGCTCTCACCGACGCGGCGCGGCGCCACCCGGCGCGGTACGACGGCATCGATCTGATCGTCACCGGGGGTGCGGGGTTCCCGGCATCGGCGCGAGCGGCCGTCGCCGAAGCCCTCCCCCATACCCGGACGATCAGCTACTTCGGCACCGGCGAACTCGGCTTCATCGGTGACGACCGCGCCGGCCACGACAGCATCCGGCTCTACCCGCAGGTGGAGGCGCGGGTGCGCGGCGACGACGGCAGTGAGCTGGCACCGGGCGAGCTCGGCAGCCTCTGGGTGCGCTCCCCCTCATGCTCGGCCGCCTACCTGGCGGGCACGACCTCGACGCCGTTGACAGACGGCGACGGCTGGGCGAGCGTGCACGATCAGGGGCGGCTGCGCGGCCGGGACTTCACGTTCGTCGGCAGAGCAGGAGACGTCGTCACCACCGGCGGGCACACCGTCGCGCTCGACGAGGTGGAGCGCGCCTTCGACGGCATGCCGGGCCTCAGCGCGTGGTGCGCCATCGCCGAGAGCGACGATCGCCTGGGTCTGCGGATCGCGCTGGTGACCGAGGGCGATGCACCGCCGGCCGCAGAGCTGCGCCGATGGGCGCGCGAGCGTCTCGCTCCGGCCGCCCGGCCCCGTCGCTGGCACACGGTGACGGAGCTCCCCCGGACAGCGGGTGGGAAGATCCGCCGCGCCGCGGTCGCGGATCTCGTGGCAGTCGGGCGGGGACGATCGTGAGCGCCGGGCGCTCCGTGGTCGTCACCGGCGTCGGAGCGGTCACCCCCAGCGGCCTCACGGCACCGGAACTGTGGACGTCTGTGCGCGCGGGACGCAGCGGCATCACGCGGATCCCCCGGGAGATCGCCGGGTCAGGGCCGGTGCAGGTCGGCGGAGTGGTGCGTGGATTCACCGGCGCCTCCGACGTGTCGGCATCTCTCGCGCGTCGCCTCACGCCGATGCAGCAGTGGGCGATCGCCGCGGCCGATGAAGCACTCGCCGATGCGGACCTGGGCGCGCCATCGGGGATCGCGGACGTCGCGCAGGTGATCATCGCGACAGGGTCGGGCCCGGTGGATGCGACGGTGCAGGCGGCAGGCGCGCTGCGAGATCGCGGACCCCGCCGGGTACCGCCAGGGCTCACCGTCTACGGAACCGCGGACGCGATCGCGACAGTGCTCAGCAGACGATACGGATTCCTCGGCCAGACCCACGCGATCGCCGCGGCGTGCGCGAGTGGCGCGGTCGCGATCGGAGAAGGTCTCCGGAGGATCCGTCACGGCTACGCCGACGCAGTGCTGGTCGTCGGGATGGAGGATTGCCTCGGCCCGCTGCACCTGGCGTCGCACACCAACCTCCGCTCGCTCGCCACGGGCTTCGGCGACGACCCCTCGGCGGCCTCGCGCCCTTTCGACCGCGCACGTACGGGCTTCGTGATGGCACAGGGCGCATCCGCCGTGCTGCTGGAGGCCGCGGACCTCGCACGGGAGCGCGGCGCTCGACCCCTCGCGACCATCGCCGGGTTCGGTGCGACCAGCGACGCGCATCACGCCACGGCACCGGACCCGGACGCCGCCGGGGCGACCAGGGCGATCGATGCATGCCTCGCCGACGCCGACATCCGCGCCGCGCAGATCGACCATGTGAACACCCACGGCACGGGCACGGTTCTCGGCGACGAAGCCGAGCTCGTCGCGCTCGCACAGGCGCTGGGATCGGGAGCGCCATCCGTTCCACTCACCGCGACGAAGTCGACCACCGGGCATCTGCTCGGCGCAGCGGGCGTCACCGAAGCCGTCATCGCCGCGATGACTCTTCGCGATCAGGTGCTGCCTCCGACCATCAACCTGTCGCATCCGTGCGCGGACGGGTGGGATTTCGTCCGCGACCGGGAGCGACCGCATCCGGTCCGCACGGTGCTGTCGACCTCGTTCGGATTCGGAGGTCACAACGCGGCGCTGCTGCTCACGGCGTGCGAGTGAGCCCGACCGGCGCCCGTACCCGTGCCAGGTGTCGGGAGAGCGGACGGATGTCGGAGCAGGACGCGGCGTGTCGCCCGACATCCGCTCCCACTCCCGACAAGTGTCCCGGGCAGGCAAGGCCGACCCGGCCGCACGAGCCGCGGTCAGCGCACCGGCAGGAAGTGCGTGGGGGTCGGAACCTGCGCCTCGTGACGGATGCCGAGGGGCGCGCCCGTGCGCTCGTCGAGGTCGATCAGCGTGATCGTGTCGGAGCGCTGCCCCGCGACGAGCATCTTGCCCTCGTGGACGAGGTGGTGCCGCGGCCAGTCGACCCCCGCGTCGGCGAGCGCCACGGACTCCAGAGACTCGCCGCCGCCGCGCACCCGCAGCGCCGCGATCGTGTTGCTGCCGCGCAGGGCCGTGTACAGGAACTGTCCGTCGCGCGTGCGGGCGAGCTCGGCGGGGAAGTCCGTGCCCACCTCGGCGATCGGGCTCGTCAGCGTCACCGACACGACGCTCCAGGTGCCATCCGCCACCGGCGCGAGCGTGAACACTTCGCACGAGTACTCGGTGACCACGTGCAGGTGCCCGCTGGGGTGCAGCACCATGTGCCGCGGACCGGTGCCGAGCGGGAGCACCACCTCGTGGTCGAGGGTGAGCCCGCTGCCGCTCTGCCGCCAGAACCGCACGAGGTCGAACCCGAGGTCGGTGGTCGCGACACGGCCGTCGGGGAGGAACGTCGCCGCGTGCGCGTGCGAGACGCGGTCACCGCCGACCCCGTACGGATCGACCGCCGCGACGCCGTCTCCGGGAGGAGTCGCGACCGGAGCATCGGGGTCGGCGTCACCGAACAGGGCCGCGCGAAGCGCCGCCGCGGCATCCGGCTTCGGGGCGACGATGCGACCGTCCGCATCCAGATCGAACCGCACCACGCGGCCATCGCCGTAACAGCTGGCGATCAGGGCCGAACCGTTCGGGGCGACCGCGACATGACAGACGTACTGGCCGACCGCGGCGGGCGGCCCCAGAGGCGTGAGAGCGGCTTCGCCCGCGCGGAAGAACGCCTGCACCGCGGAGTCACCTTCGAGTGCCGCATAGACGACGTCGAGGGTCGGGTGCTGCGCGAGCCACGAGGGCGAGGGCGTCTCGACCACGGCGCCGCGGTAGGCGAGAGTGGAAGCCTCGCGCCCTTCATCCCCCGCGAGCAGGCCGATTCCCTCGGCCGAGCCGTCCATCGCGGCCCCGTAGCCGCCCAGCCAGAAGCGCGTCACGACGCGGGTCAGTCGAGCAGGTCGTGACGGACGACGACCTGATCGCGCTCGGGCCCGACGCCGATCACCGAGATGCGTGTGTTGCTCATCTTCTCGAGCGCCAGCACGTAGTCCTGTGCGTTCTGCGGCAGGTCCTCGAAGGTGCGCGCGACGGAGATGTCTTCACTCCAACCAGGGAAGTACTCCAGGATCGGCTTCGCGTGGTGGAAGTCGGTCTGGTTGACCGGCACCTCGTCGAACCGCTCGCCGTCGACGTCGTAGGCGACGCACACCGGGATCTGCTCGAGGCCCGTGAGGATGTCGAGCTTGGTGAGCACCAGGTCGGTGATGCCGTTGATGCGCGTGGCGTAGCGCGTGATGGGCGCGTCGTACCAGCCCACACGGCGCGGACGACCGGTGGTGGTGCCGAACTCGAAGCCCTGCTTGCGCAGCCACTCGCCCTGCTCGTCGAAGAGCTCGGTCGGGAACGGACCGGAGCCGACGCGGGTCGTGTACGCCTTGACGATGCCGACGATGCGGTCGAGCGCACCGGGGCCCACGCCCGCGCCCGTCGCTGCGCCGCCGGCGGTTGCCGACGAAGAGGTGACGAACGGGTAGGTGCCGTGGTCGATGTCGAGCATCGTGGCCTGGCCGCCCTCGAACACGACGACCTCGCCGCGGTCCAGAGCCTGCGCGATCAGGTAGCCGGTGTCGGCGACCATCGGCCGCAGCCGCTCGGCGTACGAGAGCAGGTCTTCGACGACCTCGTCGGCGGTGATCGCACGACGGTTGAAGATCTTCACCAGCAGGTGGTTCTTCTGATCGAGGGCACCCTCGACCTTCTGGCGCAGGATGTTCTCGTCGAACAGGTCCTGCACGCGGATGCCCACGCGGTTGATCTTGTCGGCGTATGCCGGGCCGATGCCGCGACCGGTCGTGCCGATCATGCGCTTGCCGAGAAAGCGCTCGGTGACCTTGTCGAGCGTGCGGTGGTACTGCGTGATGATGTGCGCGTTGGCACTGACCTTGAGGCGCGAGACGTCGATGCCGCGGGCGGCGAGCGCCTCCAGCTCGAAGAAGAGCACCTCGAGGTCGACCACGACCCCGTTGCCGATCACGGGCGTCACGCCCGGAGACAGGATGCCGGAGGGCAGCAGGTGCAGCGCGTACTTCTCGTCGCCGACGACGACGGTGTGCCCGGCGTTGTTGCCGCCGTTGAACTTCACCACCCAGTCGGTGCGCTCACCGAGAAGATCGGTGGCCTTGCCCTTTCCTTCGTCGCCCCACTGCACGCCGACGATAACGATTCCTGGCATGGGTAACCCCCTGGCTTTCGCCGGGTTTGCACCGGCCGATGAGCTGGCCCTCTTCGGGCGGTCCCATCCTATCGGGAGGGCTTCGGTGCGCCCTTTCGGGGACGCTCAGTGTGGCTGTGCCGGGGTAGATCCAGAACGCCCCGGTCGTCTGGCGCGCGAGGATGTCGGCGATGCCGTCGCCGGTGTAGTCGAGGCCACCGGTGATCACGGTCATGATGTTCCGGCCGTTGCCGACCTGCGTGGGTGTCTCGAGGTTGACACCATGCCGAGGAACCGCCACAGCAGGCGTTGGAGTCACGAGCGACGAGGTCACCCTTTCCGTCGCCGTGAAGCTGAGCCGCTATGTTTGTGGCGACCGGTGCGTGCGCAACACATGAACGAGAGCCTGCCGCATCTGGTCAGCCTCGCTCGGCTCCATCCCGACCAACGATGAGAACTCCCAATCGTCAATGGCCAGGCGCGATTGCACGATGGCGTTCGCGAGGACAGCAATCTCATCTAAGGTAACGACGAATGCCCCAACGGCATCTGGGGAAACTTCGTCGATTCGAAGATCGGGAAGTGTCAAGAACTGCATGTTTCGTCCCATCAGTTGATGTCGTTGAGAAAAGTAGTCGTACTCATCCTCAGGCCGGAACGCCGTACCTGAATCGCCGCACCTCGGATCGATTTCGGATTGCCCGAAATGCGCATACGCCGCATCGTTCAGCTCCACGGTCGCCCCAGAAAGGGCAGTTTGCCAGCCCTCCGGAACATCTTCTCCTTCGATGTCAAACGGTCCGTCGAGGGTGAGGCAGTGGCGCTCCGAGTTGGCGTGGCGCACAGCCACAATGCTCGTTCCCTCTGCATCCCAGTCGGCGACGAGGCCGCGCCCACCGACACGATGACTTCCGCGATCTGATCCGATGAGAGCGAGTGCTCGCCATACACCTCAAGGTCAAACGACACGAAGACCTCCATTCATCGATGGCCGCGCAGGGGAATGTCGGTCCGCGCCTCGGCGGCAGCGCGCGCGAATCGGTCGATGCCTTCCGGGTGCTCATCACTGACGTTCAGCAGCACGTGGAAGGGAATGGGCGGGCGCGCAAACATCTCGGGGCTGTCCACCGCTTCGGACCAGGATTCTCCGGCGGAATGAAGTGTGCGCAAGAACGCTTGGAGATCGAGGGGATCGTCGACGAGCACCTCCTCGGCGCGCTCGACGACGAGCACATAGGTCTTGGCCGGCAGCCACTCGTCCAGAGATCGGAGGCAGTCGCTCAGCGCCGACCAGTTCTCCCCGAACTCTTCGAAGAACTGGAGCGCGGCCCCGAACTCGTTCATCAGTCCTTCGTACGAACGCATCTTCCACCCGCGGAGCGTCCGCACGCACACGTCATCCAGCTCGGCCGTCTTATAGAAGGACGACGGAATCCACTTCTCGCGCCCCTGCTCGCCGTGCCCGACGTACACCCACGGACCTTCCGTCGTCCAGAGGAAGCCCCTCGCGGTCGACGTCGGGCCGGCCTCTCCCCCTTCGAGCGTCATCGACGCCCCTCGGCGGCTCGGTTCCGTGCGTTGGCCTCGATCTCTCGCACCCGCGCGTAGTGCGCCTCGATGCGCAGGGCTTGCGGTGATTCGGGGACGGGATACCTCAGAGACGCCGGCATGACCGCGGCCGCCTGGGCGCACCGCCCGTCGCCCGCGGGATCGAGCACCCCTCGGAAGCCGGCGGGGATCCACGGATCGCCGCTCAGCCGAAGGAGCTCATCCGCCCCGGCCGGGTGCTCCGTCCAGCGGTGCAGTGTCCCCTGGCCGTTCGCCTTCGTGCGGATCGGATCGAGATGCGGAGCGACCATCTCGGCGTACTCCGGCTCGAACCAGGTCAGCCATTGCGGCGCAGTCGGCAATCCGCTCCACGGGTCTTTGAGCTTGACGTCCATGAGCGGGTGAGCCGTTCCGTACCGACTCGTGTTGACCTCGGCGAACGCGAAGAAGGAGCCGGTCCGTTCGGCAAGCGCGACGAAGAACGGTTCGATGGCGTCCAGGGCTTTGACCTTCTCGAGCCGATCGAGCTCGAACTTCAGTCGGATCGATTGAGTTCGGCGCTCCAGGTCGTTCGTCCAGCCGTCGATGGTCCCGTGCTCGATCGGCTTGCCCGCCAGAATGAGATCGCTGAGGTAGCAGTCCTCGCGGTACATCGCGTCGAACTGCGCATCATCGTCGCGGGGGAACCGTCCCTGGAAGGGCTCGTGGGTGCCGAATCGCGGAGGCACCCCGGGCTTGAAGAACTCGCGAGCGGTGCGGAGATAGATCTCGGCGAGGTCCTTGTCGTTCGCGTCGTCGAGCAGGCGGTACCAGCGCAGATGCAGGAAACGCGGTCGCGGGGGTTCCGGATCAGGTGCGGGCTCGGGGTCCGGCTCACGCTCAGGAGGCTCGTAGGTCTGCGGGTCGATCACCGTGCCGCCGATGCGCTCCGCCAACCGTGCCGCGAATGCCGTCGCCACCGACAGCTTCGCCTCATCGACGCTGAACGAGAACCCTCCGGCGCCCGACTGCACGTCGTACGACACGTGGATGCTGTACAGCACCGTCGCATCCGCGACCTCGGTCCACTCCTCCGGAATATCCTCGGACTCCACGAGATCAGGACCGTCGAGCTCGAACGCCATCTCACGCGTGCGCTTGTGCACGATCGACGAGATCGTCTGCGATCTCCGATCGACCGCGGCCTTCAGCCCCCGCACCGACGAGACCACCTTCGCCAGCTCCTTCGTCGTCAGCGCGACCTTTCCGTACACCTCGAGGTCATATGACATCAACCGCTCCCCTCCGAGTCATCTGCTCCCATCCTGTCGGATGGAACGGACACCAGAAGGACACGACTACATCGGGCGCGGCACCGGGGATGCGGCCATCACCGAATGCGAATCAGATCGTTCGTCGACCGGAGGCGTTCCGGCATGATCCTCGCGGTGGCCGTCGCCAATCGGCGATGATCAGGGTCGTCCTGAAGGGGAAGGAAGTCCTCGGGGATCCACGGTTCCCGCTCGGTCGATGCTGAGGCGGGAATCGCGGGCGAAGGGCGGCTGACGTGGAGAAGCCCCCGGTCGGATTCCCGAAGCTCCCCCGTCGTCAAGTGCGGCTGCACGAGGGCGGCGTAGTCGGGGGCGAACCAGCTCAACCAAGGCGCCTGCCGGGGCAGGCCCGTCCATTCTCCCCATCTTGCCATTGCGACAGGAGGGCCGTACCTCGATCGTCGGACGTCCGCGCACGCGAAGAAGCTGTCCGTGCGCCGAGCAAGGTCGACGAAAAAGGCCTCGACCGCACCGGCGAGACGGGGCTTGAGCAAAGTGGACGCGTCGAACACGAGCCCCAGGCGTTGACGCTCGCTGATCTGATCTCGGGACCACTCATCGAGGAATCCGTACAGCAGCGGTTTGCGCCCACTTATCTGCATCCGCTGGGAGGCGCACTCTTCCCGGTACAACCTGTCGACTCCCGTTGCACCTTCCTTCGCGAACGTCGCAAACGGGGACCAGCGCCCGAAGGTCCTCGGCAGAGCACGGGGGAAGAACTCCTCCGCCGATGCGACGTAGTGGGCGGCGAAGGCGTCACTGTCGTCGTCCAGGCTCCGGAACCATTCCAGATGCAGGAAGTACTCGGGTTCCGGAGGGGGCGGAGGCGCGTCCGCCGGCTCCGGTTCGGTCTGCCAGTCGACTACCGTCCCCTTGACACGCTGGGCGAGCCGGTCGGCGAAAGCGAGCGCGAGCGCTGTATTCGACTCCGCCTGGCCGTCGTAGGTCACGTAGATGCTGTACTGCACCCGCTGCCGGGTGAGATCCGGTCTCCCCTCGGGAAGATCCTCGCGTTCCAGCCGAGTCGGGCCGTCGAGGATGAAGCAGTGCTCTCCCGAGTCCGCCCGCACGACGGCCGAGATCCCCCCGGATCCCGGGTCGACCTGAGCATGCAGAGCCCGGTCCTCCACCAGCACGTCGACCAGCTGACGCGCACTGAGCGACAGCGTTCCGAAGACATCGAGGTCGTATGACACCAGACATCACCTCTCCTTCAGGCAGAGCTTGTTCGTCCAACCGTAGAGCTCGAGCGGACACCGGTCGGCACCCTGGCCGAAAAGGTGCGGATCATGGCGCTGCGGCAGCTCGCCCGATGTCGGACGCCACTGCCAGGATCGAAGGATGTCAGCAGCCGCATCCGGCGACCCCGGGATCCGCACCGATACCGGGGCGCCGAAGAAGCAGGGCGCACTCGTGCTCGCCGCCGCGCTGGTCACCGTGGTGCTGTGGGCCTCGGCCTTCATCGGCATCCGCGGCGCGGGCCCGCACTACGACCCTGGCGCTCTGGCACTGCTGCGCATGGCGGTCGGCACCGTCGTGTTGACGTTCATCGCGCTGCGGCACGGCATCCGCATCCCGGACCGTCGCCACTGGCTCCTCATCGCGGTGTGGGGCGTCGGCTGGTTCTGCGTCTACAATCTTGCCCTCAACAGCGCCGAGCTCACACTCGACGCCGGCACCGCCGCGATGGTGGTCAACCTCGCGCCCCTCATGGTGGTCGTCTTCAGCGGACTGTTCCTGCGGGAGGGATTCCCGAAGCCGCTCGTCATCGGGGCGCCCATCGCGTTCGTCGGCGTCGTGCTGATCGGCATGAACTCCTCCACCAGCGCCGGCCCCGACATCACGGGCCTGCTCCTCGCCCTCCTCGCGGCGGTCATGTACGCCGGGTGCACGCTCGTGCAGAAGCGCCTGCTCACCTCGGGGGTCGACCCGACCACCCTGACCTGGCTCGGCGCGGGCGTCGGCACCATCGCGCTGCTGCCGTGGATCGGCAACCTCATCGGCTCACTTCAGACGGCACCGCTGGATGCCACGCTGTGGGTCGTCTACCTCGGCATCTTCCCCACCGCGATCGCCTTCACGACCTGGGCCTACGTGCTGCAGCGCAGCACCGCGGGGCAGACGTCGGCCACCACCTACGTCGTGCCGGCGATCGCGATCCTCATGTCCTGGGCGATCCTCGGCGAAGTGCCGACGCCGCTCATGTTCCTCGGTGGAGCGCTGTGTCTTCTCGGCGTGCTCATCACGCGCCTGCGGTGGCACAGACGCGCCTGACGCTCGCGAGCATCCGGAGGTGACTACAGTTGCGACCGGAGGCGAAATGACGACCTGGTGGCCCTATCTGCGCATCGCCGCAGCCCTGCTCGCGCTCGCGGCTGTCATCGCGCAGCTGAACCGCTCGGTGCAGAACGCCCTTGATGCGACGACCGAGTGGGGCGGGCATCTGCCGACAGTGGCGGCCAACTTCCTCAGCTTCTTCACGATCGAGTCGAACATCCTCGCTGCGATCGTCCTGCTCATCGCTGCGATCTGGGCACTGCGCCACCGCCGCACCACCGACGCCGAACCGCGCTGGCTCGCGGTGCTTCTGGTGTGCGTCAGCACGTACATGATCGTGACCGGCATCGTCTACAACACGCTGCTGCGAAACGTCGAGCTCCCCCAAGGCGTCACCGTCCCCTGGTCGAACGAGGTGCTACACGTCGTCATCCCGTTGTTCCTGCTGGCCGACGTGCTGCTCGCCCCGCGCCGCCGGGCACTGGGCTGGAGCACGATCGCGGTGACGGCGATCTTCCCGCTGGTCTGGGCGGTGTACACGCTGATCCGCGCGAACCTCATCATCGCTCCGGCGACCGGTGAGCCCTACTGGTACCCGTATCCGTTCCTGAACCCGTACGACGTTCCCGGAGGCTACCTCGGCGTCTCGGGGTACATCGTCGGCATCGCGATCGCGATCATCGTCGTGGCGGCCGGCGTCGTCTGGATCGGTCGCCGCCGCGGAGCCGTGCCGCGTCCCGTCCTCTCCTGATCTGCACGGCGACGCCCCTCGCACCCGGGAACGGGCGGAGGGGCGTCGTCGATTCACACGATGCTCAGGCGGTCGCGAGCGCCTCACGGTCGTCGTCATGCGGCCGACCCGCGATCATGCGCGCCGTCTCGGTGGCATCCGGATCCACGTCGAGGTAGCGCTCGAGGGAATCGTCAAGCTCTTCGAGCCACGGCGTGTGGTGAACGACGGCGATGGTCCCGGTCATGACCGACTCGTAGGTGCGGTCGCGATAGCCCATGATGTCGTCCTTCTTGTCGCGCTTCCACGCGAGGAAGATCTCGACGACCCGGTCGATGTCGAACTCCGGATAGTCGGTGAGCTCGAGCAGGTCACGGATGTAGTCGGCCTGGAAGCGAATCTCCGCCGCGGCCGAATCGATCCGGCCGAAGCGGGCGCGCCACTCGGCGATGGATTCCGCGCGCTCCTGTTCGGCGGGCAGCGCGAGGCGACCGAGGATCAGGTCGCGCACGTACCAGGCCTGCGCGTCGAACATGTTGAACGTGAACCACTGGTCCTGCGCGCCGAGGTAGGTCAGGCGCGGATTGCCCTGCCAGACCACACCGCGGTACAGACCGTCGGGGTACACGTTGTTCGGCGAGGAGAGGGCGAGGTCGTCGGGGAGGAACGGGTACTTGTGCAGGTATCCGGTGCACAGGATGACCGCGTCGATGTGCTTCGAGGTGCCGTCGGCGAAGAACGCGGTGCTGCCCTCGAAGCGCTCGACGACCGGGCGCTCCTCGATGCCGTCAGGCCAGTCGTACCCCATCGGTGCCGACCGGAAACTCGCCGTCACCGAGCGGGCGCCCATCTTGAACGCCTGACTGCCGATGTCCTCCGCGGAGTAGCTCGCGCCGATCACGAGCACATCCTTGTCCTCGAAGGCCTCGGCGCCCCGGAAGTCGTGGGCGTGGCTGATGTAGCCCGGGAACGTCTCGATACCGGGGAAGTCCGGCACGTTCGGGAAGGAGAAGTGCCCGCTGGCGATGATGACCCGGTCGAACTCCTCCACGGTCGACTGGCCCGTCGGCAGGTCTTCGCTGGTGAGGGTGAAGACCTCGCGCTCGCTGTCGAACTCGACCCAGCGCACCACGGTCTGGAAGCGGATCAGCTCCCGCACATCGCTCTTCTCCAGGCGGCCGGCGATGTAGTCCCACAGCACGGGGCGCGGCGGGTAGGACGAGATGGGACGCCCGAAGTGCTCGTCGAAGCTGTAGTCCGCGAACTCCAGCGCCTCCTTCGGACCGTTCGACCAGAGGTTGCGGTACATGCTGGAGTGCACCGGCTCACCGAATTCGTCCAGCCCGGTGCGCCAGGTGAAGTTCCACTGTCCGCCCCAGTCCGCCTGCTTCTCGAAGCAGACCAGCTCGGGGATCTCCGCCCCCGCGCGGGCCGCGGACTCGAAGGCCCGCAGTTGCGCCATGCCCGAGGGGCCGGCGCCGATGATCGCTACTCGTTCTCTGCTCGTCACGTATTGTCCTCATACTCTTCAGTCATGTATCGGCACGGCCGCATCCGAGCGAGGAACAGTTCTGTCCCGGTGGGAGCGGAATGCTCGACCTGCCCGGAAAGCGGCTGCTCTTCGACGTTAGCAGGGTCGGCCACCGGGACCGGAGGCGAGGACTCGGAGTGCGGACCCGACCGGGGGTCCGCACTCCGCACCCGGCGTCTACTCCCCCGCATAGGCGACGAGCGTGGCCCGCGCGATCGTGTGCGGGCCGGCGTTGAAGCCCAGGAACGCCGGGGATGCACCCGCATCCAGCTCGAGCCGCGCGACATCCAGCGCACTCACGGTGATGTAGTACCGGTGCACGCCCGATCCGGCGGGCGGCGCGGCACCGATGTAGCGTGCGAGCCCGGCGTCGTTCGGGAACGCGACGGCACCCGCAGGCAGCAGCTCCTGCGTCTCGGATCCGGCGTTCTCGACGAGATGGGTCGTGCTCACGGGGATGTTCCCGACGGCCCAATGCCAGAACCCCGATCCGGTGGGGGCATCCGGGTCGAAGACCGTGACGATGAAGCTCCGGGTCTCATCAGGGAAACCCGACCAGGTGAGTTCGGGAGAGATGTCCTGCCCGCCGGGGACGCCGAACACCCCGGAGTACTGTGCCGGCGCGAAGGGGGTTCTGTCGGTGACGGTGGAGCTGCGCAGCTCGAAGCCCGGCACCTCCGGCAGTGCGTAGTAGGGATCGTTGTTCGCCTGTGTCTGATCTGTCATGCGAGGACGGTACCGACGGGCACGTGGTTTCCCGCAAGGGGTGCAGGTCACCCTCAGGTAACCACCCTGGCGCGCTCTCAGATGTCGGGGAAGCGCTGGATGTTCGACTCGACCCAGTCGCGAAGGCTCTGCAGCGGCTTCGCCGCATCGGCGCCGAGGCCGGTCAGCGAGTACTCGACGCGGGCCGGCACCTCGGCGAAGATCTCGCGGGCGACGAGGTCGCGGTCTTCCAGCCGTCGAAGGCACGAGGTCAGGACCTTCGGGCTGATCCCCTCGAGCTTGCGCTTGAGCTCACCGAACCTCATCGGTCCGTCCTCGAGCGCGCCGAGGATGAGTGCGCTCCACTTGTCGGCGAGCAGATCGAGGATCCCGCGGCACGGGCACTGCGCGTCGTAGACATCGTGGGGCCTGCCGGCGGCGCAGGTGCTGAGGGTGGTCATCCCCTGATGGTATCCGAAAGTTACCAGCACTCCTTGCGGGTAACTGCTCCCTTTCGAGTAGTAATGGGAGCGCGGCGGTCCCGTCGCACTCGACATCCCCGAAAGAAGGACCCCACCATGGCCTCACGCTCGTCAGACCCGCTGTACAGCCTCGCGATCCTGCGCGCGCTTCCCGACCGCCGAGACGAACTGCTCGCGGCCCTGCAGGGGCTGATCGAGCCGACCAGGGCGGAGCCCGGCAACCAGGACTATGTGCTGTTCGAATCGCGCAGCGAGCCCGGGACGTTCTACATGCGCGAGGCGTTCGACGACCAGGCCGCGCTCGACACCCACTTCGCCACACCGCACTTCCAGGCGTTCGCGAAGGGAGTCGATGCGCTGCTCGCCTCACCGCTCGAACTGCTGTTCCTCGACCGACGGTCGGAGTAGTCGCACAATCATCCGCTGGGAGTACGAGCCGGGTACTTCCGACGGATGCCCGTCGACAGGCCCCCGCCATAGCGTGGATGACATGTCAACCACCGTCTCCGCGTCAGCCACAGCCACGCCGTCCGATCCCGCGATGTCGACCGCGAAGGGCACCGCCAGCCTCGTGCTCGGAATCTGCTCCGTGTTCGCCGGCTGGACCTTCTTCGCGCCCGCCGTCGGGCTCATCCTCGGGATCGTGTCGCTGCGAGGAGAGCCCCGTGCACGTACGCAGGCGGTGTGGGGGATCACGCTCAACGCGATCGCTATGAGCATCTGGATCATCCTGACGCTCCTCGCCCTCACCTTCGGCTGGATCGCGGCCACCTCGGCGATGTTCGGCCAGTGACACAACTCTGTTCGCCGGGGGCTGCGCCCGGGTGAACGTGTCGGCTCTCGACGGGGCCGCGTTCGGGGAGGATCCGGATGCGGCGACTACCCTGGCCTGGGGGGAGAAGCACCGTGCTCCCCAGGAGGAGAGAGCATGCACGATCTGAACGCCGCAGCCCCGCAGCCCGCGGCACCGCCGCCTCCGCCCGCCCCTGCGCAGGCCCCAGCGCCGGCAGCCCCGCCCACCGCGACGAACGGCGCACCGACCGACGCCGAGATGGCCAGGGCCTCCGAGGTGCTGCGGATCATCTCCGCCTCGTACTCCGCGAAGATGGTCGGCCAGGACCGGTTGCGCACGAGCCTGCTCGTCTCGCTCATCGCCGGCGGCCACATCCTGCTCGAGAGCGTGCCGGGGCTGGCGAAGACCACCGCCGCCAGCACCCTCGCCGACACGGTGAAGGCGCAGTTCAAGCGCATCCAGTGCACGCCCGACCTGCTGCCCAGCGACATCACGGGCAACCAGATCTATGACGCGGCGACCGGATCCTTCCGCACCGTGCTCGGCCCCGTGCACGCGAACTTCGTGCTGCTCGACGAGATCAACCGCTCCAGCGCCAAGACCCAGAGCGCCATGCTCGAGGCGATGCAGGAGCATCAGACCACGATCGGCGGGGAGATCCACCACCTGCCGAAGCCGTTCCTCGTGATCGCGACGCAGAACCCCATCGAGCAGGAGGGCACATACGAGCTGCCCGAGGCGCAGATGGACCGGTTCCTCCTCAAGGAGATCGTCGAGTATCCGAGCCCCGCCGAAGAACTCGAGGTTCTCAGCCGCATCGACTCGGGAGTGCTCGACCCCGACCGGCACGTGGCCAGCGCGGTCAGCCTCGACGACGTGCGCCTGCTGCAGGATGTGGCCAGCCGCATCTACGTCGACCCCGCGATCCGCAACTACATCGTGTCGATCGCCTACGTCACCCGGAACCCGGCGCCGTACATCGGCGAGGAGCGGGCCCGCTTCATCAAGTACGGCGCGAGCCCGCGTGCGAGCATCGCGTTCCTGCAGGCTTCGCGAGCGCTGGCCCTGCTCAAGGGGCGCTCGCACGTGCTGCCCGAAGACATCCGGGAGCTGCGGCACCTGGTCCTCCGCCACCGCGTGCTGCTGACGTTCGAGGCCGACGCCGAGGGCGTCCGCAGCGAGGAGATCATCGACCAGATCTTCGCGTCGGTCCCCACGCCCTGATCCCCATGCCGAGCCTGATCACGCAGGTGAAGAGCAAGCTCTTCATCCACTCGACGCGAAAGTCGCTGCACGCGCTCGACGGCGCCTACGCGTCGTTGCTGCGCGGGCGGAGCCTCGACTTCGAAGACCTGCGCAAGTACGAGTACGGCGATCAGGTGCGCGACATCGACTGGCGGGCGACCGCGCGACTGGGAACGCCCCTGGTCAAGCGTTCGCGCGCGACGCGCATGCACACCGTGCTGTTCGTGGTCGACACAGGGCGCTCGATGTCGGCCCTCGCCGCCGACGAGCGGTCGAAGAAGGAGCTGGCGATCCTCGCGACCGGGGTGCTCGGGGTGCTGACGCTGCGCCACGGCGACGACTTCACCACGGTCTACGGCGACTCCGCGAAGGTGCGCCGGCTCGCGCCCGGCCGCAGCGAGGGTGCGCTCGAACATGCGCTGCGCACGATCGACAGGGCCATCGACGACAGCAGTGCTCCGAGCGACCGTGACGCACTGCTGTCGTTCGTCACACGCACGATCGCCCGCCGCATGATCGTGGTGGTGATCACCGACGAGGCCCCGGTCACGAGCGAGACGGAGCGGATGCTGCGCCGACTGCGCGTGCAGCACGACGTGCTCTGGCTCACTCTCCGCGACGCCGAGCCCGTGCTGGACCACGCCACCGGACGCATCCGCTCAGATGTCGACAGCCGTTGGCAGGTGCCGGGTTTCGTGCAGGGCGACCGCGAGATCGTGCAGGAGCTGACCGCGCAGCGCGAGGCCGATGCCGCGCACCTCACCGAGCTCCTCACCCGCATGGAGATCAGCCACTCCACGCTGGACGGGCAGGACGACGCCGTCGCCCAGCTGCTGACGCTGCTGAACCGGAGGTCGAATGCCCGGCTCTGACGACCTCTACCCGCCGGCGCAGTACGGCTGGGGCTGGATGCTGCTGGCGATCGGCATCCTTGCTCTGCTGGTGCTGGGCGCCTGGCTGCTGATCGTGCTCACCCGCCCGCGCCGCACGCTGGCGACCGCCGACGCGAATGCCGGCCAGGCTCCGCTGATCATCGACGTGCTCTCGCAATTGCGCACCGAATACCAGGCGCGCATCCAGCAGATCGAGACCGAGTACCTCGAACGCCGCATCTCCGCCCGACAGGCGAACCTCGAGCTGAGCCGGGTCGTCCGTGCCTTCGTGAACGAATACAGCGGCCTGGAGGCTCCGGTGCTCGCGCTCGACGATCTCGTGGCGCGCGGCGTGCATCCCGCCCTGATCGACGCACTGGGCAGGCACTACTACCCGAGCATCTTCCGTCAGGGACCGGTGATCGACCCGGTGGCCGGCGCTGATGCGGCCAGGACGGTGGTGCGCACGTGGCACTAGCCAACATCTGGATGCTGGTGGCCGCCGTCGCTGTCGTGCTGATCGCGCTGACGATCGGCCTCGTCGTCGGACTCCGACGGAGCGGGCGCACCAGCGGTGGGGACGCGGCGCGCATCGCCCGAGCCGAGCGCCTGCGCACGCTGCCCTCCTTCCGCCGGGCACTGGCTCGACGGGCGCTCGCCCTCTCCGGAATCCTCGCCCTCGGCGCGACCACCGCGATCGTCGCGGGCGTTGTGGCCGCACGGCCGATGTCGGCGCAGACCGTGCAGCCCGTCGACACGAGCCGCGACATCATGCTGTGCCTCGACGTCTCCGGCTCCATGACCGAGGTCGACGTCGAGGTGCTGACCGTCTTCGACGAGCTGCTCGACAGCTTCGAGGGCGAGCGGATCGGCCTGACGATCTTCAACAGCTCGCCGGTGCAGATCTTCCCCCTCACCGACGACTACGACTTCGTGCGCGAGCACCTGGCGAGCATGACCCAGAGCTTCGACTACGTCGACCGGGTCCCGGAGCACTGGGTCGGCACCCTCAACGGCGACGGCGCCTCCCTGATCGGCGACGGGCTGGCCGCGTGTGCGATGGGCTTCGACCACCCGGACGACGACCGCTCGCGCTCGGTCATCTTCGCCACCGACAACGAGGTCAACGGCGCCTCGATCGTCACCCTCGAAGAGGCTGCCGCCTACGCGGCCTCGAAGAACGTGCGCGTCTTCGCGCTGAATCCGGTGCAGGGCAAGGATGCCGACGTCAGCGCCGAGCTGAGCGCCGCGGCCGAGGCGACGGGCGGTGCCGCATTCGGCCTGCGCGACACGACGACTGTCTCGGACATCGTCACCCAGGTGCAGGAGCAGGAGGCGACCGAGCTGCGCGGCGAGGCGCAGGTGGTCTGGACCGACACCCCGAACCTGTGGATCGTGCTGCTCTCGATCTGCCTGCTCGGTCTCGTCGTGGTGCTGTGGAGGGTGCGACTGTGATCTTCCAACCCGTGCTCAACCCCCTCCTGATCGCGCTGCTGTGCGCGCCGGTCGCCGTCGTCGCAGCCTGGGCGCTGGTGCGTCCGCCGAAGTCGGCCGGAGTGCCGATCACCGATCGTCGGGCGCTCGCCGGGCATCGTGGCCTGTGGGCCCTGCGCCTGCTGCTCGTGCTCGCCTGCTTCGCGATGCTGCTGCGCCCGGGCATCCCCGGCGGTGCCACCCAGACCCTCGCGACGGACACCGACATCGTGCTCGTCGTCGACACCACGGCGAGCATCGTGGCCGAGGACTGGGGCGACGGCGAACCGCGGCTCGACGGCATCCGCGACGACGTACGCGCGCTCGTCGAGGAGTACCCGGGGGCACGTTTCGCCCTCATAACCTCGGATGCGGCGGCCCAGCTGCGCATGCCGCTGACCACCGACACCACCGCGCTCATGAGCTCGCTCGAAGTGCTGCGCCCCGAGGTCACCAGCCAGTCCCGAGGGAGCTCCATCGGGATCGCGGCTCCGCTGCTGTCGGAGACCCTCGCCTCGGCGGCAGAATCCTCCCCCGACCGCTCGCGCATGGTCTTCTACTTCGGCGACGGCGAGCAGACGGTCGACACACCACCGGAGTCCTTCCGCTCGAGTGAGAAGTACACCGATTCGGGAGCGGTGTTCGGGTACGGCACGGCCGAAGGCGGACCGATGCGCATCACCACGGGCGGCGTCTCGGATCAGGGTGGCGGCTACATCCAGTACCAGGGCACCGACGCGCTCTCGGTGCTCGACGAGGCGAACCTCGAAGCGATCGCCGACGAGCTCGACGTCGAGTACGCACGTCGGACGGCGGATGCCGCGCCCGTGCTTCCCGAGGCGCCGTCGACCACCACCGATTACACCGATTCGGGCGAGGTCGGCAACGTCGCCGAGCTGTACTGGATCGCAGCGCTCGTCATCCTCGGCATCCTCGGCGTGGAGCTCACGCGCGCCACGGTGCTGATCGCACGGCTCCGGCGGTTGCGCGCACCGCGGCGGCCCGACGCACGCCAGGGAGGCATCTCGTGAGCATGCCGAACGAGGCGGCCGCCCTCCTCCGGTCCAACCGCCGTCGCCGACGCATCCGTCGCTGGGTCGCGATCGGCACCATCCCGCTCACCCTGGTGGCGCTCCTCTTCGTGGGCAAGCTGCTGAGCATGTACGCCTTCGCGCATCAGGCCATCACCGCCTACGTGGTGGACGATTTCGCCGGGTCGGAGGCATCCGCACGCGGACAGGGCTTCCTGAACTGGTTCGAGCCGTACAAGGCGCCGTTCAACATCGGCACGGCACTGGGCGCGGCGGAGCAGCTGCCGCACGCACGAGCACAGCTCGAAGAGGCGCTCGACCTCGCGACCGGGCTGGAGGTCTGCGGGGTGCGGATCAACCTCGCCCTCGTCGTCGAGCGCATGGGCGATGCCGCCCGCGCAGACGGCGACGGCGCGGGCGCGGCCGAGCTCTATGGCGAGGCGCTCACGATCACGATCGAGACTCCCGAGGCGTGCCGCAGCAAGGAAGCCCAGCTGCAGTCGTCCGACCCGCAGCGTGACATGGCGGACTCCCTCGACGGCACAGCAGATCGGTTGAAGCAGAAGCAGCAGGAGGAGCAGCAGCAGCAACAGCAGCCCCAGCCTCAGCCCGGAGAGAAGGAGCAGCCCTCCGAGGACAAGCTGAAGGGGCTCCAGGACAAGCTCGAACAGGGCACGCAGGAACGCGATCAGCAACAGGGCGACGACCAGGGCGGTTCGGGAACGGAGAAGCCGTGGTGAGCGATCACGAAAGGCAGCGAGCGCGGTACATCGCGGGCACGGAGGGGGCTCCTCCCGTTCCACCGCCCGGGGGCTACCGCGGCGCGCGGCGCGAGGCGTTCGGATCGACGCCGAGCCCGACCGTCGTGAGCAGTGCGCTGCCGGAGGAACCGAAGAAGCCGGCGAACGCCCTCGGGTGGATCGCCCTCACCGTGTCGATCCTGTTCGCCCTGATCCTGCTCGGCACGCTCATCGCCGGCGGCACCGACATCCTCTACGGCGTCACGATGCTCACACTGCAGCTCGTGGTGGTCGGCACGATCGTCGCTGCGCTGTTCTCGGCACGTGGCCGCACGCTCGGGGCGATCGCCCTGGTCGTGACGGTCCTGTTCAACGTCGCCACCGTCGGCGGCATGAGTGCGCTGCAGACCTCGGCCTCCGGCAACTACGAGGGCACGAAGACGGCCGCGCAGAAGCACGCGGAGGCCTATCCCGCCATCAAGGGCACCGATCCGCAGAAGACGCTCTCGCAGGAGTCGCTCGAGGAGGTGCGCGCGCAGGCGGAGACGATGTTCGCCGACATCCGCACGCGGCTGACCGCGGAGTTCGGCTACACCTGGGTGCAGGTGGGCGACGAAGACCTTCGACCCGAGCGCAACGGCTACGGCGGGGAGTCGATGCTGGTCGAGTTCACCTCTGCGTCGTGGGCGACCGTCGAGCCCATCCAGGACTACGAACGCAAGCTCGAGGTGATGGCCGCGATCAGCGAGGTCGTCACCGATCACGGGCTGTGGGCTCTGTACTCGTTCAACGATCCGACCGCGTCGGGCATCGACCCCGCGATGATCGCCAAGCTCTACGGCAGCGACGACCCGCGCACGCAGACCACGTGGGAGTACTACACCGAGAACTTCCCCGGTCCGCTGCGCTTCTACGCCACCATCAACGACCTCTCCAACGATCCGGACGGCGGATTCCTGGCCGCCCGCGAAGCGCAGAACGCCCGCACCGGCGAGCCTCTCGAAGGCCTGCAGCTGACCGTGATCGCGAGCGCCGTGCTCAGCGAAGCCGATCGCGAGGAGTTCCAGACGAGACTGCAGGACTACCCCGGCTTCGAGTGACCGGCGTCAGCGCCCCGGATCGGGCACGGTTCAGGAGCCGAGCGTCAACAGCATCCGGGCCAGCACGTAGCGGGCATGACCCCGCGACGTGCGCGGGTCGTACCCCAGGGTCTCCACGAGCGCGGTCAAGCGATCCTGCAAGGAGAACCCCTTGAGGGCGTGTGCCGCGCTGGATAGCCTGGCGCCAGAGGGAAGGAGTGCGCGAAATGATTCGAGTGCTCGACGAGCAGCAGTCCTATGAGTTGCTGACCACCACCACCATCGGCCGCGTCGGTTTCGTCCATGAGGGACGAGTGCAGATCCTTCCCGTGAACTTCGCCGTCTCGGGGCACGATCTACTTCTTCGCACCACGCCCGACGGCGTGCTGGGCGCCCTGAGCAGCGAGCCGCTGGAGGTCGCGTTCGAGGTCGACTACCACGACCCCCTCGGCAGCACGGCCTGGAGCGTGCTGATGCACGGCTCGCTCACGCGGGTGCCGGACGACGAGGCCGCGGGCGACGCCGCTCGCGTGCACCCGTGGGCGGGCGACGACCGGAGCCTTCCGCTGAGCCTGCACATCGACACCATCACGGGTCGCAGTGTGAAACGGGACCAGTTCCGCGGCAAGGACTGACCCGGGGCCGGATCTCGGCTCACGGATCTGCTCTCACGACGCGAGAGCCAACCCCGCGGCGAGCGCGAAGCCCAGCACGGTCGCGAGTCCTGTCGACTCCTTGGCCTTGGACTGCGCCTCGGGGACCATCGAGTCGACCAGCATCACCAGCAGCGCCCCGGCAGCGAAGCCGCTCGCCGCCGCACGGAACTCGTCGCCGGTGACACTCGCGAGACCGAATCCCGCAACCGTCGCGACAGCGCAGATCACGGCCACGCCCGCCCAGAGCAGCAGCACCCGCGACTTCGCCATGCCGCCTTCGAGCAGGTCGGCGGCCGAACCGATCGACTCCGGCAGGTTCGAGACCAGGATGGCGACCACGAGCGCGATGCTGACGGGCTCGCCGGATGCGAGCCCGATGCCGAGGACCAGCTGCTCAGGGATGCCGTCGAGCAGTGCCCCCACGGCGAGCTGGCCTCCGCCCGCCTTCTCCTTGGCCTTCGCGGCTCGGGCGTCGAGGATGCGGTCGGCGATGTAGTAGCTGATCGCTCCCGCCGCGACGCCGATCACGAGAGGGATGGGACCGGCGAGGTCGAGTCCCTCCTCCCAGAGTTCGAAGGCGATCGAGGCCATCAGCGCGCCGGCGCCGAAACCCAGCACGATGCCGAGCCAGCGCGGCGGCCAGGTGCGCAGCAGCGCGAGCACCGCACCGACGAACAGCGGCGCCGCCGCGACCAGACCCCACAGGATCGCTCCACCCATGTCCGACCTCCGTGCGCCCTACTCTCCCACTTCTGCGGGACTCCGCCACCCTGGCGTCGCCGAGGACGGCGACGTGTCGCGTGACGGCGACGGGAGTTCCTTCCCCACTGCGCCTGGCGCGCCACGAAGATGTCGTTCAGTCGGAGTAGTCGGCGTTCGGGGTGACGAACGTCGCCGTGTACTCCTCGGTGCAGGGCGTCAGGACATAGACCTTGCCCCAACCCCAGCCCATGAGCATCGGATCGTCCTGGCTCAGACGCGTCTGCCGGTCGCCTGCCTCGATGACGACCCACCCCGCATCGTCCGTCCGCCAGCTGGCCTTCCCGACGACCGGGGTCACGTCGCCGTCGAGGCACACCCGCCCGTCGTCGAGCTCCCGTTCCTCGGTGCCGAGCATCAGCGCCGAGACCTCGGCTGTGCCGTCATCGTTGAGTGTGAAACCGGCGAGTTCCGAGGCCTCTTCGAAGCCGTGATACGTCGCGGGGAACGACAGGTGCGCCGCCATGTCCTGCCGCGCGAGCGTCGACCCGCGGAAGGTCTGAAACGCCGCGACGAGAAGCACGGCGAGGATCACGCCTCCCGCGACGAACCACCACAGTCCACGCAACCGTGCTCTCTGCATGCGGGCACTGTATCGATGCGTCCTGCGCGTATGCCGCCGATATGAAGCACTCCGCATCCGCCTTTCAAATGGTACCGTCATGGCATGAGGGCAACCATGGACAAGGCAGGCCGGATCGTGATTCCGGCCGCGCTTCGCGAGCGGGTCGGATTGATCCCCGGCCCGGTCGATCTCATCCTCGACGGCAACGGCATTCGCATCGAGATCGATGCCCCGGACAACGTCGTCGAGAAGGATGGCCGTCTGGTCATCACAGGAGGACCGACACTCACCGTGGATGAGATCCGGGAGCTCCGACTTGCCGATCAGCGCTGATCTCCTCCTCGACACCAGCGCCGCGATCGCGCTGGTCCACGACCAGAATCCGGCACACGAACGCATACTCCAACTCACCCACGGTCGCGTCATCGGCCTCGCCGGGCACGCCTCCGTCGAGATGTACTCGGTACTGACGCGGATGCCGGGCGCCGCGCGCGTCAGTCCCGGTCGCGCGCAGGAGATCATCGAGCGGTCGTTCCCCGCTTCCGCACCGCTCTCGCCGACGTCGGCGGAGGCCGCGATCGCCACCTTCGCCGACGCGGGAATCGCAGGAGGATCGGTATACGACGGACTCGTCGGCCTCGCCGCACGTGATGCCGCCGTCACGCTTCTCACGTGCGACCGCCGCGCCATGGGCACGTATGCCGCGTTGCGGGTGGAGGTCCTCCTCGCCTGACGGGCTTTCGTCACTGTCATGCGAGACAGGGCGACACGCCGCCCGCGGATAGACTGGGAGCCATGTCCAAGGTCCTCCAGTCCCTGCCCGTCGGCGAGCGCGTCGGCATCGCCTTCTCCGGAGGACTCGACACCTCCGTCGCCGTCGCCTGGATGCGCGAGAAGGGCGCCGTGCCCTTCACCTACACCGGCGACCTCGGTCAGTACGACGAAGACGACATCGCATCGATCCCGGGTCGCGCGCTGGAGTACGGCGCCGAGGCCTCGCGGCTGATCGACTGCAAGACCGCCCTGGTCGAAGAGGGCTTCGTCGCCCTCTCCTGCGGCGCCTTCCACATCCGCTCCGGCGGCAAGACCTACTTCAACACGACGCCCCTCGGGCGCGCAGTCACCGGCACCATGCTGGTGCGCGCCATGAAGGAGGACGGCGTCGACATCTGGGGCGACGGCTCCACCTACAAGGGCAACGACATCGAGCGGTTCTACCGCTACGGTCTGCTCGCCAACCCGCGCCTGCGCATCTACAAGCCGTGGCTCGACGCCGACTTCGTCACCGAGCTCGGCGGCCGCAAGGAGATGAGCGACTGGCTCGTCGCCCGCGACTTCCCCTACCGTGACTCCGCCGAGAAGGCCTACTCGACCGACGCCAACATCTGGGGTGCGACGCACGAGGCCAAGACGCTCGAGCACCTGAACGTGTCGCTCGAGACCGTCGACCCCATCATGGGCGTCAAGTTCTGGGACCCGTCCGTCGCCATCGAGACCGAAGACGTCACCGTCACCTTCGAGGCCGGTCGCCCCGTGGCGATCAACGGCGTCGAGTACAGCGACCCGGTGGCCCTGGTCATGGAGGCCAACACGATCGGCGGACGCCACGGCCTCGGCATGAGCGACCAGATCGAGAACCGCATCATCGAGGCGAAGTCCCGCGGCATCTACGAGGCCCCGGCCATGTCGCTGCTGTTCATCGCCTACGAGCGCCTGGTCAACGGCATCCTGAACGAAGACACCCTCGCGACGTACCACGAGCAGGGTCGCCGCCTCGGTCGCCTCATGTACGAGGGACGCTGGCTCGAGCCGCAGTCGCTCATGCTGCGCGAGTCGATCCAGCGCTGGGTCGGCCTCACGATCTCGGGCACCGTCACGATCCGTCTGCGCCGCGGCGACGACTGGACCATTCTCGACACCGTCTCGCCGAACCTCTCTTACGGGCCCGAGAAGCTGTCGATGGAGCGCGTCGGCGACGCGGCCTTCGGACCGGTCGACCGCATCGGCCAGCTCACGATGCGCAACCTCGACATCGCCGACTCGCGCGCACGCCTCGAGCAGTACGCGGGCCTCGGTCTCGTCGGAGGTGCAACCGGTGAGCTCGTCGGCCGCGTGACGGCGGGCGAGTCGAGTGAGATCACCGACTCGGTCCCCGGTTCGATCTCCGAAGCCGACGAGACTCTGGCCGGCGCCGTCGACTCCGCATCCGAGGGCGCGGCCTTCGACTCCGGCACCGACTGACCCGACGAACGCACGACGGATGCGCCGACGCCCTGAGGGTGTCTGCGCATTCGTGCGTCAGGCCACTCTTCTCGCCTCGGCGATCCGCGTCGCAGAGCGATCGATGATGCCCGGGAGCACATCGTCGAACAGGAACAGGAGCGCGGCACGCCCCCATCGCGCAACGCATGACACCACACGACGCGGACGGAGCCGGCGGGGCACCCGTCGCCGAACGCCTCGCGGCGAGCGCCGGTGCGGATATGATGCGAAGGCGCGACCCTGAAACGCGCACTGGGGCTCGGTGGGACTGAGTTCCACCTGTCTACCCGAAAGAGTTCTCGACGATGATGACCGATTCGCAGGAATCCGCCGTACCTTCTCGCCCCTCGCTGGGCGTTCGCATCGGACGCATCGCGTTCCTCGTGGTCGCCGGAATCATCGTGATCGCCGTGGCTGCGGCGTTCTTCGTCACGTGGACGATCCAGCGCTCGTTCCCGCAGACCGGCGGATCCGTCGAGCTCGACGGACTCACGGCCGAGGTCACGGTGCAGCGCGACGACCGCGGCATCCCGACCATCACCGCCGACTCGACCGACGACCTGTTCTACGCTCAGGGGTTCGTGCACGCACAGGACCGCTTCTTCGAGATGGACTTCCGTCGCCATGTCACCGCCGGCCGCGTCGCCGAGATGTTCGGGGAGTCGCAGGCGGGGACCGACGCGTTCCTGCGCACGCTCGGCTGGCGCAAGGTCGCCGAGGCCGAGGTCGAGGCGATGGACGACACCACCCGTAGCTACTACGAGGCGTACGCGGATGGTGTGAACGCCTATCTGGCCTCGCGGTCGGGCGCCGAACTGTCGCTCGAGTACGCCGTGATCGGCCTGCAGAATCCCGACTACGCGCCCGAGCCCTGGGAGCCCGCGGATTCCGTGGCCTGGCTCAAGGCCATGGCCTGGGACCTCCGCGGCAACATCGAGGACGAGACCGAACGATCGCTCCTGGCAGCCGAGCTGAGCGGCGACACGGATGGCGAGGGCACGGATCCCACGGCGACCGAAGACACTCTCGCCAAGCTCTACCCCGACTACCCGTTCGACGAGAACCCCGTGATCGTCCCGAAGATCTCGACCGTTCCGACGCTCGGCACCGACGCGGAGCCTGCGGCGTTCACCCCCACCGAGACCGAGGGAGAAGTCCAGCAGGCCTCCACGACCATCGAATGGGAGGAGACGTCGAGCGTCATCGAGGCAGCGAGCGTTCTGGTGGGCGACGTCGGCGAGGGCATCGGCTCGAACTCCTGGGTCGTCTCCGGCGCCCTCACCGAGACCGGGATGCCCCTGCTCGCGAACGACCCGCACCTCGGAGCATCCCTCCCCTCGGTCTGGTACCAGGTGCAGTTGAAGTGCTCGACGGTGGACGAGGCGTGCCCGTTCGATGTCGGAGGCTTCTCGTTCTCAGGGCTCCCCGGCATCGTGATCGGCCACAACCAGAAGGTCGCCTGGGGGTTCACGAACCTCACCACCGACGTCACCGACCTCTACATCGAGCGCGTCGAAGGCGACCAGTACTGGCGCGACGGGGCACTGGTACCCCTCGAGGAGAGCACCGAGACGATCAAGGTCGCGGGCGGTGACGACATCGAGCTCACCATCCGCTCGACCGTGCACGGGCCCCTCATCTCGGGCCTCACCGACGACTTCACCGCGATCGCCGGCGACCCCGAACCCGCGCTCGAGGCTGAGGCCGCCGCCCCGACCGCCCCGGTCCCCGGTTCCGAGGACGACGCCGAGTACGCCGTGAGCCTCCGGTGGACGGCCCTGGACCCCGGCACCGCGGCGACCGCGATCTTCGCGCTCTCCACCGCGCAGGACTTCGAGGACTTCCGCTACGCCGCCTCGCTCTTCGATGTGCCGGCCCAAAACCTCATCTACGCCGACACCGAGGGCAACATCGGGTACCAGACGCCCGGTCGCCTCCCGATCCGCGGCGCCGGGGACGGGTGGATGCCTCAGCCCGGGTGGGACAGCAGCTACGACTGGACGGGCTTCATCCCGTTCGAGGAACTGCCGGTGTCGTACAACCCGAACTCCGGGTACATCGTGACCGCGAACAACGCGATCGTGACCGACGACTACGAGTACTTCCTCTCCCGAGACTGGGACTACGGCTACCGAGCGGCACGGATCGCCCACCTCATCGAACGGCGGGCGGCCGTCGCGCCCCTGACCGCGGAAGACATGCGCGAGATCCAGATGGACAACGAGATGTGGATCGGCACGCAGCTGGCGAGCGTCATGGGCGACGTCGACGTGTCCGGCGCCGGTCCGACCGAGGCCGTCGAACTCCTGCAGGGATGGGACGCCCAGAACACGGCATCGTCGCCTGCCGCGGCCTATGCGAACGTGCTGTGGTCGAACCTGGTGCAGAACATCTTCGCCGAGCGCGCCCAGCCCCTCCCCATCGACGGTCAGGCCCGCCTCTTCACGGTCGTCTCCGCGATGCTGGCCGATCCCTCCGACCCGCTCTGGGTCAACGAGCAGATCGACGTCGACGGGATGGAGCAGATGCTGGCGCTGTCGGCGCAAGAGGCCTACGACGAGCTCGCGGCACTGCAGGGAACCACCGTCTCACGCTGGAACTGGGGCGACCTGCACGCGATCACCCTCACCAGCGACACGCTCGGCTCGTCGGGCATCGCGCCGATCGAAGCGCTCTTCAACCGAGGGCCGTTCCCGGTGGGCGGAGGTGCGTCCGTGGTGAATGCGACCGGGTGGGAGCTCGGCGTCTCGTACGCGACCACCACCGTGCCGTCGATGCGCATGGTGATCGATCTGTCGGATCTCGACGCGTCGACGTGGAACCACCTCACCGGTGCCTCCGGCCATGCCTACAACGAGCACTACACGGATCAGACGGCGGACTGGGCAGCAGGCATCCAGAAGCCGTGGGCGTACTCGGCGAAGGCGGTGAAGGCGGCTGCCGTCGACAGTCTGGTGCTGACTCCGGCCGGCTGAGCGAAGGGCGCGCGACGGCGTCCCGAGCGGCGCCTCAGGATGCTCGGCTACCGTTGGTGGGTGCCATCCAGCTATCTCGCCCCCAAGGGCACCTCCGTCACGCTCCTGGAGTTCGAGCACGGAGGTGCGACGCTCATCGCCGAGACGTTCGGCGACGGACCGCACACGTACCTTCTCCTGCACGGCATCGGCATGGGTCGCAGCGTCTACCTCGACGTCGTGCAGCGCCTGGAGGGGCGGGTCATCGCGGTCGATCTGCCCGGCTTCGGCGAAGCGCCCGAGCCCACGCGGACCCTCACGATGGAACGGCACGCCGACCTCGTCGCCGCCTACCTCCGACACGTGGACTCAGGCCCCGTCGTGGTGATCGGTCACTCGATGGGCAGCCAGATCGCGGCCGAGCTCGCCGCGCGGCATCCGTCCCTCGTCGAGGCGGTGGTGCTCGCCGGCCCGACCGTCAACAAGGCGGCACGCAACATCGGCGCGCAGGCGCGGTATCTGCTGACCGACCTCGTCGGAGAACGACCGCTCGTCCTCTGGCGCGGAGCCAGGGAGTACCTCCGCGGCGGCCCCCACCTCTTCCGCAAGATGCGCGCCACCATCGTGCACGAGCCCGAAGACGCCTTCGTGCGCATCGAGTGCCCCGTGCTCGTGCTGCGGGGAGAGAGCGACCCGCTCGCCCCGATGAGCTGGTGCCGCGAGATCATCGACGCCATCCCCGGCGCCGACCTCGAGGTCATCCCCGACCACGGTCACGGCACGCTCATCAGCGACTCCGAGCCGGCGGCGCGCCTGATCCACGAGTTCACCGCCCGCCTCTGAGACGGTGGCCGCGGGTCAGCCTGCGGCGGGCGGGGTCTGCTTCGACTCGGCAAGCTCGTCCACGACGAGGCCCCGCTGTTCGATGGTGCCGTTGCGGTAGGCCTGCCGCCCGACCATGTGCGCCGAGAGCGGGGCGGTCGCGAACTGCATGAGCACGACCGGGGCGACGAGCACGAAGCCGAGCAGGATGCCGCCGATCGAACGTTGCGACAACGCGATCGCGATGCAGATGAGCAGCAGTCCGAGCACCTGGGGCTTGGTCGCCGCGTGCAGACGGGACGGCACATCCCGGAAGTGCAGCAGCCCGACGGCCGCCGACAGGCACAGCACGGCGCCGAGCAGGATGAGCACCAGCACCGCCACGTCGATGACGGCATCGGGGATCATGAGACCGAACACGTTCATGGTGTCGTGTTGTCCCTTCTCGCGACGAACCGGGCGACGGCGATCGACCCGAACACTCCGACGGCCGCGATGATCAGGAGCACGGGGATGTTGCGGGTGTGGCCGTTGATGGCCATCTCGGCACCGATCACGCACATCACCTCGGTGAGGAGCACGTCGGAGGCGACGGCGCGGTCGAGGATCGACGGCCCGCGCACGATGCGGATCAGGGCGAGGACGGCGGCGAGGCCGAACACCACCATGATCAGCAACAGCAGGATGTTCATCGGGCACCGCCCTTCGTCGCTCCGACGCCCGCACGCTCGTCAGCCTTGAGGGCGCGGTACTGAGCGGGGTCGCCGAGGGCTCGCACGACGCGTCGCTCCCAGCGGAGCACCCCGGCGCGCTGCTTCTCGACGTCGTCGAGGTCGCGCACGCCGATTACGTGCAGATAGAGGATCTGCCGATCGCGATCGGTGTCGACGACCAGGGATCCGGGGATCAGCGAAGACACGACAGCGACGTGCGTCATCACCAGGTCGTCGGCGTAGCGCAGCGGCACCGCGATGATGGCCGTGCCCGGCTGACGACGGAAGTCGAACACCTGCACCGTGACCGAGAGGGCGCCCCTCAGCACGGCGAACAGGAACTGCACCACGAACAGCGCGGCGTACCAGAGGTTGATCCGGCCCGAGAGCGCGACGGTCGGCAGGCGGAAGACGCGGGTGACGAAGATCGCGACGACGAGTCCGGTGAGGAACGACAGCACGGTGAACTGCGCCCACAGCAGCATCCAGAGCACGACGAGCCACGCGAGGAACGGCAGCTGCACGCGGATGTCGCGCCAGAGGTGACGTCGGGTGTCACGCGCCATCAGCCCACCTCCTGTTCCAGCTGCACGAGGCTCACGGGCTGCAGCAACGAGGCGCCGATGCGGTCGCACAGTGCGTAGAGAGGGCCGGCGAAGATCGTCAGGGCCAGTGTGACCGCGACCATGCCGCCGGTCGCCAGGGTCATGATCTTCGGTATGCGGCGACGCTCCTGCTGCTCATCGGCGGCCGGTGCGTTGCCGAGGTACGAGATGCGCCCCTCGGTCTCGGTGGAGTCCTCCTCCTCGCGCCAGAAGGCGAGGTTCCAGGCGCGCATCAGGGCGTACAGGGTCAGCAACGACGTGACGATGCCGCCGAAGATCAGCACGATCATGATCGGAGTGCCGACCGACGCCGCCGCCTCGAACAGCGCGAACTTGCCGATGAACCCCGAGAAGGGCGGCAGGCCGCCGAGGTTGATCGCGGGCACGAAGTAGAGGATGGCGATCAGGGGCGCGACCTTCAGCAGTCCCTTGACGCGCAGGATCGACGTGCTTCCCGCTCGGCGTTCCACGAGCCCCACGGCGAGGAAAAGAGTCGTCTGCACCACGATGTGGTGAACGATGTAGTACACCGTGGCGCCGATCGCGGCGGGCGTCGCGATCGCGAGACCGAAGATCATGTAGCCGACGTGGCTCACCAGAGTGAACGACAGGATTCGTTTGAGCTCGGCCTGCGCCACGGCGCCGAGCACACCGACGATCATGGTCGCGAGGGCGATGATCAGCAGCACGGTGTCGATGCTGTTCGAGGCGAACAGCTGCGTCTCCGTGCGGATCAGCGCGTACACGCCGACCTTCGTCAGCAAGCCGGCGAACACCGCCGTGACCGGAGCCGGTGCGGTCGGATACGAGTCCGGCAGCCAGAACGACACCGGGAAGATGGCCGCCTTGATGCCGAACGCCACCACGAGCATGAGGTGCAGCACCAGCTGCGTCTCCTGCGGGAGTTCCGACATCCGCTCGGCGATCTGAGCCATGTTGACCGTGCCGAGAGCCCCGTAGATCATCGCGATCGAGGCGAGGAACAGGATCGACGAGACCAGCGAGACGACGATGTAGACGGCGCCGGTGCGGATGCGGGATTCGGTGCTGCCGAGCGTGATCAGCACATACGAGGCCACGAGCAGGATCTCGAAGCCGACGTAGAGGTTGAAGAGGTCGCCCGCGATGAAGGCGTTGAAGATGCCGGCCGCGAGGATCAGGTACGAGGGGTTGAAGATCGAGATCGGGGTCTCGTCGGTGCCGTCCGCGGCGCCCTGGCCGATGGAGAAGAGCAGCACCGCGAGCAGCACGATGCTGGAGATGAGCACCAGGAGCGCGGCGAGCCTGTCGACGTAGAGCACGATGCCGAAGGGCACGGGCCAGCCGCCGACCGACACCGCCAGCGGCGCACCGGAGTCGACCACGACCAGGAGCACGGCGGCGATCACCGAGACGGCAGCGAGGGTCGCGACCGTGACGACGACCTGCAGGCGCGGGTTCCGACCGAACACGAGCGTGACGGCGGCCCCGAGCAGAGGTAGCGCGACCAGGAGCGGGACGAGGGCGGTCATGGCCTGCCCTCCTCGTTCTCGTCGCGGTCATGGGGTTCGTCGGGGCTCGGTTCACGGCCCTCGTCTGAGGGCGCAGCGGGTTCGCTCCCCCATCCGGTCGGGGCGTCGAAGGGAGCGTCGTCATGGATCGACGGGTGGTCGCGCATGTGCAGAACCGTGATCGGCGCGGTCTGCACGCCGACGAAGTCCGTCGTCGCCTCGTCGTCGTCGGTCTCGGACTCGTCGTCCATGAGGTCTTCGTCGGCGTCGGTGCGCTCGCGGAGCGCGATGTCGGCCTCGTCGTCCTCGACCGTGTCGGCCTGGCCCAGCTGCCAGGAGCGGTAGATCAGGGCGAGGAGGAATGCCGAGACCGCGAACGTGATCACGATGGCGGTGAGGGTGAGCGCCTGCGGGAGCGGATCGCTCATCTCGCCCTCCGTGCCGAAGAACGGGGCATTGCCGGGGACGCCCATCACGATCAGCAGCAGCAGGTTCGTGGCGTTGCCGAGCAGCAGGAAGCCGATCAGCACGCGGGTCAGGCTGCGCTCCAGCATCGCGTACACGCCGCATGCGAAGAGGATGGCCATGATGACGATGAGGGTGAGGGAGACGTCCATCAGCTGCTCCTCCCGCCCCGGGAGAGGAATCCTTCAGGACCCGGCGTGGTGCGAAGTGCCGCCTGACGGTCGACCTCGGCACCGAGGCTGCGCAGCACGTCGAGCACGAGTCCGATCACGACGAGATACACGCCCACGTCGAAGATGGTCGAGGTGACGAACTCCATGTGCCCGATGCCGGGGATCTCCCACTCCCAGAAGGTGCTGGTCAGGGGCGCCAGGCCGAAGAACAGCGGGACGACGGCGGTGCCGACGGCGAGGATGAGGCCGGTGCCGAGTAGCCGACCCGCATCGGTGGGAGCCGCGGCGCCCAGCTCCCAGCGACCGCCGGCGATGTAGCGCATCACCAGGGCCATGCCGGCGACGAGACCGCCGGCGAAGCCGCCGCCGGGCAGGTTGTGACCGGCGAACAGCAGGAAGATCGACACCACGATGATGGTGTGGAACAGGATGCGGACGATCACCTCGAGCAGGATCGACCTGTTCTCGGGCTTCATCTTCTGCCCGCCGACGAGCCAGGCCCGGGGGCTGCTCTCGTTCTCGGAGGTCTGGAAGCGGATGCCCTCGGTGGTCTCGACGAGCGGACGGCTGCGCGCGGCCTTGCGCGTGGCGCGCGGGAGGTTCTTGGTGGCGGCGAGCAGGTCGGCGCGGTGCGTGACGAACACGAGGGAGGCCACACCGGTCGCGGCGAGCACCAGCACCGAGAGCTCGCCCATGGTGTCCCAGCCACGCAGGTCGACCAGCGCCACGTTGACGACGTTCTTGCCGTGGCCGATCTCGTACGCGAGCCTCGGGAAGGCCTCCGAGATCGGGGTGGCCACACGGGACTGGGTGGCGACGACCGCGACGAAGGCCATCGTGACGCCCACCCCGATGGCCAGCAGCGCCCGGGGGATGCGTCCGACCGAGGCGTTGTGCTCACCCATGCGTGCGGGGAGGCGACGGAGCACGAGCGCGAAGGTGACCATCGTCACCGTCTCGACGAGGATCTGCGTGAGCGCGAGGTCAGGGGCGCCGCTCGTCGCGAACAGCACCACCATGCCGAGGCCGGTGACCGAGACCAGCACCACCCCGGTGTACCGCTTCTGCGCGCGGACGGCGAAGACGCCGGCGATCGCCATGATCGGCGCGACCACGATCTGCGCCGGGGTGTGCCAGGCCGACAAGTGGTACCGATCGATGTCGCTCGCGATCAGCGCCGTGACCTCGGCGGCGACGAACACGACGAAGATCGTGCCGACGTAGACCGGCAGCGAACCGCGCTGCGTGAGCGTGGTGCTGAGCACCGAGAGCCGGTCGACCCCGCGCATGACGAGGTAGTACACGTCGGCCGCGGTGAAGCGCAGGAACCGCGCCTTGCGGTCCCAGCCGGTCTTCCGAGTGAGCAGGAAGAGCCCGATGCCGAGGACGATCGACAGGATCGAGATGCCCAGCGCGGGTTCGAATCCGTGCCAGAGCGCGAGGTGGCCGGGGCCCTCGACGGCCTCACCGGCGTGGTCGAGCCCGGGTGTCGCGGTGAGGGCGTAGCCCTGCAGAGCCGTGTCGAGTGCGGGGGCGCCGATACCCGCGGCGAGTGTGACGCCGGCGAGGATGATCGGTGCGGACAGGAAGCCGACCGGCGGGTCAGGCCACGCCGTGTCCGGCAGCTGCCCACCCTGTTCGTCGCGCTTCTTCCAGAACGCCCCCCAGAGGAAGCGCACGCCATATGCCGCAGTGAGCATGGATCCGAGGACGATCCCGATCAGGGCGACGAGGCCCCAGGGAGAACCGCCCTGCGCGTCGTCGAGGAGGGCCGTGAGAGTCGACTCCTTGGCGACGAAGCCGATGGTGGGGGCGATGCCGGCCATCGAGGCGACCGAGATGAATGCCGCTGTCGCCATGACCGGCGCCTGTCGCCCGACACCGGAGAGCTCGTTGATGTCACGCGTCGACAGCTGACGGTCGATGACGCCGACGATGAGGAACAGCGCCGACTTGAACAGCGCGTGCCCGATGACCAGGGCGAGTCCCGCGAGCGCGGTGGCCTGCGTGCCGTAGCCGACCACGATGGCGAAGAAGCCGAGCTGGCTGACCGTGCCGAACGCGAGGATGCGCTTGAGGTCGGTCTCGCGCAGTGCCTGGATGCCGCCGAGCAGCATCGTCACGATGCCGAGGGTGATGACGATCGGGCGCCACGTCGTGCTGAAAGCGAAGATCGGTGCGAAGCGGGCGATGAGGTAGATGCCGGCCTTGACCATCGCGGCCGCGTGCAGATAGGCGCTCACCGGCGTGGGAGCGGCCATGGCGCCGGGAAGCCAGAAGTGGAAGGGGAACAGCGCCGACTTGCTGATCGCTCCGATCAGGAGCATCACGATCGCGGCATCCACGAGGGGCCCGCTGGGCGCGATCGCGAGGATCTCGCGGATGCTCGAGGTTCCGGTGTCGACCACGAGCAGCACGACGCCCACGAACATGACGAGGCCGCCGAGCGTCGTCACGAGCAGGGCCTGCAGCGCCGCACGACGGCTGGCCGCGCGACGGCGGTAGTGACCGATGAGGAGATAGGAGAGGATGCTCGTGACTTCCCAGAACATCACGAGGATCACCAGGTCGTCGGTCAGGACGAGTCCGTACATGGCGCCCGCGAAGCCCAGCAGCACCCCGGCGAACTGCCCGACGCCCGCCGAGTCCTCGTAGAAGTACCAGCGGCAGTAGAGGAGAACCAGTGCGCCGACGCCCGTGACGATCAGGGTGAGCACCCACCCGAGCACGTCCATGTTCATGGAGAGGTTCAGACCCAGTTGGGGGATCCACTCGACCGATTCGAACGGTACCGGCCCGTCGAGCACCTGCGGCGTCATGACCAGCGCGTGCACGAAGGCGGCGGTCGGAACGAGGGCGGCGATCGCGAAGGCCTGAGCCCCGAGCCAGCGCACCAGAACGGGCATCAACAGCGACCCGAGGAGGAACACAGCGAGGAGCATCAGCATATACGCGGCTCCCTCAGGGCTCGTCGGCCGTTTGGCTCAGGCGGGCGGGTGTACATACAGTTTACCGGCGCGAGAGGTTCCTGAGGTCCACCGTTGCACGATCGTGCGAGAGTAGGCCCATGCGGCGGGTCTGGGTTCGAGAGCTCGCGGGCTGGTCGGGGGCGCTGGCCGTCGCGCTGATCACGGCGGCACAGATCGCTTCGTCTGCTCGCTCTGAGCTGCTGTTCCGTGACGGGGATTCCCTGATCGTGGCTCTTTTCGCGAGATCCGTCCTCTCAGGTGCACCCCTCGACTGGGCGATGTCGAGCGTGCTGTTCCTGCCAGAGTCCGCGGTGTTCGCCGGCCTCGACACGCTGCTTCCGCTCGACGTGAACGGATTGCTCGCCGTCAATGCCGTCATCAACATACTCGCGCTCTACGGTGCCCTCCGGCTGGTCGCGGGCCGGCGGCGGAAAGGTACGGCTCCGGTCGCGTGGGCTCTCGTGGGACTGGTGACCTTCGGCGTCCTGGCCATGACCGACGTGTCGGGATCGAGGGACGCTCTGGACCTCGCATCCCTCGTGCTGACGACGACCTACTACTCGGCGACCGTCGTCGCCGTCGTGCTGTCGGTCGGCCTGGTGCGGCGGCTCGTCGACCGGGATCGATTCGGTGGAGCGCTCCTGGTCGTCCTCGGTGCCACGGCCGCGATCGCCACGCTCTCGAACCCGCTCTACGCCGTCTGGGCTACGGTTCCGATCACCCTGGTCCTCGCCCTGATGCTCCCTCGCGCGCCCCACCGCAGCCGCCCGACGATGATCCTCGTCGCTCTCATCACCGGCACCGCCCTCGGCTTCCTGGGTCGCATTCCGCTTCGGGCATGGATCAGCAACACCGGAGCCGACTACATCCAGCCCGAGCAGTGGACGGAGTCGGTGGGGTATTACGGAGCCCTCCTCACCACGCGCGCGGGGACGCCGGCCGGGGTGATCGGCATTCTGATCGTGATCGCGCTCATCGTGCTCGCGGTCGTGGGCACGGCACGGGCGGAAGACTTCGGGTCGCGGTTCGTCTCCACCGTCGCGTGGACCATGCCCGTCCTCGTGATCATCGGCGCGATCGTCCTGGGCACGCACGCCGCCCGCTACCTGCAGCCCCTCGCGTTCGCCCCGGTGCTCGCCCTGGTGGCGGCGCCGCGTTCCTGGCGAGCGCCGTTCCGGGTGCAGTCCGTCGTCGCGGCCACCGTGTCCGCGCTTCTCTTGATCGGCGGCGCGCTCAGCGTTCCCCGGCTGGTCGGCGCGAGCGCGAGCCCCGATCCCGATCTGACGTGCGTGACCGATTGGGTGAACGCCTCGGGTCGCACCGGTGCCGGCCAGTTCTGGACGGTGCGCCTGCCCAAGCTGCATGTGGAGGATCCCGCCCGTCTCGTGCAGGTCGATCATGAGCTCAACGACTATGCATGGCTCGTGAACCGAGAGGACTTCGAGGCCCGCGAGGTGTCGTTCCTCGTGGAGGATGCGCAGACCGTCGAGTGGCGTCTTCCCACATCGGAGATCCCCGACGAGGTGATCGACTGCGGTCGATATCGCATCATCGACTTCGGCGACGCCACTGTGCCGCTCGGCCCGCAGCACAGCTGAGGCGACGGTCGTCGCAGCCGCTCAGCGGGGAACGGGGCCGGTCGTCGTGCCGGCGCGGAACACACACGTGAGGTGCTGCGTCATCCCGGGCTCACCGCCGAGCATGCGGGCGACCTGCTCCCCCGCCGCGCGGCCCTTCTCGACGGCCGGCTGCACGCTGGTGGTGAGGGTGAGACCGCCGAGTCCGTCGACCTCGATGCCGTCGAAACCGGCCACGGAGAGATCTTCGGGCACGCGCAGCCCGAGTTCCTCCGCCGCGCGGATCACCCCCACGGCGAGCAGGTCGCTCTGTGCGAGCACGGCGGTCGGTCGAGTGGCGGGGTCCGTCAGGAGCATCCTGCCGACCAGCACCCCCTCGTCGATGAGGCTGCCGGATGCCGAGATCGCCGGGGCGTCGGGGAACACCTGGCGCATCCCCTCGAGTCGATGCACGGTGACGTCGACGGTGGCGTTCGCGATCCGCTCCGGGCTCACCGCGGCCCGCTCCCGCTCGCTGTCGAGCGGGAGCGTGACCAGGGCGACATCGCGGTGGCCGAGATCGTGAACGTGTCGCGCGACGTCGGCGGAGGCGGCGACGTTGTCCAGGGTGATGCGCGGGATCTCCCCTCCGGCATCGCCTTCGATCACGACGACAGGCAGACCACGACCGACGACCACTTCGAGCGAGGCCTTCGTCCGCCCGGAGCAGCCGATCAGCACGAAGGCATCGACGGGTGCGTGCGTGATCGCGGCACCCTCCTCCCCCGGCTCGTCCCGCATCAGAAGGATGCCCGCGCTGAGGTCGGCGAGCCCGTCGGTGAGCCCGTCCATCATGGCCGTGGTCACCGGGTCGAGGAATGCCGCGCGCAGATGCCCTTCGAGAACGACGGCGACGATGCCGCTGCGTCCGCGGCGCAGGGATGCCGCGCGAGGATCCGGACCGGCGTAACCGAGGTCGGCAGCGGCGGCGAGCACACGCTCTCGTGTGGCAGCCGCCACGTTCGCCTTGCCGCTGAAGACGACCGAGGCGGTGGATGTCGCCACGCCCGCCTCGCGTGCGACGTCGGCGATCGTGGGCCGACGCGGCGTCTCCTGACTGCTCATACTTCGAGGATAGCTCCCTTCGCTTCCCTCGGGTCGAATCGATTCGATAGGCTGTCCGACATGGAAACAGCCCTCTCCCGTTCGCAGTTCGTGCGCTGGCGCGCCGCGATCTTCGCCATCTTCCTCGCGAGCGGCCTCTCGATCGCGACCTGGGCGTCACGCGTCCCCGGGATCAAAGAGGCGCTGGGTCTGGACAACGCGCAAGTCGGTCTCATCCTTCTCGGCATGGGCGTGTCGTCGATCGTCGGCATCTCGACGGGCCCGGCCGTGATGGCGCGCCTGGGTGCTCGACGCGGGATGCTGCTGACGATGCTGACGTTCGCGCTCGGCATCGTGCTCGTCGGGCTGGGCGCCAACGTCTTCGGTTCGGTCCCCGTCGTCCTCATCGGCATGGTGCTCTTCGGCTTCGGCAACGGATCGGTCGACGTCATGATGAACGTCGAGGCGACCGCGATCGAACAGCAGATGGGCCGGACGATCCTCCCGGTCTTCCATGCGTTCTTCAGCTTCGGCACGGTCATCGGCGCGGGGATCGGAGCCCTCGCGGCACAGCTCACGATCGACGTCGCCACCCACGCCGCGATCATGGGCGCACTGATCGCCGTGATCGCCGTCGTCTGCTTCTTCCAGGTGCCCGTGCGCGAGGCCGCCCTCGACCCGGCGCCCCACGAGAAGCCGGCGTTCCGCGCACGCATGCACACCGCGCTCGAAGCCTGGCGCGAACCTCGCACCTACCTGATCGGCGTGGTCATGCTCGGCATGTCGTTCGCCGAGGGCGGCGCCAACGACTGGATCGCCCTGGGCACAGAACAGGGTCACGGCTTCGCCGAGGGCACCGGCGCCGTCTCGCTCGCCGTGTTCTCGGTCGGCATGACCATCGTGCGCCTGTTCGGCGGACCCCTCGTCGACCGGTTCGGACGCGTCCTGGTGCTGCGCGTCCTCGCAGTGGCGGCGGCCTCGGGCATCCTGCTGTTCATCCTCGCTCCCACCTTCCCGCTCGTGCTCGTCGGGGCGGCGCTCTGGGGTATCGGCGCATCGCTCGGCTTCCCGCTGGGCATGTCCGCCGCGGCGGACGATCCCGCGAAGGCGGCCGCCCGGGTGAGCGCTGCGGCCACGATCGGCTACATCGCGTTCCTCGGCGGACCGCCCGTCCTCGGAATCATCAGCGAGCACATCGGCCTGCTGAACACCCTGTTCATCCTGGTCGCTCTGGTCGTGATGTCCGGACTGTTCTCAGGTGCAGCGCGTCCGCTGCGCGAAGACGAGAAGATCCCGGTCACGACGGCGTCACAGGACTGACGTTCAGCCCTCGCGACCCCGCACGAGGGCCGCGGCGTGCGAGCGGCTGCGCGCTCCGAGTTTGGTGAGCACGTTCGAGACATGCGTCTTGACCGTGGGCACCGAGATGCGCAGCCTCGCGGCGAGCTGGGCGTTGGACCACCCCTGCAGTATCCCGTCGAGCACCTCCTGCTCCCGCACCGTCAGGTCGGAGAAATCCCCCCGACGCGAGACGGGCACCGACGGCATCGCACTCTGGGCGACCGCGGCGAGCGCGCGTCGGGTCACCCGCGGATCCAGCGCGCCCTCCCCCGCCGCGACCGCCCGCACGGCCTGTGCGAGAGCGGGAGCGTCGACCGTCTTCAGCAGGAAGCCCACCGCGCCGGCACGGATCGCTCCGAACACGAGGTCGTCCTCGTCGAAGCTCGTCAGGACCAGGACATCGCCCAGACCGCGCTCGACGATCTCCCTGGTCGCCGAGATCCCGTCTCGCCCCGGCATCCGCAGGTCCATGAGGACGACGTCGGGACGCAGCGCCGCGGCATTGCGCACAGCGACGTCGCCGTCGGCGGCCTCCCCGACCACGGTGATCCCCTGCGCCTCGAGCATGATGCGCAGCCCCGCCCTGATCGCGCCGTGATCATCCGCCAGCAGCACAGTCGGAGCCGTCATGCCGTCGCCTCCCTCGGGATCCGGGCGTGGACCGACCATCCGCCGGCGACCGGACCCGCTGCGAAGACACCACCCAGTGCGCCGACGCGTTCCCGCAGCATCTGCAGCCCCCAGCCCTCGTCGCCGTGGGCGGCTGCACGGCTGGCGACGCCACCACGCGAGCGCACCTCCACCCGCACCTCGGCGCTGCTCCCACGGATCCCGACCTCGACGTCGGCACCGCTCGCATGGCGGACGCAGTTGTTCAGCGCCTCCCGCACGATGCGGATGACGGCTTGTTCGCGTGCCGCTCCGAGATCGTCGACGTCATCGACGACCAGGCGCACCACCAGCCCTCCACGTTCCGCCTCCTGCACGATTGCCGCGAGATCCGCCCACCGCGGCGTGGGGGCGAGGGTGCCGTCGCCTCGCCGAAGCACCGAGATCATGGATCGCAGCGCCCCATGGGCATCGAGCCCCGCATCACGCACGGCCTGCAGGGCTTCTCGGTCCGCCGTGCGGTCGGGCACGGTCGACAGTGCGGCCTCGGCCCGGATCGCCATCGCCATCACGTGACCTGCGACCACGTCGTGCAGCTCCCTCGCCATCGTCTCGCGCTCCCGCTGCACCGCCTCGGCGCGGTCACGCTCGGCGACGGCAGCCGCGGCCTCCGCACGCTGGCGGTGCAGCTCGGCGAGCTCGTGCGCCTGGGAGACGGCCACCGCCCACCAGTAGTCGGTACCGAAGATCGCACCGAACTGGACCCCGATGAGAAAGGCCACGGCGAGCGACACATCGGTGAAGAGCCAGGCGACGAGGAACAGCACGGCCGTCGACAGGGCCAGCGCGATGAGCAGCACCCGTCGCCCCTGCGGCCCCGCGAGGAAAGACGCCGTCCACAGCACGTCCAGGAGCACCACCAGGGTGCCGATGCCCCCGACGGTGAGCAGATCGACAACGAACAGGAGCGTGACGAGCACGAGAACCGTCACGGGCAGGCGCCTCTTGACGAGGGCGAGGGCGCAGGCGGGCAGGGCGAGCGCCAGCGACCACCACGGGGAGACGGCTTCCTGGAGGATCGAGAACGGACCCCAGATCCCGCGGAACCCGAACCAGGCCATGACGACCGACAGGAACGCCATCCCCAACGGGTCCGCCCACCAGCGGTGCCGACGGTACCAGGCGCCGAATCCGCCTTCGACCTGCTCGTGCATGCCCTCATGCAATCACGGTGCGCGCCACCGCGCATCCGACGAAGGGATGAGCAGGTCGGAGGGAACGGTACTTTCGCCCGATCCGCCGCGGCCCCGGCTCGGCGAGCGTGGAGACATGGAACTCTTCGGCGGACTGCCGCTCCCCTTCTCTCTCGCTCTCCTGGCGCTGATCGACGGGCTGAGCGTCGGCACACTCCTCATCCCCGTCTTCCTGCTCCTGCATCCGGGGCGGGTGCACGCCCGACGCATCCTGCTGTACCTGGTGACGATCGCCGCGTTCTACCTGCTCGTCGGCCTCCTGTTCCTCTGGGGGTTGGTGAACCTCGTCGACGTCGCGTCCGACTTCCTGGCCTCGCCCGCCGGACTGATCATCCGCCTCCTCGTGGGCGGAGCGCTCCTCATCACCGCCTTCGTGATGCCGACCGGTGACAAGAGTGCCGCAGCGGCCTCCCCGTCCGCCTCGCTGCCCGCCTCCGCGTCGGTCCTGCCGGGAACGGACCTGCCGACCGCACACGAGGCGAGCGGATCGTCGATCACGACCCCGCCTCCTGCGCCAGCCGCAGTGGCGGAGCCTCGGGCGCGCGCCGGTCGCATCACCCGGTGGCGGGAGCGACTGCTCGACCCCCGCACCCGCGGCACCGCGGTGATGGCCGTGGCTGTCGCGGCAGGGCTAGTCGAGGTCGCCACCATGCTTCCCTACATCGTCGCGATGACGATGCTCGCGGATGCCGGAATCGACACCCCGCTGCGCGTGCTCTCGCTCGTCGGCTACTGCGCGCTGATGATCCTGCCCGCTGTCGTGCTGCTCGTCCTCCGCCTGGTCGCCGCCCCGCTGGTGCAAAGGCCGCTCGAACGATTCGCCGCCTGGATGGAGCGCACCGGCGCCGAGAACACCGCATGGATCATCGGCATCATCGGATTCCTCATCGCGCGCTCCGCCGCCACCGAGCTCGGGCTCTTCCAGGCGATCGGATCCTTCCTCGACCGATGACCGCCGCGCCCGCGGAGTGCGACCGCGGCGCACCCCCCGACGAAGTAGGCTCGACGGGTGCGTCTCGTCATCGCCCGCTGCTCGGTCGACTACACCGGTCGGCTCAATGCCCATCTCCCGCTCGCCACGCGTCTGCTCGTGCACAAGGGAGACGGGAGTCTGCTCGTGCACTCCGACGGCGGCAGCTACAAGCCGCTCAACTGGATGAGCCCGCCGTGTTCGCTCTCGAGCGAAGAGCCGGGCGAGGAAGAGGCCAGCGCCGGCGTGGTCGAAGTCTGGCGCGTCACGCACAAGAAGACCGGCGATGCGCTGCGTGTGCAGATCTACGAGATCATCCACGACACCTCGCACGAGTTGGGCATCGATCCCGGGCTCCAGAAAGACGGCGTGGAGGCCGACCTGCAGCGACTTCTCGCCGAGCAGGTCGAGCGCATCTCCGAGGGCGCCACGCTCGTGCGCCGCGAATACCCGACGGCCATCGGCCCCGTCGACCTTCTGGTGCGCGATGCCGACGGCGCCGCGATCGCGGTCGAGATCAAGCGACGCGGCGACATCGACGGCGTGGAGCAGCTGACCCGCTATCTCGAACTTCTGGGTCGCGACCCGCACCTCTCCCCCGTGCAGGGTGTGTTCGCCGCGCAGGAGATCAAGCCGCAGGCACGCGTGCTCGCTGAGGACCGCGGAATCCGCTGCCTGGTGCTCGACTACGACGACATGAAGGGCATCGAGTCGGGCATCCCCCGCCTGTTCTGAGGCGTCGCCCGTCAGCGCGCGGCGATGAGCCGGGGTGTCGGGCCCTCAAGGCGCGCGATCGCGATCTTCACCTCGACGATCTCTTGCTCGATACGGTCGAACCGTGCATCGAGCTTCGCGTCCTGCGCTTCAAACCGCGCATCGAGCTTCGCGTCCTGCGTTTCGAACCGCGAATCGAGCTTCGCGTCCTGCGTTTCAAACCGCGAATCGAACTTCGCGTCCTGCGTTTCGAACCGCGCATTGAACGTCGCCAGCACCTCCGCGAATCGCGCGTCCATCCGGTTGATCATCCAACCGAAACCGCTGATGATCGCCACCAGTAGCGTCACTGCTGTCGCCAGCATCGTGATGACTTCCACCGACACGTACATGCCCCCTATTCTCGCCCGCGAATCCACCGTTGTCACGACCTTATATGTGGACACTAGGCGTTCACATGAGGCGTGCAGAAGTGACTCAGTTGCACACCTGTGCAGGAAGAGCGGCCATCGCCGTCCCGGCCCATAGGCTGGAGAGATGCCTCACTCCCCCTACTCCTGCGTGCTGTGGGACGTCGACGGCACCATCGTCGACGCGTCCGTCGGCATCCTTCGCCGGCTGAATGTCGCGCTCACCCACTTCGGGCGTCCGGCACCGACACGCGAGGAACTGGTGCACTGGATCGGCCCGCCCATGTTCCAGTCCTTCCAGGACCAGGCGGGCATGACGCCGGAGCAGTCCGCCGAGGCGGTCGCCTTCTACCGCACGCTCGGCAAGGCCGACGGCTACACGACCGACGCCGCGACCTACCCCGGCGTGGTGGACCTCATCAACGAACTGCACGCTACGGGAATGCCGCAGGCGACAGCCAGCTCGAAGCCCGAGAACCAGGTCGACGCACTGGTCGACCACTTCGGACTCCGGCCCGCATTCCTGACGACCGTCGGGGCAACGCCCGACGAGTCGACCCTCGCCTCGAAGACCGACATCGTCGCCGAAGCTCTTCGTCGGCTGCGCGAGCACGGCGCCGACACCTCACGCCCCGTCCTCATCGGCGATCGGCACCACGATGTCGAGGGTGGCAACGCCAACGACGTCCCGGTGATCTTCGTCGAGTGGGGCTTCAGCGACGCCCACGAGGGTGACGAAGCCGCGTTCCGGGTGGCCTCCGTGGCCGAACTCCGCTCTCTGCTGCTGACCTGACCGGCGCGCTGGTGCGCGACCTGCAGACCACACGCCACGTGCAGGGAGCCGAATCGGACCCGGAAAGCACAGAACTCCCCGCCGGATGACGCATCGGGACGCGATCCGGTGGGGAGTTCTGTGTCTCGCCCGTCTCAGACGGGGCGAATGTTCTCTGCCTGCAGGCCCTTCGGGCCCTGCGCCACATCGAACTCGACTCGCTGGTTCTCTTCGAGAGACCGGTAGCCGGATGACTGGATGGCGGAGTAGTGCGCGAAGACGTCAGCGCCTCCGTCGTCGGGGGAGATGAAGCCGAAGCCCTTCTCCGAGTTGAACCACTTAACCGTGCCCTGGGTGCTCATGTACTGCCTGTTCTGCTGGTGAAGAAGCCGACGCAGGGATGCCCCGACATCGCTAACGCTAGTGGAGGAGGCCCCGAGCGGAATAGCACCTGCAAGAAGGTAATCCAAATGTTGCACGAGCGGCACGCGGCCGTCATCCGGCGCGTTCGGAGGCGCACGGCCCAGAAGGCGCCCAGAAAATGGTGTGGCCCTCACCGCGGGGGGAGCGATGAGGGCCGAAGACGACCGGAGGGTGCGTCAGAGACAGCTTAGCTCCTTTTCGACGTCCTTGTCCCCCTTTTGGGGGACAAATCTGAACTTCGTCGCGAGGGCGAACGATAGCGGCCCCCTCGAGTAGCCCATTGGGGACTGAACTACTCGAGAGGGCCCAATCGCACGCACAGATCGTCTGCCCCTGGGGTGGGCCGCCGCCTCGTGGGGAGAGACGTAGACGATCAATCCCCTCGTGCATGCACCTTCACCATAGGGGAGGAAGCGCCGTCCCGTCACGGAATTTCCACCCGGGCGAGACCGGCGCGGTCGGGGCCTGACCCTGAGGAGTCCGCGGGTCTCGTCCAGGTGTGTCACGGATGGTCACGTTGGCGACATCGCACGCGACGACCGGCTCGCGAGTAGCCTGATCCGGTGACTCTGCTCAACAAGGACATGACGCTGTGCATCTCGCTTTCGGCACGGCCGAGCAACAACGGCACGCGCTTCCACAACCACCTCTACGAGGCGCTCGGGCTGAACTGGATCTACAAGGCCTTCGCCCCCACTGACCTCTCCCAGGCGATCGCAGGCGTGCGCGGACTCGGCATCCGCGGATGTGCGATCTCGATGCCTTACAAGGAGGACGTCATCGCCCTCGTCGACCGGATGGACCCCTCGGCGAGCGCGATCGACTCCGTCAACACCATCGTCAACGATGACGGCGTGCTCACCGCACACAACACCGACTACTCCGCGATCGCGCAGCTCATCGAACGTGATCGCCTCGATTCCGCGGCCTCGGTGCTGCTGCGTGGGTCGGGAGGGATGGCGAAGGCCACCGCCGCCGCGTTCCGCGACGTCGGATTCACGCGCGTGACGATCGTCGCCAGGAACGAGCGGAACGGCCGTATGCTCGCCGACCTCTACGGCTTCTCCTGGCTGGCCGAGGTCGGAGACGCCACCGCAGACATCCTCGTCAACGTCACCCCGATCGGCATGGCCGGTGGCGCGGAGGAGCACACGCTCGCGTTCTCGGAAGAGGCGATCGCCGCGGCATCCGTGGTGTTCGATGTCGTGGCTCTTCCCGCGGAGACGCCGTTGATCGCCGCCGCGCGCTCCGCAGGCACCCCCGTGATCACGGGGGCCGAGGTCGCGACGTTGCAGGCACTGGAGCAGTTCGTGCTGTACACCGGCATCCGGCCGTCGGCGGAGCAGGTGCGCGAGGCCGAGGAGTTCATGCGCGCCGGGAACGCGTGAACGGAGCGTTCTGATCGCGGAGACCTCGTCTGACGCACTCGTAGCAACGTAAGTTGACAGCGCCTCGTTAGCAACGTAGGTTGACGACATGGAATCCCTCGATGTCGCACAGATCGCCGCGGACACGACCGACCCGCGTGCGGGCCTGCGTGCGGTGGCATCGCTGCGCACGCTCGCGGACGCACTCGAATTGCGCCAGGTCGAAGCCGCACTGCGGTCCGGCATGAGCTGGCAGGCGATCGCCGATGCCCTGGGCGTCACCCGCCAGGCAGTGCACAAGAAGCACGCGAAGCGGATCGATCCGACCATCGCCGTTCCCCGGAGGAGCTCATGAGCAGATTCACCCACGCCGCCGCCACGATGCACACCCTGTCGCTGGCCGCCATGGAGGAGGCCTCACGCTTCGGAGTGCGCGACGCCGACATCGATCATCTGCTCCTCGCCCTGACCATCGATCCCGACACGGGAGGGCAGATCCTGCGCGGCATGGGCGCCGGTCTCGATGCGGCCCGCGCGGCGGTCGCGGCACAGCACGCAGCTCAACTCGAGCTCGTGGGCATCGCCTCAGACACCGACGGTCTCGGTCGCATCGTCTTCCACGAGACCTCGGGATACGAGTGGACGGAACGGGCGCTCGCTGTGTGGACCGAGGCATCGAGCGGAGGCCGTCGCGGTAACTCCGCCGCAGTGCTGCGTGCACTCGTCGACGAACCAAGCGGTCTTATCGATGAGATCCTACGACGACTCGGCCTCGACCCCGACGCACTGAAGTCCCGCCTGGATGATGCACAGAACCTCGGCCTCTCGCGGCCTGCGATGTTCGAGAAGAACAGCTTCTCCGGCAAGCGATCGATCTTCGTTCCCGCCCCCGTTGATGACGTATGGGAGCTGCTGTCGTCCGCGACGCGCATCCCCGAGTGGGACCACGTGGTCGACGAGGTGCATGCAAGCGCCACGGGTGTCGGCCCTTGGGAGGCGGCGACGGCCACCAGTCGCAACGGAAAACCGGTAGCAGTCAGGGATTCCAGCCGTCGTCAGCAGATTTACCTTGATCGGTTCGAAGACAGCGCGTACGTGACCTGGCGCTTCACTTATCCGGACTCTAGCAACGACACAGCAAGGGTCGTCACCTTCGCACTCGAACATGCCGCGGGTGGAATGCAACTTCATATGACTCTTACTTGGGCGGGCACCCGGCGTCGCCGTCGTGTCGTGCGTCAGGTTCTCCGCGCTGTACTGGGCCCGACCCTTCGTCTCCTCGTCTACATCCAGCTCACCCAGATGGAGAGTGGGATCACCCGCGTCTTCCGTTGACCCTGCGACCCCCATGGCGGGCGCACCACGCGGATGCGCCCGCCGGACCGAATCCGATCAGCCCTTCGCGCCCTTGCGGGGCTTGATGAACTCGGCCGGGGCGTTCTTCTCCCGCTTCGCAGCTCGCTTCTCCTTGAGCGAGAGCTGCGGCGCCTTCTTGCTGTCGCGACCCTGGATGGACTTTCCGGACATGGTTACTCGCTTCCCCTTCGGTGGCTGGCGTAACCTCCGACCATAGCCCGGAACCAGGGGAAGTCAAATTTCCGTTTGACCGGGAAAAAACACATAGCTCTTCGCACTCGCGGCTTTCATGCCGTTTTCGGAATGTTCCCGCCGCAACACCACAGCGCCGACGCGGTTTGCTACCGTGGGGCGGGAAACGACGACGGAGGACGACCTCCGACGGTGAGGCAGATCGGGGACGGCCCCACCTCGAAGGAGTCCGGCGATGTCACGCACGGAGCTTAAGCAGTTGATCGGCGTCACCGAGGCCGTCCGCGTCGCATTGGGATGGGGAGCTTTCGCGGCCCTCCTCCTCTTCCACCCGGTTCTGGAGCCCCCTGTGCCCGTGCCGGTACTCGTGATCGCGCTCGGGGCGATCATCGTCGTGATCCTCGTCTGCGCGTTCGGTGTCGTCAAACAGGCCGAGGCTCTCGCCCACAGGCTCGGCGACCCGTACGGCTCGCTCGTGCTGACCCTGTCTATCGTGCTGATCGAGGTCATCCTCATCTCCGCGGTCATGCTCGGTCCTGGTGAGCACGCGACCATCGCCCGCGACTCGGTCATGGCCGTCGCGATGATCATCCTCAATCTCGTCATCGGGCTCGCGCTCCTCCTCGGCGGACTCCGCCACCGCGGCATGGCGCACAACCGCACCGGCACGTCGGCGTATCTGTCGATGCTGGTGGTGCTGGTCGCGCTCGCGTTCGGCCTCCCCGCTCTGATCGGAACGGACGGCTCGTACACGACGGCGCAGGAGATCCCGATCATCGTGCTCACCCTCGTGCTCTACGCCTTCTTCCTCTACCGGCAGATGGGCGCGCAGGCGAGCGACTTCACCGAGGTCGATCCGCGTCTTCTCCAGACCGTGGAGGACCAGGAGAAGGGCGAGGCCAGCGGCGGGATCCGCCAGGTGCTGTCCGCGCACCGCACGGAGGTCGTCGTGCGCCTCGCGCTACTGGTGGTCACCGTGATCCCCATCGTGCTGCTGTCGCACGACATGGCGGCGCTGCTCGACGACGGGCTGGGCCGCCTCGGCGCCCCGGTCGCCCTCGCCGGTGTGCTCATCGCGGGCATCGTGTTCCTTCCGGAGTCGATCACTGCGGTGCGCGCCGCGCTCGGCGGTGAGGCCCAGCGCGTGAGCAACCTCTGCCATGGCGCGCTGGTGTCGACCGTGGGCCTGACCATCCCGGCGGTGCTGATCATCGGCATGTTCACCGGCCAGGCCGTCGTGCTCGCGGAATCGCCGGCGAATCTGCTGATGCTCGGCGTCACGCTGCTGCTGTCGGTGACGACCTTCGCCGCGAAGAGGGTGACCGCGATGCACGGCGCTGCACACCTCGTGACATTCGCGGTCTACCTGGTGGTCCTCTTCAGCTGAGCGCGGCCCATCCGGATAGTTGCCCCACGCAACTGAACTGATATCCTTTGTCTTATGGCGGTCGATGACGAGATCGAAGACATCCGCGAAGCGTTGGTTCGCGTGGTCGCGGAGTGGACGCAGGGCGAGCTGCAGACACAGGTGGCCGCGAGCGTCGGAGGATCCCTCGACGTCGTCGAGGTACGAGCCCTGTACGTGGTCGGCATGCACGGCGGTTCCCTCGGGTTCAGTCGACTGGCCGACCGAGCGGCGATGTCACGCCCGACGACGTCGAAGCTGGTGTCGCGCATGTCGGCGTGGGGGCTCTTCGATCGCGTACGAACGGGGCGGACGGTCGAGGTGCGCTTGACGGATGCGGGCCGAGACGCTTACGCCCGCCTCGTCGCCTCCGGGCAGCAGATGGTCGGCGGCGCGCTCACCGGCTGGTCCGCGCACGAGATCACCCAGTTCCAGGCCCATCTCAGCCGCTTCGTCGCCGCCCTTCCCGAATCGACATCCAGGGCCACCGCATCCCCGTCGTCATCCGACCACGTCTCATCACCCCAGGAGGAAACATGACCCGCACCTACGTCGTCACCGGCGCCGCATCCGGCATCGGTGCCGCGACCGCCGAACTGCTTCGCGCCCAGGGACACACCGTGATCGGGGTCGACCTGGGCGGAGTGGAGGTCACGGGTGATCTTTCGACACCCGCCGGCCGGATCGCTGCGGCGGACGCCGTTCTCGCCGCAGCAGACGGCGGCATCGATGCGATCATCGCCTGCGCCGGAATTGCCGCACCGATCGCCAAGACCATGGCCATCAACTACTTCGGCGTGACAGAGTTCCTCACCGCGCTGCTGCCGAAACTGAGTCTGGCGGACCAGCCGCGCGCCGCCGTGGTCTCATCGATGGCATCGCTGCAGCCGGTGTCTCCAGACCTCGTCGATGCGGCCCTGGACGGCGACGAGAGCCGAGCCCTCGAGATCGGCGATCAGCTCGCCGTCACGGCCGAGGGCGGGTTCCTCAACTACTCCTCCAGCAAGCGCGCCCTGTCACGCTGGGTCCGCCGCGAATCCGTCTCCGAAGCCTGGGCCGGCGCCGGGATCCCCCTCAACGCCGTCGCCCCCGGCACCGTCACCACGCCGATGACCGCCGGATTGCTGGCCAGCCCGGAGGGTCTGGCGCAGGTCGACGCCGCCGTGCCGATGCCGCTGAACTACCACCAGCCGGCATCCTCGATCGCCGAGTTGCTGGTGTGGTTGACGAGCCCGGCCAACACCCACATGGCCGGCCAGACCATCTACTGCGACGGCGGCGCCGACGCAGTGCTGCGCGGTGACGACATCTGGTCCTGGAACGACGTCCCGCGCGACTGACCCGCCACGCCACGCCACGCGACGAAAAGGCCCGATCCCGCTGCGGACCGGGCCTTTTCAGCATCTTCCTCCTGTCCCGTCGTCTCCCTTATTTTTAGCGACTCAAAATAAGGTGTACTCTCGAAGAGAACCGGACGACCACATCCCCTTCTTCCCACCGGCATCCGGCCTCACTGGGGAAGGGCCTGGCCGCCGGACAGCGCGTCGTCCATCGGGGGCAGCATCGCCACCCCGGGTGTGTTCGGCGTGCCCGCGCACAGGACCGAGTGCGCCCGCATTCAGGGGCACCCGAAGACAGGAGAGAATCGCTGATGGAGGAGAACCGAAACGACTGGAAGCCCAACCCGGTGTTCAGCTCGATGCCGCATTCGATGGGCCGCGGCTCCCGCGAAGACATCGTCTGGGAGGCGCTGGACCGGGTGAACGGCAAGCCGGCACCCACGATGGACGCCATGCGGGCCGCGATGGGGAACGAAGCACAGATCCGCATCGTCCACGAGACGATCCGCGCCTACCTCGACGCGCACGGGCTCCGCGACACCAGCGAGCTGGGTGTGCACACCTCGCCCTGAGCGGGTTACGAGCGGGTGCCGTGAGGACGGTCATCCTCCGAACACGGCCACCGAGCCCGCCCGTGCGCGAGCAGCCCTGAGCGCAACGGCACCCAGCGCCCCGGTGGCGAGGATGCACGTCAGGATCAGCACATTGGAGACGAGGATCATCGCGTTCTGGTCGGAGACACTGCCCGACATCATCGCGACCTCCATCAACGACCCCAGCACCACGGCGGCGAGCGCGATCGCAGGGATGAACCGCCACGGCTTCGCCAGCGAACTGGCGGAGCACCCCGGCGACGATCACACCGCACAGCCCCAACTTCACGAGGGCGTTCACGTAGACCGGCACCGCCGAGGTGAAGTCGAACGAAACCATCAGAAGTGGCGGCCCCACAGGGATCCAGCCGGCGAGGAGGAACAAGGCGACGATCCCCCCTCTGGAAAGTCGAAGAGTGCCATCGCGGCGCGCAGCTCCGATACCAGCGGCGACCAGCGCGAGGCAGAAGGCCAAGGTCGATGCGGTCGAGATGATCGCGAGGGCATCGACGTCGAGCGTCCCGGGAAGACTGCGGAACGCGGCCAACAGGGCCGCCGTGATGAACAGCGCTCCGGATGCCAGCCACCACGTCGACCACCGTGATGACGCGCCCTCGACCCCGATCACCGGGAGATCAGGTCCGCTCATCGCTCACCCTTTCGTCACTCAGGGGCACATCCCGCATCCACCATCTCAGATACCCCGCGGCCGCACGAGAGGGGAGAACGACTCGGCGGTATGGCAACCTGGATCGTGCACCTGTCCGTCTGCGAACACCGAGAGCGTCGTGACCTTTGATGAGCATCCGGATCAGGGATGTCGATCCTCGCGACGTCGCAGAGCTTCTGCGGTGGAACGGCATCCTCCGAGACGGCTACTCGGCCGGGCGGCAGAAGGTGTGGTCGCGCAGCGACGAGGCGACGCGCCTGCAGTTCCAGAGCCCGCATCCGACTCGCCGCTCAGTGCTGCTGCTCGCGGAGATCGACGAGGTGCCGGTCGGGGCGGCCGAAGCGCACGTGCATCCTGGCGAACCTGCCGACGTCGAGATCGCGGTTCTCGACGCCTTCCGCCACCGCGGCGTCGCACGTGCGCTGCTCCACGCCATCCGAAACGCGCTGCGCGGCACCGCCACGATGATGCGCACCGAGACGTACTCCGATGCCGGGGTCTCGTTCGCACGCTCCGAAGGGCTCCAGGTGGGCGTCCGCGAGAGTCGCCAGGTGGTCGATCTCCCGGTCTCCACGAAGACACTCGACCGGCTCCCGACTGCACTCGCAGACGTCGACATCGTCTCCTGGGTGGACGCGTGTCCGGATGAGCTGCTCGAGGACTGGGCGAGGCTTCGCGCTCACATGTCGGAGGACGTGCCGATGGGCGACCTGACACGGACCCCCGCGCCCGCCGACGTCGCGGCCGTTCGCCGGAACGAGGAGCGCATGTCCGAACAGGGGTATGCCCTGGTGCGGAGCGTGGCGCGCGCGGACGGGGAGGCCGTGGGGTACACCGAGATCCTGCTGTCACGGCCGGATCCGAAGATCGTCCTTCAGGACGACACCTTCGTCGCGCAACGGGTTCGTGGTCGTGGGATCGGCCGCGCGTTGAAGGTCGCCAACCTCCGTCGTCTCATGAGCCTCCCGGAGAGCTCGGACTCACGGTTTCTGCAGACCTACACGGCCCTGACGAACGCGCCGATGCTCGCCCTCAACAGATCGGTCGGATTCGAAGAGGTCGATGTGCTCACCATCCTCGAGGGTCCGCTGGGCTGACGATCTCCCCGGTTCAGGACGCACTCACCTCACGACGCGGGTGTTCCGGCTCGTCAGCGGGTTGCCGTCTGTACCGACTGGCTCAGTCGCAGCCACGGTCGCACCGGCGGCATCGACCAGGACCGAATGCGCCTCTCCTTCGGCGAAAGCATGCTCCTCTCCCCAGTGTCGCAGGGCGAGGATGACAGGGAAAAGCTCCTCTCCGGCAGCGGTCAGCTCGTAGTGCTTCCGCTTGCCGGCCGGGGCCTCGACGCGAGTCATGATCCCGTACCCGGCGAGTCTGCGGAGGCGATCGGCGAGCATGTTGCGCGCGATACCCGTGCGCTGCTGGAAGTCGGTGAACGTGCGGGCTCCGTCCATCGCATCCCGGATGATCAGCATGCTCCATCGGTCGCCGACCAGGTCGGTCGCCCGAGCGACCGGGCAGTTCGAATCGGTCCACTGCGGAATTCCGGTGGATTCACCCATGACATCTCCAAGAGTTGCGATTTGAAACCATTATGCCCTACGGTTCATTCGGTAGCAATATGCAACCAAAGGACACCTGTGTACCTCAAGACCAAGATTCTGCTGGCCGCGATCTGTGCCGTCGCCGTCGCGACCGTGTACGCCGCGCAGCCCATCCTCACCGAGATCGGGCGCGATCTCGGCGTTGCGCCCGACACGCTGGGCTGGCTCGTCTCCGTCGGACAGCTGGGTTACCTCGTCGGACTCGTCGTGCTCGTCCCACTCGGCGACCGACTCGACCGACGACGACTGATCGCATTCCATCTCGGCCTGGTGGGGATCGGCATGATCGTGGTCGCCGCCGCCCCGATGGCATGGGCGGCCTACGCCGGGCTGGCGTTCTCCGGACTCTTCGCGGTCGTGGTCCAGACGACCGTGGCCTATGCCGCGGCGGTCTCCGATCCCGCGGAACGAGGGCGCAACCTGGGATTCGTGACATCGGGGGTCGTGGTCGGCATTCTCGGCTCGCGACTGATCGCCGGGGCGCTGACCGACATCTGGGGATGGCGCAGCGTCTACCTCTCTCTGGCGCTGCTGGCCGTGATTCTGGGAACCATGGCCCTCCTCGCCCTTCCGAGTGATGCGCGCCGGCCCGCCCGTCCGTACACAGAGCTCGTCAGCGGTCTCGGTCGCCTCCTCAGCGACCCTGTCTTCGTCAGTCGCGGCGCGATCGCGTTCTTCCTCTTCGCATCGTTCGGAACACTGTGGAGCGGGATGGCGCTTCCGTTGACATCTGCGCCCTGGCATCTCACCGAGACCCAGATCGGACTCTTCGGCCTCGCCGGCCTGACGGGCGCCCTGGGTGCCGTGCGCGCGGGCCACTGGGCAGACGCCGGCAAGGCCAACAGGGTCACCGGTCTCGCACTCCTCGCCCTGGTCGCATCCTGGGCGCTGATCGGGCAGCTCCCCTGGTCGTTGACCATGGTGATCGTCGGCATCGTCGTGCTCGATTTCGCCGTGCAGGCCGCCCATGTGAGCAACCAACACATCTTGACCGTGCTGCACCCCGACCGCGTTTCGACGGCCATCGGCGGGTACATGATCTTCTACTCCCTGGGATCAGCCGTCGGCGCGGCCACGACCACCTTGGCCTTCAGCACATCGGGGTGGACGGGTTCCGTGGTTCTCGGCGCGGCCTTCGCTGCCGCAGGCCTCGCGGCCTGGGCTCTCGGCACCCTCTCTGTGCACGGCACTCGACGGGGTGAGTCCGAGTCGGCTCGGGCATCGCGCTGATCGCGTTTCGTGCACGACTCCGGCCACAGCGGGGAGCGGCACGTAACGAATCGGTCGGATTCGAAGAGGGCCCTCGCCGTTCACCCCGCGGAAGAACGAGCGAGAGAGCGCAGCGCGCGCGTGATGATGCGAGCGGTGGCGGCATCGTCGCTCGCGGCGCCCCAGCGGTCGCAGAGTTCGACGGCCCAGTCCGGACGGGTCTTCGCCGCGTCGTTGATCCAGTTGGCGACGGAATCCTGGACGTAGCGGGAAGGATCGTCGCGCAGAGGATGCAGGATCGGCTCTCCGCGCTCCGGCTGCTTCTTGAGCGCAGCGATGTGGGCGGCCCACACGCCTCGCGGACGCAGCGCTTCGCTGGCGAATCGGCGAACGCGCTCGGAAGGGTCGCCGGTCCACGCGGCGAGCATGTCGATGCTGGCGTCGAGGTCGGTGACGAGCACCGGGCGCGCTGCCATCCACACCCACTCGCGGACCGCGAAGTGCTCATCGTCGGCGAACCGTCGGAGTCGATCGAGCACCACGACGGGAGTGGCGGACGGCTGCGCAGCGATGAGGAAGCACGCCCACCCGCGCACGGTGTCGGACGGGTGCACGGCCATGTCTTCGATCTCGCCGGAATCACAGCGGGTCGCGAGGGCGGCACCGATGCGGGTCATCCGCTTGAGGATGCCCAGCTGCTGTGCCTCGGCGACTTCGGCGCGCAGGGCAGCGTCGGAGTCGGGGAAGACGTTGCGGAACAGAATCGTGTGATCGATCGCAAGAGCGTCGGACAGCGTCCTCGACGCTGCCAGGCCCGCGTCGAGTGCGCTCAGGTGCTCCGCGTCGACCCCGGGCGATGTGCGGGCCGCCCGTCCTCCCACCTGTCTACTCATCGCCGAGGTTCCGCTGCATCGCCGCCAAGACGAGGGCAGCGTGGTCGCGATCGGCGGCACTGATCCCGGTCCCGAGCTGACGGAGCCATTCGGCGTAGACCGGGACCAGCTCGGCGATGAGCCGCTCCCCGGCGAGGGTCGTCACGAGCGTGTGCGTGCGCCCGTCTGTCGGGTGCGGGTGTCGCTCGATCAACCCGTCGCGGTCGAGTCGATCCAGAAGTCCCGTGACGGTCGCCGAGGTCACGGCGAGCCGGGTCGCCAGCAGCCGTGGCGTGATCCCCTCCTCAGCGGAGACCGCGAGGAGGGCCGCCATCCGCCCCTCCGACAGATCGTGTCGAGCGAGCAGCTCCGCGCAGGCCGCGTCGATCCGTCGCGCGGTCGTGAGCACCGTCATCACCAAGCGCGCAGCCTCGTCGTCGCCGAGTCGCGACAGCAGGAGCGCCTGCTTGGTCCCCACTGCATCCGTCATCCCCCCAGATTACTAGGCGGCTTACGAAATCTCGGACCGCGCCTCTTCCGGCGAGTTCCCGACCGTCTCGGCATCGAACGATCCGACACCCGCAGGGGAGGTTTCGGCAGGGGTGGGGGAAGCACAGGCGGCGAGCGCGAGCGCCGAGGTGCTGAGACCGACGGCGGCGAGCGCGAGCGAATCGAGGGCTGGGGTGCGTGAGGTCACGGGACGCCTTCTCTAGGGGAGGGGACACTCCCATCGTCGCCGGGCCGACTGTTCGACGCATCGGTCTGAGGGAGGGGCGTCGTCGTGCCGCAGGCGGATGTTCCACCACCGCGCATGGGCGTCCTCCGTCACCGCGAGAGCGCGTGGGGCTGTTCAGGCGCGAGCGCGTCGGCGCCCTGTCGGGCGGCCTCGGCATCGGTCAGAGCGGGCCGGCGGGGCCACCAGAACCTGTCACGAGTGATGAACGCGAGTGCGGGGACGATGACCGTCCGCACGAGGAGTGTGTCGATGAGCACGCCGATGCAGACGATGACGCCGATCTGCGTCAGCGTGATGAGGGGGAGAACACCCAGGACGGCGAACACCGCGGCGAGGAGGATGCCGGCGCTGGTGATCACGGCGCCCGTCGCGGCGAGAGCACGAATCATGCCCTGGCTTGTGCCGAGTCGGGCGGCCTCCTCTTTCGCACGGGTGACGAGGAAGATGCTGTAGTCGACACCGAGCGCGACGAGGAACAGGAAGCTGAACAGCAGCACGTTCGTATCGATGGCGGGGAATCCGAAGAGTGGCGACTGGAACAACCACCAGCTCACCCCGATCGCCGAGAAGAAGCTGGCGACGACGGCGATCAGGAGTAGCAGCGGCGCGACGAAGGCCCGAAGAAGGAGCACGAGCACGACGAAGACCAGCGCGAGGATGAGGGGGATGAGGAGAGCCTGATCCCGCGCCTGGGCTTCGGCGACATCGAGCGCCTGCGAGTCGAGCCCTCCGACGAGCCCTTCGCCCGATCCGACGTCGTCGAGCGCTTCGCGCATGCGTTCGACGGTGGCGAAAGCCGCGTCGGTCTCGGCGCTGGCGTCGAGGGTGACATCGATCCGCGCGAACTCATCCGTCGTCTCTCCCGGCCTCGCCGCGTCGACACCGTCGAGATCCGCGAGAGCGGTGGTCGCCGCCTCGACGTCCTCGAGAGGAACGAGGACGATGGCCGGGGAGGTGGTTCCGGCGGAGAACGCCTCGGCGAGGACCTCCTGGCCCTGCACCGCTTCGGGCTTCTGCAGGAAGCGGTCGTTCTGGGAGAGTCCGGTCTGCACGAACAGCAACCCGCTGGCCATCGCGCCGAGAACGACGAATCCGACCGTCGCCACCACGACCGGACGCTTCGACACTCCGCGACCGAGCTTCCCCCAGACGCTGCGGGAGATCGCGTCGGGCGACTGGAATCGGGGGATGTAGGGCCAGAACAGGCCGCGGCCGAAGAGCACGAGAGCAGCGGGCAGCACGAAGAGCGCGAAGAACATCGCGACGACGATGCCGACGGCGCAGGCCAGCCCCAGCGCACGGTTGCCCGCGATCTCGGCGAGGAGCAAGGTGAGCAGTGCCAGTGCGACCGTCGAGCCGCTGGCGATGATGGCGGGACCGGCTCCGCGAAGGGCCCGCTGCATAGCCTCTCTGCGACTCTCATGCAGACGCAGTTCGTCACGGTAGCGGGCGATCAGGAGGAGCGCATAGTTCGTCCCCGCACCGAAGACGAGCACAGAGAGAATGCCCGTGATCGACGCATCGAGCTGGATGCCGACGGCGCTGGCAACCTGTCGTGCGACGATCCCCGCGAGTGCGTCGGCCAGGCCGATGACGACGAGGGGGACGATCCACAGCCATGGACTGCGGTAGGTGATGAGCAGCAGAACGGCGACGACGATGACGGTGGTGAGGAGAAGGGTGAAGTCCGCCCCGTCGAACACGGCGGCGATGTCGACCTCGAAGCCTTCAGCGCCCGTGAGATAGACGCTAACTCCCTCCAGGTCCGCAGCGGCGATGTCGCGGATCTCCTGCGCGCGCGCAGTCTGCTCCGCAACGTCGGGCTCCGGCTCGAGAGGCACCACCACGAGGGCGACCGTTCCGTCGTCGGAGACCTGAGCGGGCGGTACGGCGCCGTCGAGGGCGAGCGCGGCGAGATCGCCGAATGCCCTCTGATCGATGAGGGAGAGCGTTTTCTCGTCGAGCACGCCGTCTTCGGAGGCGAAGACCAGCAGCGCCGAGGTCGCGTCGGCGCTGGGGAACTCTTCGAGCAACTGATCTACCTTGACGGATTCGGCGGAAGAGGGCAGACCGACCGACGGGGCTGTCTCGGACTCCTCGCTGCCGGCGAGGGCGAACAGCGCGGTTGCGGCGAGCGCCGTGATCACGAGAATGATCCACGATGTCTTCGCCGACGTCAGGAACCGTGTGAGTGCGCCCATGAAAAGTCCCAACCTTGGATAGTAGTTTGATCATCAAACTATATGACTATCGAAAGATAGTAGCGATATCGTGGAGGTCATGCAATCGAGCGGGGTGCCACCTTTCGACGCCGACGGGGCGGACTTCATCCCTGCCCGTCCGGCGACGGCCCTGCTTCGGGACTTCATCGAACTCAGCGAACTCTTCGAGTCCTCCCTCGCGGATGAACTCGGGGTCAACCCCACCGATCTGCAGGTGATGGAGCACCTGCTCATGAGCGGTCCTCTGGCCCCGACCGAGCTCGCGCGGAGAGTGGGGCTCTCTGCGGGCGCGACCACCACGTCCGTCGACCGCCTCGTCGCGCTCGACCACGTCTCCCGAGAACCCCACCCGAACGACCGCCGAGGAATCCTCGTAGCTCCGCGGCGCGCGTCGCGTGACAAGGCGATGGGTCGCCTGATCCCCATGATCATGGGGATCGACGCTGAACTGGACGCCTTCACGCCTGCCGAACAAGACGTGATCACCCGCTACCTGCGGCAGGTCAGCGAGTCTCTGCGGCGGCACGCCCATTCGGGATCATCGGACTCCGAATGAAGGGCACCGAAGCCGCAGGGTGACCCCGCTCGATCGGTTTCGGCAAGGAAGACCCGAACACCAACGCACGCGAGAGCAGCGATCGAACTCCATCCGCATACGAGAAGAGCCGGTCAGATTGACAACCTGACCGGCTCTTTCGATCGCAGCAGCTGTGAAGCGGAGGCCCCTGCGGCGTGCTCAACGGTTCTACTCGTCGGCGTCCTGCCGACCCCGCGGCTTCGTGTACCACCCCCGCGTAAGGAAGGTGAGGATCAATACTGCCACTGCTCCTCCGACGTTCCACCACGTGATCGGGTTGCCAGACAGCAGCGGCACCAGCAAGATGAAGAGCGCTATCAGCAAGTTGACTATCAGTCGGCCACGGAACGATTCCATCAGAATTACCTACCTTGTGCAGTTCACGGTGGTGACGCTAATGCCGACCCACCCGATCTGAGGGGTAGACAATGCCGTCCATGGGTAGTTGATTGCAACACACTTGCCCGCGCTGTTGGCCCTGTTGACCGGATCTACGAACTTGAAGTACGCGAGCGCCACCGCTGCTCCACACCCGAGAGCTGCGGGTCCTGGCAGTGCGCCACAAGCCACTCCCGCCAGTACAGCCGGGCCCTGATTGTTCGCGATGATGTTGGCTGCGGTCCTAGTCTCGCCCCGGGTAAGGCGCACCCAGTGACCCCACCACTCCACGCCCAAGTCAGGATCAGCCACCACGGGGAAAACCGTACTGGCGTTGAACTCCACAACCTGGACGAGCTCCTGGCCCTCTAGCCGGAACGAAGTAGGGACGGCGTTTCCCTCTGCATCGACTGCCCACGGTGCTCGGAAGCCGCTCACCGGTTCACCGTCGGCGTCAAGGATCATGACAGCGCCATCGCTGCTGAGCACCGGTTCCCCGCCCTCTGGAAGATCTAGGGGGAAGCGATACTCGCTCGGAGACGAGGCATCGGGGATCTGGATGAGCGTCTGCACCCCATCCTGGGTTGCGAAGCTCGTCACAGTGGAACCCGCAACGGCGGTCGATAGCAGCGGGTCACCCTCACCCCGGAACAGCCCCGACGGAATGCTCGACGTCTCAACCGGTGCGTCTGTCACTGCACCGGGAAGTTCTTCGTACACGCATTTTGAACTCCCTCCCGTGGATAATCCAGCGATCTCACCCTAAATTGCCCCCGACAGTCCTGTCTGTCGGGCATTTGGAGGACAGACGAAAGTCACCCGTGCCCATCGACGGAGGGCAGCCCTCCCGAATGGACACACGTCTGCGGCATGAACCTCTCCGGGCGCTGCATACAGCCGGCGATCGCGCTCATGAGCCCTGCGCCGCCCGCTCCCTCCGAACCTTCGGGACGCGGCCGAAACTCCCAACCGCACGGCCTCCGGTTGCGTGAGCGACCACCAGATTGCCGGCACATACGCATGACCGTCTGGTTCAGCGAGGTGACCCCGTGCCCAGGCATCGATATGCGCGTCGCCATCGACCGCGGTCTGGTCAGCTCGCGGATCGGCATCGTGCTGGTCACGCTGGCGATGCTGGACAAGCTCCGCACCGACCGCTCGTGGTGGGTTCAGCACCGCCGAGGAGCCGATGGCGGACATCGCGGTAAATGTGGCCGAGCTCGTCGCGATGCTGGACGAGGAAGAGGCCGACGAAATCAGCATGAAGCGGGCGACGGCCTAAGCGGAAGAAAGTGATGGCGGTGCGAGTTCGCTCGCACCGCCATCACTCTGTCCAGTAGGCGGCGGGACAGCAACCCCGGGGCTCTACCGGGTGACTCGATACGGTTCGCGGCAGGTCCCAGTGGATCCCACCAGATTTTCGGCGCACGTGAAAGACGAAACCCGGGAGAGGGCATAGCTAGGTTCCAACTGTCGTCGATGCCCCGGGATTGGCGAACGCGGGGCAGCCTGACCGCTGGCGACGCCGATCCGGCGCTGATGAGCAGATCAAGGCCGCGCATCCGCGGCGAATGAAAAAACCGGCCAGAAACATGTCCTGACCGGCTCTTTCAATTTACGAACAGATTGCCCTGAATAAACGAACAGGGCCTCGCTGTGCGCGAGGGGGGACTTGAACCCCCACGTCCTTACGGACACTGGCACCTGAAGCCAGCGCGTCTACCATTCCGCCACTCGCGCGAGTGTCTCGTTCCGAAGAACTCAACTTCCCAAAGATATCATGCGTTTTCGGCCTCGTTGCACATGCCTGGAGGGCCATCGGCGGCGTTCCCCCAGGACACCTGGCTACGATGTGTCTACCAGTCGGCATGCCAGAGGAGCCCAGTGGGACTACTTGACAGCTTTGAGAAGGGTCTCGAACGCGCAGTTAACAGCGCGTTCGCCAAGACCTTCCGTAGCGGCATCCAGCCTGTGGAGATCGCTTCGGCGCTGCGGCGTGAAGCCGACACGAAGGCCGCGGTCGTGAGCCGCGATCGCATCATCGCGCCCAACAGCTTCGTGGTGCGTCTGAGCGCCGACGATGCGGAGCGGATGCGCGGGCTCGGCGGCGCTCTCACGGACGAGCTGCACGCTCTTCTCACCGCGCACGCCACGTCGCAGGGCTATAGCTTCGCGGGACCGCTCTCGATCAGCCTCGAAGCCGACGAGAAGGTCGCGACCGGCACGGTGCGCGTGAGCTCGGGCACCGTCGAGGGCCGCGTCAGCTGGCAGGCCGTGGTCGACGTCGACGGTCGTCGCCACTCCATCTCCCGCGCCCGCACCGTGATCGGTCGAGGCTCGGATGCCGACATCACGATCGCTGACGCGGGGTCGAGCCGCAAGCACGTCGAGATCCTGTGGGACGGCGAGCGCGCCATGATGCGCGACCTCGGTTCCACCAACGGCACGAAGGTCAACGGGCAGAAGCTGCGCGAAGCCGCCCTCCCGACAGACACGACGATCACGATCGGACGCACCGACCTGGTGTTCCGCATCGTCCCCGTGGCCGCACCCTCGCGTCCCGCGGCCAGGGGCGATGACGCCACCCGAGCGTTCGGAGCCCTCGGTTGAGTGAACTGATCCTTCTTCTCCTGCGCATCGGGTTCCTCCTCCTGATGTGGTTCTTCGTGTTCGGTGTCGTGTACTCGCTGCGCGCCGACCTCTTCGGTGTGCGAGTGCGCAAGCTCCCCGTCGAGGCGACGGCAGGGGCACCTGCGGCCGCGGGTGCACCCGCGGCCCCCGTTTCGAAGCCGGCATCCGCCCGCCCGTCGACCGGACCGGCGACGGTCGCGACCGCCAAGCGTCTCGTGATCACCTCAGGCCCCAAGGCGGGTCTCGAGCTGCCGCTCAGCGCCGACTCCCTCACGATCGGCCGCTCCAGTGAGTCCGCTCTCGTGATCCGTGACGACTACACGTCCAGTCACCACGCGCGCCTGATGCTGCGCGGCGACAGCTGGGCGATCCAGGACCTCGACTCCACCAACGGCACCTTCGTCGCGGGCCAGCGCGTCTCCGGCTCGCCCGTCGCCCTCTCGCTCGGCACGCCCATCAAGGTGGGCGCCACGACCTTCGAGCTGCGAGCCTGACGCCGGCATGGTCTTCGAAGGCTCGAGCGTCGCGATCTCCCACACCGGGAAGGTCCGCTCCAACAACCAGGATTCCGGTTACTCCGGAGCGAACCTCTTCGTCGTCGCCGATGGCATGGGCGGCCACGCCGGTGGTGACGTCGCCTCGAGCATCGCGATCCAGCGTCTGGAGCCCCTCGACCAGCCGTATGCGTCGACGGAAGACGCGCAAGCCTCACTGCAGGCCGCGGCCACCACGGCAGCGGGCGACCTCATCCGTGCCGCGAAGGATCGACCGGAGCTCGCCGGTCTCGGAACCACCGTCAGCGCGATCATCATGGTCGACGAGTACGCGGTCATCGGCCACATCGGCGACTCGCGCATCTACCTCTACCGCGACGACGCCCTGACGCAGATCACCGCCGACCACACCTTCGTGCAGCGCCTGGTCGACTCGGGCCGCATCACCCCGGAAGAGGCGCGCTACCACCCCCGCCGCTCCGTGCTCATGCGCGTGCTCAGCGACATGGACTCCGACCCCGAGCTCGACATGTTCGTCATGCACACGCAACCCGGCGACCGCTGGCTGCTCTGCTCCGACGGACTCTCCGGCGTGGTCGACGAACCCCACATCCTCAAGGCCATGCAGCTCGGCCTCGCTCCGGGACGCACCGCCGACAACCTCCTCAAGCAGGCGCTCGACGGCGGAGCGCCCGACAACGTCACGATCGTCCTGGTCGACGTCGGCGGTCAGCACCCGATCCACTCGGGCACGCCCACGATCGTGGGCTCGGCCTCGAACCCCGACGGCGTGTACGTACCCCCGGTGCGCCCTCCCCGCGGCAACTGGCTGCACCCGGTGCGCCAGGCCGCGAACGAGCCGAGCCACTTCGAGCCGGCCCCCGAGTACCTCGAGGAGCTCATCGAAGAGGATCGTCGTCGTGCCAAGCGCCGTCGACTCGGTTGGATCGCCGGTGCTCTCGTGGTGATCGCGATGCTGGGCGTGACCGCCTTCGCCGCGTACAGCTGGACCCAGACGCGCTACTTCATCGGCGCCGACGAGGACAGCGTGGTGATCTTCCAGGGCGTGCAGCAGAACATCGGACCGATCACGCTGTCGACCCCGATCCAGGACACCGACATCCTCCTTGCGAACCTGCCGCCGTACCAGCGGGCATCGGTCGAGCGCACCATCACCGCGCGCTCCCTCTCCGACGCGATGGCGATCGTGGACCGGCTCAAAGCGGGTGCCGACGCGAACACGATCGAGACCCCGCTGCCCACGCCCATGCCGACACCTGTCGACACCCCCGAAGGCGGTGAGGGATGAGCACCGACGTCGCGGCCGACACCAGTGTCATCAAGGCCCTCAAGCGCATCCGGATGCCGCAGAACCAACGCAACCGCGAGTTCTGGCTGCTGCTGTTCGCGTGCGCGATCAGCGGCGCCGCCCTGACGCTCGTGCAGCTGGGCGCACTCGGCGTGATCGACCCGATGATCCTGGCGATCGGTGGCGGCCTCGCCGCGCTCGCCTTCACCCTGCACATCGTGCTGCGCTTCGTCGCGTCAGACGCCGACCCGTTCGTCGTGCCCATCGCGACCCTGCTCACCGGCCTCGGAATCGCGATGATCTATCGGATCGACATCGCTTTCAAGAACACCGGCTGGAACGCCTACTCGACCAAGCAGCTCGCGTGGACCGCGATCTCGCTCGCGGGTGCGATCGCGGTGGTCATCCTGCTGCGCAACTACCGCATCCTGTTCCGGTACACCTACATCTTCGGCCTCGCCGGAATCCTGCTCCTGCTGCTGCCGTTCGTGCCCGGCCTGCGCATCCCGGACGCGAACGCGGCGGTCTGGGTGTCGCTCGGCGGCGCCTTCGCCTTCCAGCCGGGTGAGCTCGCAAAGATCTGCCTGGCCATCTTCTTCGCCGGCTATCTGGTGCGCACCCGCGAGAGCCTGACCTCCGTCGGCAAGCGCGTGATGGGCATCACCTGGCCCCGCATGCGCGAGCTCGGCCCCGTGCTCGTCGTCTGGCTCATCTCGCTGGGGATCATCGTGTTCCAGCGCGACCTCGGCACGGGAACGCTGATCTTCGGCATGTTCGTCGCGATGCTCTACGTCGCGACGGGCAAGACCAGCTGGGTGCTCATCGGCCTCGCCCTCGTGGTCGCCGGTGTCGCCCTCGCGACGCAGATCCTCAGCTATGTGCAGGGCCGCTTCATCAACTGGCTGTTCCTGTTCGATGCCGATCAGGTCGACCCCGACGGCGCCGGCTACCAGCCCATGCAGGGGCTCTTCGGGCTTGCACGCGGTGGACTCATGGGCACCGGCTGGGGCCAGGGCCGCCCGGAGGTCACGCCTCTGGCCCACAGCGACTACATCATCACCAGCCTCGGCGAAGAGCTCGGACTGATCGGGCTGTTCGCGATCCTCTGCCTGTACATGGTGTTCGTCAGCCGCGGCATGCGCATCGGCCTCGCGGGACAGGACGACTTCGGCAAGCTGCTGGCCACCGGGCTCTCGTTCACGATCGCGCTGCAGGTGTTCATCATGGTCGGTGGTGTCACCCGCCTCATCCCGCTGACCGGTCTGACCACACCGTTCCTCGCGGCGGGCGGCTCCTCCCTCGTGGCCAACTGGCTCATCGTGGCGCTGCTGCTGCGCATCTCCGACGGGGTGCGCCGTCAGCCCCGGGTGGTGATCGGCTGACATGACCAAGGAACTCCGCCGTCTCAGCATCATCATGCTGTTCATGTTCATCGCCCTCTTCGCCGCGACCAGCTGGATCCAGGTCGTCGAGGCGGACGCGCTGGCCCAGAACAGCAACAACAAGCGCACCCGGCTCGACAGCTACGAGATCCAGCGAGGGTCGATCATCGTCGACGGTGTCGCGATCGCCAGCTCGGTGCCCAGCGACGACCGGTACCAGTTCCAGCGCGTCTACACCGATGCCCCGATGTGGGAGCCGGTGACCGGGTACTTCAACCCGGCTCTGGGCTCGAGCACCGGCATCGAGAGGGCCATGAACGCCGAGCTCTCCGGCACCGGCTCGAACGCGTTCCTCGGCGAGGTCGAGCGCATCCTCTCCGGCCAGCCGCAGCGCGGCTACAGCGTGGAGCTCTCCCTGAACACCGCGGCGCAGCGGGCTGCCTACGAGGCCCTCGACGGGCTCAAGGGCGCGGTAGTCGCGATGGACCCGAAGACGGGACGCATCCTGGCGATGGTCTCGACGCCGGGTTTCGACGCCAATCTGATGGCGACGCACGACGCGGATGCGGCGAACGCGACGTACGACCAGCTGGTCGCCGATGCGAACAAGCCGCTGTCCAACCGGGCGATCGCGGGCGATCTGAACCCTCCCGGTTCGACGTTCAAGGTCGTCGTCGCGGCCGCTGCCTACGCGACAGGCAACTGGACTCCCGACTCGACGCTGCCGAACCCGATCTCCTACACCCTGCCCGGTTCGACGAACCGCGTCTCCAACGCCTGGGGCGGCACCTGCGGCCCCGGCGAGACGGTCACCATCGCCGAGGCGATCAGGCTCAGCTGCAACATCCCGATGGCCGAGCTCGCCGTGGAGCTCGGCGACGACACCATCCGCGAGATGGCGGACAAGCTCGGTTTCAACCAGACGTTCGACACGCCGTTGACCTCGACGGCCTCGAGCTACCCGCGCGCCCTCGATGACGCCCAGACCGCGCTGACCGGATTCGGCCAGGGCAAGGTCACCGCGACCCCGCTGCAGATGGCCATGGTCTCTGCCGGACTCGCAAACGACGGCGTCGTGATGAACCCGCGCATGGTCGACGCCGTGATCGGGAACGACCTCTCCGTCATCAAGGCGTTCCAGGACAGCGAGTTCGGACGGGCGATGGAGGCCGACGTGGCGAACAACGTGACCGCGGCCATGGTCGCGAGCGTCGCTACGGGCGCGGCCCAGGGTGCAAGAATAGACGGGATCGACGTGGCCGGTAAGACGGGCACCGCAGAGAACGGAAACAGGCCGCATACGTTGTGGTTCACCGGCTTCGCGCCGGCGAACGACCCCGCGGTCGCAGTAGCGGTCGTCGTCGAAGACGGCGGCGGACAGGGACAATCAGGTAGCGGCGACACCATCGCCGCTCCGATTGCGAAGAAGGTCATAGAGGCGGTGCTGGGCAGATGAGGCCGACGCAGGGTGTGTCGTTCGGTGGTCGTTACGAGCTGCAGTCGCGTATCGCGATCGGTGGCATGGGCGAGGTGTGGGAAGCGACGGATCACGTCATCGGACGTACCGTCGCCATCAAGATCCTCAAGGACGAGTACATGGGGGACCCCGGGTTCCTCGAGCGTTTCCGGGCCGAGGCCCGTCACGCCGCTCTCGTGAACCATGAGGGCATCGCCAGCGTGTTCGACTACGGCGAGGAGAACGGCAGCGCCTACCTCGTGATGGAGCTGGTGCCCGGCGAGGCGCTCTCGACCGTGCTCGAGCGCGACGGCGCGCTGAGCGCCGACAAGACGCTCGACATCGTGGCCCAGACGGCTTCCGCTCTGCAGGCGGCTCACGCCGCCGGCCTCGTGCACCGCGACATCAAGCCGGGCAACCTGCTGATCACGCCCGACGGCCGCGTCAAGATCACCGACTTCGGTATCGCCCGCATCGCCGACCAGGTGCCGCTCACCGCGACCGGTCAGGTCATGGGCACCGTGCAGTACCTCTCGCCCGAACAGGCATCAGGACACCCGGCATCGCCCGCGACCGACACCTACTCGCTGGGCATCGTCGCGTACGAGTGCCTGGCAGGCAAGCGTCCGTTCACCGGCGAGTCGCAGGTGGCGATCGCGATGGCGCAGATCAACGAGCAGCCGCCGCCTCTGCCCCCCACCGTTCCGATCCCGGTGCAGAACCTGGTCATGGCCATGATCGCCAAGAAGCCCAGTGACCGTCCGTCGTCATCGGCGACGGTGGCACGCGCGGCCCAGGCCCTGCGTCGCGGAGATCTGAACTCGGCGGCCATCGCCGTTCCCGCCATCGCGACCGGCGGCATCGCCGGCGGCGACGACGCGACCAGGCTTCTGAACGCTTCCGGCGACGACGGCACCACGCGCATCCTCCCCACCACCGCTCAGCTGCCCACCGAGGACGCTGCGGAAGAGGAGAAGAAGAAGAAGAAGCGCAGCCCGTGGACCTGGCCCCTGATCGCCCTGATCGCGTTGCTGGTCATCGTGCTCGGCGGCACGGTGTGGGCGATGCTGGCGAACCAGGGCAACGGAGACGACGAGCCCTCGGCCTCGCCCACCACCTCGGTTTCTCAGACCCCGACGCCGACTCCCACTCCGACACCCGAGGTGACCCGCGTCGATGTGACCGCGCTGAACCTGAACGGCAAGGACTGCGGGGCGGCCACCGCCACGCTGACCGAGGCCGGCTTCAACAGCGAGATCACCTGCGTCGACGGCGACCCGGCGCCCACCGATGCCGAGGTCGGCACGGTGTACCGCGTCGCGCCCTCCGGCAACGTCGAGACCACCCAGCCGATCACCCTCACGGTCTACGCCGCTCGCGCCGGTCTGCCGACGCCGAGCGATGCCCCGACCATCACCGGCGACCCCGTCGCCGGCTCCACGGTGACGATCTCCTGGGGCACCGGCTTCACCTGCCCCAGCGGCACCACCCTCTCCGGCTACGTCGTCTCGGTACAGAACGGCTCCTTCGTGTCGGGCGGACCGAACTTCCAGCCGACCCAGCGCAACACGCAGGTGAAGATCGCCGACGCCGAGGGCCAGCAGCTCATCGTCACCTACCAGGGCATGTGCTCCGGTGGCGACCAGCGCACCTCGGCCGCATCTCCGCCGCTCTCGGTCACGATCACTGCGGCAGCGAATCCCGGCGATGGGAACACCGGCACCGACGGGTAACCTGTAGTTCAGTTTCAGCAAGAGTAGTTTCCAGGGGGGTCATCCGTGTCCACAGAGCCACGAGTCATCGCGGGCCGGTACCGCGTCGACGAGCTCATCGGGCATGGCGGAATGGCGAAGGTGTACCGCGGGTACGACCTGACGCTCGGGCGCGAGGTCGCGATCAAGGTCCTCGACCCCGAACTGGCGCGTGACACCGCCTTCCGCAACCGATTCCGGCTCGAGGCGCAGGCGGCCTCGCGCATGTCGCATCCGTCGATCGTCCGCGTCTTCGACGCCGGCGACCCGTCGACGAGTGAGATCGGCTCCGATGAGCCGCCGTACATCGTCATGGAGCTCGTCAAAGGCACCCTGCTCAAGGACATCATCTCCGCCGGCCCCGTGCCGGTGGCCGACGCGGTGCGTTACGTCGACGGCATCCTCGAGGCGCTCGACTACTCGCATCGCGCCGGTGTCGTGCACCGCGACATCAAGCCGGGCAACGTGATGGTGACCGACAAGGGTCAGGTCAAGGTGATGGACTTCGGGATCGCCCGAGCCGTCTCCGACTCGTCGTCGACCGTGGCGGAGACCACCCAGATCATCGGGACCGCCGCCTACTTCTCGCCGGAGCAGGCGAAGGGCGAGCCCGTCGACGCTCGAGCCGACCTCTACTCCACCGGTGTCGTCCTGTACGAGTTGCTGACGGGCCGCCAGCCCTTCCGGGGCGAGTCACCGGTGGCCGTCGCCTACCAGCACGTCAGCGAGACCCCCGTTCCTCCGACCGAGGTGAACGAGGAAGCTCCCCGCACCCTCGACCCGATCGTGCTCCGCGCGCTCGCGAAGGACCCGTACCAGCGATACCCGGATGCCGCGCACTTCCGCGCGGCCTTGGATTCCGCCATGACGGGAAACGCTCCGACCCGCAAGGAACTCGGAGCGCTGACCAGCGAGCTCTACGGCGCGAGCCCGCGGCAGGCGCAGGAGACCGCGCGGTCGCTGCGTCAGCTCAGCACCGACACGACCATGACCAGAACCCAGTCCGGTCCGCCGGTCGCGTGGATCTGGGCGGGCGTGGCTCTGCTCGCCGTGCTGCTCGCCTCCGTGCTGTTCTGGGTCGTCACGATCAGCATGCGGCCCCCTGAGGTGTCGAGCAGCTCACGGATCATCCCGAACCTCGTCAACGTCTCGTCGGAACGCGCGCAGGACGACCTCGCAGGGCTCGACCTCTCGTCGAAGATCGTGATCGAGACGAGCTCCGAGGTCGCCGAAGGCAACGTGATCCGCACCGACCCCGAAGCGGGCGTCTCGGTGGAGGAGGGATCCACGGTCACGCTGTACGTCTCCGCGGGCGAAGAGACCGTGGTCATGCCCAAGATCGAGGGCATGGCGCTCAGCGATGCCACGAACGCGCTGAAGGCGGCGGGGCTCGAGCTCGGCACCGTCATCCAACGCAACGACAAGGCCCTGGCGGCGAACACCGTCATCTCCGCCAGCGAGAAGGCCGAGACCGAACTGGATCCGGGAACCGTCATCAACCTGGTCGTGGCCAGCGGCAAGGTGACGCTGACCGACCTCGTCGGCTGGACCGTCGATGCCGCCACGACCAACCTCGGCGATCTCGGTCTGGTCGCCGTGCCGGCCGAGACGGCGGAGTGCCCGGCCACACAGCCGACGACCGTCCACTCGATGTCGGTGGCTCCGGGTGACGTTCCCGTCGGCTCGTCGGTGCAGATCTTCTTCTGCACCGGATAGCGGTCGCAGGTCGGGGAGCCGACCCCGCCGTCACCTCGACAGCGGGTGCAGGTCCTCTGCGCGCGCCACGGCGTTCACGTCACCGCACAGCTCCAGCCAGTTCGCCAGGAGCCGGTAGCCTCCCTCGGTGAGCACGCTCTCCGGATGGAACTGCACGCCCCACAGCGGCAGGTCACGGTGCGCCAGGGCCATCACCGTGCCGTTCTCGCTCCAGGCGGTCACGATGACATCGGGGGGCAGGTCGGACGCTGCGAGTGCCAGCGAGTGATAGCGACCCGCGTCGAACGGAGAGGGGATGCCGTCGAACAGCGGGGAGCCGTCGTGCGTGACCGCCGACACCATGCCGTGCATGAGCTCCGGTGCGGCGATCACCGGTGCCCCGAAGGCCTCACCGATCGTCTGATGCCCGAGGCACACACCGAGGGTCGGTATGCGCAGCCGCGTGGCGATGCGCACCGCGTCGAGCGAGGCACCGGCGTCGGCCGGGGTGCCCGGCCCGGGTGAGAGCATCACCGCGTCGTATGCGGGGAGCATGTGCTCGAGCTGTGCGGCGTCGGTGGCGTCGGACTCGATCATCACGGTCTCGGCGCCGAGCTCGCTCAGGTATCCAACCAGGGTGTGCACGAAGCTGTCGTGGTTGTCGACCACGAGCACTCGCGTCATTCGACGTCGACCTCGCCCGGAGCGATGATCGGGCTCACCCAGGGGAAGACGTACCAGAACAGTCCGTAGAGCACGGCGGCGATGACGACCACGAGGATGAGCACACGCAGCCACCACGGACCGGGCAGCAGGCGCCAGATTGCGGCGTACATCAGTCTTCTCCCTTGTCGACGTCCACGATCACACCGATGGTGCGGCCGGCGGGGGCGGCGGGTCGGTCAGAGCGGTCGGCGGGCCCTCAGCGCGCGGCTGGAAGCTCTCGAAGACCCCGTAGGCGACGATGCGCTCGGCGAGGGAGTAGAGCGGGGAGCAGGCGGTGAGGGTGATGTACTGCTCTCCGGTCTGCTGCTCCGGCATCTGCGGCACATCCGCGAGCACGTCCGTCTGCGTGGGCTTCACGTATTCGAGGGTGCGGAAGCGGTAGGTGTACCAGCCGTCGGGCGTCTCCACGACGATGGCGTCGCCGAGCTGCAGCTTGTCGAGCTGGTTGAACGGCTTGCCCCAGGTGGTGCGGTGTCCGGCGAGAGAGAAGTTGCCGACCTCGCCGGGCATCTTCGAGTTCGTGTAGACCCCGATGCCCTGCTGATCCAGGGTGCGTGCGCGGCTCGTGCCCCCGAAGATCCCGAAGTTGTAGTCCGCGCCGAATCGAGGGATGTGCATCTGTCCGAACCACTGGGCATCGGCCGGAGCTGCGGGCACCGGCGGGACGTATGTGGTGACACCGTCTTCACCCTCGACGACCGGCGGGAGCTCTGGTGCCTCGGCCTGTGCGAGGGCTTGCGAGACAGCGGCCCCCTCATCGTTCTTCTGGGCGCTGATGATGATGTCGCCGATCCACATCTGCCAGGCCACGAAGAGGAGGACCACCACGCCGGCGGTGAGGAGGAGCTCGCCGAGTACACTCGCGAACGTCGCGCGAGAGCGTGGTCGCTGCCGCCGCGGACGTCGCCCCCCAGGCACGACGGATGCAGTCATGCGGTGATCATATCCGGGAACGCTGGGCGGACGCCGAGGCCTCCCCGTCTGTGCGGGCATATGTGCCTCGGCGGAGGACAGCTCTGATGGGTACAATGACGGAATGGCACGTGACCGCAAGACTGAAGAACCCGCCGTCGAGCGCGCCGAAGGCGAGGCCGCTCCCAACGCCGTGTGGTTCAAGCCGGTGATGATCGGCTTCATGCTGCTGGGCCTCGTGTGGATCCTGGTCTTCTACATCTCCGGCATGCAGTACCCGATCCCGGGTCTGTCGAACTGGAACCTGGCCATCGGCCTCGGCATCGCGCTGATCGGCTTCCTCATGACCACCCGCTGGCGCTGACCCTCCCCCCTTCTTCCAGAAAGGCCCTCTCGCATCGCGAGAGGGCCTTTCTCATACCTGGAGCGAAAGTTATCCACAGGTCCATCCACAGCCTGGGGAGAATTACACCGGTGTTATTCACAGGGGTTAACAACCCTGTTAACAACTCGGGATCAGGACAAAAGGATGAGCGGCGGCACGAACGCCACGACGACGATCAACAGGACGACCACCCCGGACAGCAGCACGATCTGCAGGGTGCGCTGTTCTCGGCGCTTCGTCTTGACGTAGATGAAGGCGACGAGGGCCCCGACGATGGCTCCGCCCAAGTGGGCTTGCCATGAGATGCCTCCGGCAAAGAAGCCGAAGGCGAAGTTGATGCCGAGGATGACGAGGATCCCGGTGACGTTCGCGCCGATGTGGCGGCCGATGATCAGCAGAGAAGCCAGGAGTCCGAAGATCGCCCCGGAGGCTCCCACGGTCCACGAACCCGGCGCGAGGATGGCGACCATCACCGATCCCCCGAGACCGCTGATCAGATACAGAGCGAGGTACCGGGTGCGGCCGAGCATGGGCTCAAGGCTCTGACCCAGCATCCACAGGGCGAGCATGTTGAGCGCCAGGTGGATGAAGCTCCCGTGCACGAGCAGCACGGTGAGAAGACGCCAGGGCTCGAAGGGCACGGCGAAGAGATTCGGGTACAGGAACGGGGCGAAGAATCCCAGAGCCTGAATGATCGGTTCCTTGAACCCCGGGATCAACTGAACCAGGCCGATGAACGAGGTGACCGCGAGCAGCGCGTAGGTCACGACCGGCTTGCCGCCGCGGGTCATCGCCATGGTGGCGCCGCCGCCGCGCCAGCGTCGTGCCGCCTTCTTCTGCGCGGGAGTGCGGTTCTTGCGATCGGCGCTCATGCACTCCGGGCAGATGACGCCCACGGGCGCCTGTGTCTGGCACTCGGGGCAGATGGTGCGCATGCACCGCTGGCAGAGCACGAAGCTCTGCCGATCCGGATGCCGGTAGCAGAAGTTGTCGCGATTGCTCGTGAACTCAGGCGTGGTCATCCGGATCGGCCGCAGCTGTCGTCAGGCCGCGACGATGTCGATCGACTGCAGCACGACCGGCTCGACGGGGCGGTCGCCCGCACCGGTCTGCACAGCGCCGATCGCGTCGACGACGGCCTTGGAGGCGTCATCGGCGACCTCGCCGAAGATCGTGTGCTTGCCCTGCAGCCACGGGGTCGGGTCGGTCGTGATGAAGAACTGCGACCCGTTGGTGCCCTCGGGCTTGCCCGTGATGGCGTTGCGACGCAGGCCCGCGTTGGCCATCGCGAGGATGTAGGGCTCGTTGAAGTTGAGCTCCATGTTGATCTCGTCGTCGAAGTTGTAGCCGGGTCCGCCGACGCCCTGTCCGAGCGGGTCGCCGCCCTGGATCATGAAGTTCGGGATGATGCGGTGGAAGATGACGTCCTTGTAGAGAGGTCCCTCGCCGGGCTTGCCGGTGGCGGGATCGGTCCACTCCTGGGTGCCGTCGGCCAGGCCGACGAAGTTCTTGACCGTCTTCGGGGCGTGGTCACCGAAGAGGTTGATGACGATGTCACCGTGGTTGGTGTGCAGGGTTGCGACATGAGAAGCGTGAGCCATGTCAACATTCTCGCAGAGCTTCCGGTGAGTTGGCCGTGGTGACTACCCCTGTTCGGTCGAAGAAGCAAGGGGCGGGCGATTCCCGCCCGGCTTCCAGCCTCTCGTGGCAAGATGGGGAACCCGTACTCCAATGGACAGGAGAGCATCGTGAGCCTCAGCCGCAAGCGGAAGAAGGAACTGCGTCGTCTTCAGAACGACGCGAACCAGCTCTGGGAGAACCAGCAGGTGCTCGTCGGTCACGCCGCCGATGTCGCCCGTGAGGCCGGCCGTCAGCTCGGCAACCTCAATCGTGAGCAGGTCGTGCCGGTCATCCAGGACACGTACAACCGCCGTGTCGCCCCGGTCGTCGACCGCGGCGTGAAGATCGGCAAGCACGTCGTCGACGACAAGTTCGTGCCGATCGTGGGCGGAGTGGTCGGTACTGCTCTCACCGCGTGGGACGTCGCCAACGCCAAGCGCCACGGCGTCGCCGTGAAGGTGCGCAAGGCGACCGCGCCGCAGAAGTCGGGCCCGGGCCTGGGCTCCATCATCGCGATCATCCTCGGTGCTGCCGCGGCGGTCGGTGTGCTCTACGCCGCATGGCAGACGCTGCGCGCGGACGATGAGCTCTGGGTCGCGGACGACCCGCTCGCCGCACCCGACGCGTGAAGCCGTCTGACCCCGCCTCCGTCGCCCCTGGTGACGGAGGCGATCAGCATGCCCGGGTGAAGGAGGCGGCCGCGGCCCGGGGACTCGAGATCGAGATCCGCGAACGACCCGCCGCTGGCAGCCTCTTCGAGGCAGCAGAACTGCTCGGCATCCCGGCGTCGGGCATCGTGAAGACCCTCGTCGTGAAGCGGTCGGATGACACCTTCCTGTTCGCGCTCGTGCCGGGTGGTCGATCGATCTCGTGGCCCAAGCTGCGTGCTCTGGTCGGTGTGAACAAGCTGCGCCTGCCCGAGCCCGAGTTGGCGCTCGCGGCGACCGGCTACGAACGGGGAACCATCGTCCCGATCGGCAGCACCACGGATTGGCCGATCTACGCCGACGAGTCGATCGTCGGTGAGCGGATCGCCCTGGGCGCGGGTGCCCACGGGTACAGCCTGTTCGTCGAGGCGGACGACCTGATCGCCGCGTACGGCGCCATCGTCGCCGACATCTCGGTGCCCGAAGAGCGCTGATCCTCATCGCCGCGTTCGCGGCACGAGCGCCGCACGTCGACAGAGGGCCGGTCAGAGGATGCCGGCCATCCTCAGCGCGATGTCGACCAGTTTGACGCGCTGCAGCTCCGCGACCGTCTTCAGGGGGAACCACTCGGCCATGTCGGTCGAACCGCCGGTCTCGAACCGGAGCTTGCCGCCCGTCACCTCGGCGCGATACACGATGCGCAGGGTATGCAACGGATCCGCGGCCTTCTGCACGCGACGACCGGCGGGGATCACCCGGGAATGGATACCGAGCAGTTCGCCGACCTTGACCGTGTAGCCGGTCTCCTCGCGAAGCTCGCGACGCACCGCGTCCTCCGGCGATTCACCGGCCTCCAGCCCGCCGCCCGGCATCGTCCACGCTACGCGGCGGCCCTCGGTCCAGCGCGCGAGCAGCAACCGCCCGTCGTCATCGGTGACGACCGCGTACGCCGCGACACGCAGGTCCATGGATCACACACTATCCGTCGGCGAAGACGCTCGATGACAGCGCGTCAGACCACTCGCACCCCGGCCACGTACGTGGACTTCACCTGCGTCGCGGCGAGGTCTTCGGAGGACACCGTGACCGGGTCGCGATCCACCACGATGAAGTCCGCGAAGAGGCCGGGGGCGAGGGCACCCACCTCGTGCTCGCTGAAGAGCTGCCAGGCTGCGTTCACCGTGTGCGCGAGGAGCGCCTGATCCCTGGTGACCGGTGTGCCGCCGGGCATGCGATACCCGTTGCGGGTGGTGCGGGTCTCGGCGACTGCCATGTTGCGGAAGGGCTCGTCGGGGGTGACCCACCCGTCGTTGTGGAACGTCACGCGGTGGCCGGCTGCGAACGCGGCGCCGGCATCTGCCCATGCGCCCCCGTGTTCCGGACCGAAGAGGTCATCGACGAGCACCTCGCCCCAGTACGTGATGTGGTCGACGAACAGGCTGACCGTGACTCCCAGAGACGCCGCGCGCTCGAACTGCGCCGGGGTCATGGCGCCGCAGTGCTCCAGCCGGAACCGATGATCGGTGAGTCCGTGCCGCGCGATGATCTGCGCGTAGACGTCGAGGGTCGCATCGATCGCGCGGTCCCCGTGCGCGTGACAGGCCAGCTGCCAGCCCGCGGCGGCATAGGGCTCGGCGATGGCCGAGAGCTCGTCCGAGGTGTAGTTCGCCCGCCCGATGTGGTGGGGCTCGAGTCCGAGCGCACGGGTCGCCGGGGTGTCGAGATAGGGGAAGGACGTGGCGATGTTGCCGACCCACGGAGAGCCGTCCGACCACGTCTTCACGCCCGTCTGGCGGAAGTACGCATCGCCGCCGCCTCGTGCGGAGGGAATCCCACCCGGACGGGACATCTCGTACCACCGCAGGCGCACCGGCATCGCACCCGTCGCGCGCAGGGCGTCGATGAGCGGATCGAGTCCTCGATTCCACGACAGGTCGGACACGGTGGTGATGCCGCGCGCGGCCAGATCGCGCAGGTGCGCAGGAAGGATGCGGGGGAGATGCTCCTGCGCCGTGGCGAGCATCGGGGCGACGACCATCTCGACCGCAGCCGCCTCGAGCGCGACGCCGGTGAGCTCCCCCTCGGCATCACGACCGAACGAGGCGCCGACCGGATCGGGTGTGGTGCGGTCGATGCCTGCAGCGAGCGCGGCGGCGGTGTTGAAGTAGACCGAGTGCCCGGAGTTGTGGATCACGACGAGAGGAACACGGCCGGCGAGGTCGTCGAGGAAGCGGATGTCGGGGTCGGGGAGTCCGCGCTGCAGCAGCGAGTCCCATCCGTTCGCGAAGACGGGTTCCCCGTCGGCCTCCGCGACCGCCGTGCGCAGAGCTGCGAGGACATCCTCGGCCTGGGGCACGACCACGGGCCGGAGGTCGACGACCAGATCGGAGAGCAGGATCGCGGCGAACCCGGGATGCCCGTGCGGCTCGATCAGCCCGGGCATGACCCATCCGTCGAGTGCGACCATCTCGGCGTCGGGGTAGGTGCGGCGAATCTCCTCCGCCGAACCCACGGCCACGATCGTGGCGTCCTCGACCGCCATGGCTTCGACTTCGATATCGGTGCTCGGCGCGAACGGGCGGATGCGGCCGGTGAAGACTGTCGTCATGGCGTCAGTCTGGCACTCGGGTGCGGCGCGGCGGGGGGAGCGATCAGGAATCGAGAAGCGCATCCGTGTCCTTCCTCCGTAGTGTGAGCACCACACCGGCAGCACATCGAGAGGACCGATCATGGCCGAGAACGAGAAGAACTTCAGCGCCGAAGAACGCGAGGCTATGCAGGCTGCCGCGAAGGAGGCCCGCACACGGCGTTCCCGGGCGAAGAAGTCACCGGAAGAGCTGCGGGCAGCGGGGGAGGCCGACCTCAAGGAGGCCATCGAGAAGCTCACTCCCGAAGACCAGGCTCTGTCGAACAAGCTGCACGCTCTCGTCTCCGAGGTCGCCCCCGAGCTCGTCCCTCGCACGTACTACGGGATGCCGGCGTGGGGTCGTGACGGGAAGGTGCTCTGCTTCTTCCAGCCGGCGAGCAAGTTCAAGGTGCGCTACGGCACCTTCGGCTTCGAGCCGATCTCGAACCTCGACGACGGCACCGTCTGGCCGACCGCGTATGCGGTGACCGATCTCACGGAGGCAGACCTCGCTTTCCTGGCCGAGCGCATCCGTGTCGCGATCAGCTGACGCGCAGTAGCGTGGAGCGCGTGAGCACACTGCCCTTCCCCGCCGCCGTCTACGCCGCCCGCCTCGCCCGTGCCGCCTCCCTCGCCGCCGAGGCCGGGCTCGACGCCATCATCGTGGGACCCGGCCCCGATCTGCAGTATCTGGTCGGCGTCGAGGGCGACACGATCGAGCGACTCACCGCTCTGGTGCTCGGACCCGGCGTCACCCCGACGGTCGTGGTGCCGAGGATGGAGCTGGCGAAGGTGCGCACCACCGCGGTGGGCGAGCTCGGACTCGCCATCGCCGACTGGGTCGACGGTGAAGACCCGTATGCACTGGTAACCGCAACCGTGGGCACCGCATCGCGCGTGGGTGTCTCCGACGCCCTTCCCGCCCTGCACGTCATCCCGATCGGCGAACGACTGGGCGTGCGCCTCGAGCTCGCGACTCCGGTGCTGCGGGAGGGGCGGATGATCAAGGACGCCGAAGAGATCACAGAACTGCGTCGAGCAGCCGACGCCATCGACGCGGTGCACCGCCGCGTGCACGAGTGGCTGCGGGCAGGACGCACCGAGCGCGAGGTGGCCGCCGACATCGCCGAGGCCATCGTCGCCGAGGGCCACCGCACGGTCGAGTTCGTGATCGTCGGGTCGGGCCCGAACGGCGCCGACCCGCATCATGAGGTCTCGGACCGGGTGATCGAGAACGGCGATGTGGTCGTCGTCGACATCGGCGGTGCGGTGCCGAGCGGCTACAACTCCGACAGCACCAGGACCTACGCCGTCGGCGCCCCCGACCCCGCAGCGGCTGAGCGCATCGCGGTTCTCGTGCGAGCGCAGCAGGCGGCCGTGGATGCCGTGCGTCCAGGAATCACCGCAGCCGAGGTCGATGCCGCGGCGCGTAGCGTGCTCGCCGAGGCGGGACTGGGTGAGGCCTTCCTGCACCGCACGGGGCACGGCATCGGCGTCTCGGTGCATGAGGAGCCCTACATCGCCCCGGGCAACGATCTGGTGCTGCGCGAGGGCATGGCGTTCAGCATCGAGCCCGGCATCTACTTCGCCGGCGAGTGGGGTGCCCGCATCGAGGACATCGTCGTGGTCACAGCCGACGGGGGAGAGCGGTTGAACCTCGCGCCGCACGAGCTCACCTCGGTCGGCCTCGGCTGACGCCCCGCATGTCCTCCGGGGCGGTGGGGGAGGCGGAACGCGCTGACCGCCGCTCCCTACCGCGATAACATCGGGCCATGCGCCGCCGCCGCAAGGTCTCTTCCGCCAATGTGTCGCCGGCGACCCGTGCACGCTATGCCAAGCGCCGACAGAATCGGCTCGCGCGCGTCGACAACGACCTCACCGACGAGCAGTGGTACGACCTCATGGAGGCCTGGGGCGGATGCGCCTACTGCGGCGGCGAAGGCGCCGCTCTGCAGCGCGACTGCATCCAGCCCGTGTCGCGCGGCGGCCGCTACACGCTCCAGAACGTGGTCCCGGCGTGCGCCTCCTGCAATGCGAGCAAGCACAACGACGAGGTCACCGGCTGGCTGCGTCGCAAGAAGCTCGATGAGCGCACCTTCCTCGTGCGGCACGCCACGATCCTGCAGGCACTGCGTCCTGTCGAATGACGTCTCCGCCCACACTCGCTACTCTCGAATCATGACGACGATCGCGCCGATCACTGCCGACGACCGCGCCGAATGGGACGCCCTGTGGAGGGGATACCTGGCCTTCTACGAGACCGACTTGGATGACGCGACCACCGCGGCGACCTTCCGAAGGCTCGTCGACCCCGGGTCCGGCATCCGCGGAGCGATCGCGCGCGACGACCGCGGCGCCGCGGTCGGTATCGTGCACTGGCTGACACACCAGGGAACGTGGACGATGACGGACTACTGCTACCTCGAGGACCTCTTCGTCGCTCCCGGGGTTCGTGGCGGCGGAGTCGGCCGGGCACTGATCGCCCACGTACGCGCCTGGGCCGAGCAGCACGGCTCGGCGAAGCTCTACTGGCTCACGGCGGAGTCGAACACCACCGCCCGCGGCCTCTACGATCGCGTCGCCTCCCGGTCGGGGATGATCCACTACGAGATCGATCTCGACTGAGAGCTGAGCAAAAAGAAGAAGCCCCCGGCAGGTGCCGGGGGCTTCTCGATCCTGTGGAGCCTAGGAGATTCGAACTCCTGACATCCTGCTTGCAAAGCAGGCGCTCTACCAACTGAGCTAAGGCCCCGTGAGGGATTTTCTTGAGTTAAGGAGTGGGGCTACCAGGACTTGAACCTGGGACCTCTTCATTATCAGTGAAGCGCTCTAACCGCCTGAGCTATAGCCCCGTCAACCTCCAAGACTTTACCGGAGAAACACGGAAAATCCGAATCGAGGGGGAGCACCCGGGAGTGTCTTCCCCCTCGACCGTGTTCAGCGGCCCGGTCTGATGGTCGCGGTACCCGCCGAGAGCGAGACGTCGATGCTCCTGCGCGAGCTCGATGCCTCCTCGATCTCGGCGTTCAACGTGCCGGCACTGATGTCCTGAGTGATCGCGTACTCGACGTCGGGAACCGTCAGATCCAGAGTCCCGGCGCTCACGTCGACTGCCGTCTGCGTCGGAGGGGTCCCCGTCAGCTCCACCGTGAGATCACCCGCGGAGACACCCAGATCGGCCATGGTGACGCCGTCCAGGAGGATGTCGGCGCGACCCGCACTCATCTGCACGTCGAGTTCCTTCGCGGCTCCCTCGACATCGAGCGCACCGGCGCTCACGCTCACATCGAGCACTCCGAAGTCGCCGACCACGTCGAGGCTGCCGGCATCGAGGTTCAGGTCGGCATCGAGTCGCGCGTCACGCAGGCTCTCGGGGAGGGTGAGCACCGCGATCTCCTCGTCGCCGAACCAGCCGCCGATCCACCAGCCGAACACCCCCTGGGGGCTCCGCACCACCAGCTCATCGCCGTCGCGTTCGAACGTCCACGGCGTACCGCGGCCATTCGTGATGGCGAGCGTCGCCTCGTCGACATCGCCGAACTCGACCCGCATGCTGCTGGCGTCGGCAGAGACGTCGACGCTCTCGAGTCCGTCGACCTCCACGCTCTGCACGGAATCAGGACGGCTCGAGGAGACGATGGTCCCGGCCGCCGCGGCTGCTGCCGTTCCCCCGGCCCCGAGCAGGGCGAGCCCGCCGACGACCGCGGTCACGACCATGACCGCGGTGGCCCCCGACGATCGTCCACCCCCCGAAGGAGGAGGCGTCGGAGCGGACGGCGATGCCGGCGCCTGGGGAGGGGATGCGGGCGGAGGGGTGAGCGGGGTGTGCTCGCCCTGGGCGCCGTTGTTGTCGGTGGTCATCGTGCCACTCCTGTCTGGCCGGTCGGCGGCGTCGGGCCACCAGTGTTCTCGATGTGGGCGAGGGCGGCGAGCACGCGGCGGTTTCCCGACTCGTCCTGCTCGAAGCCCAGCTTCTGGAAGATGGAGGTGATGTGCTTTTCGACACTGGCCTCCGAGAGGAACAGGATCCCGGCGATCGCCTGGTTCGACTTCCCCTCCGCGATCAGAGCGAGCACGGTGCGTTCGCGCTCGGTGAGCCGCAGCATCCGGTCGTCCCGGTTGCGACGGGTCAGCAGCTGCGCGACGACCTCGGGGTCGAGCACGGTGGCCCCCTCGGAGATCCGCTGCACGGAGGCGAGGAACTCGGAGACATCGGCGACGCGGTCCTTGAGCAGGTAGCCCAGCGGACCCCCCTGCGCTGCGATCAGATCCGAGGCGTACCGCTCCTCGACGTACTGCGAGAGCACGAGGATCGCGAGCGTCGGATGCGTCGAGCGCAGACCGAGCGCGGCACGGATGCCCTCGTCGGTGAATGTCGGCGGAAGGCGTACGTCCAGGATGCACAGGTCGGGCGTCGTGGTGGCGACGGCCTGGTCGAGACCTTCGATGTCGGGGAGGGCCGAGACCACGTCGTGGCCGGCGTCTTCGAGAAGACGGACCAGACCTTCTCGAAGCAGGACCGAGTCCTCACAGATCAGGATGCGCATGGGACGTTCACCTCCAGGCTGGTCGGTCCGCCCTGCGGACTGTCGAGACGGAAGGTTCCCCCCGCGGCGAGGATGCGGTTGGCGATCCCGTCGAGTCCGCCTCCCGGCTGCACCTGCGCGCCACCGATGCCGTTGTCCTCCACGCGTGCCCAGAGGGTGTTGCCCTCGCGGAGCCGCACGATCACCCGCGCTTCACTGGCCCGCGAGTGCTTCGCCGCATTGGTCAGGGATTCGGCGATGGAGAAGTACACGGCGGCCTCGGCCTCGCGACTGCAGCGACCCTCCATGCGCACATCGAGGTGCACGGGGATGTGCGAGCGTCCGGCGAGTGCCGACAGAGCAGCGTCGAGACCGCGGTCGTCGAGCACCGAAGCGTGGATGCCGCGGGCCAGCTGACGCAGCTCGGTGATGGCTGCCTTGGTGGAGGTGTGGGCCTCGTTGATCAGTTCCTTCGCGGCGTCGGGATCGCTGTCGATCTTCTGCTGCGCGAGTCCGAGGGTCATGCCGACCGAGACCAGTCGGGGCTGAACGCCGTCATGCAGGTCGCGCTCGATGCGGGTGCGCTCCACGTCGGCGGCCCGCACGGCGCCTTCCCGCTGCGCCGTGGAGGTACGCACGCGTTCGGTGAGCTCGGTCTCCTTGCTGCGGATCACGATCGCGAGCGACAGGGTGCGATGCAGCAGGGCCAGCCCGATCATGCCGACGACGCACGCCGCGATGCCGAGGATGCCGACCAGGGGAGCCCAGGCGACGGGGATGCCTCCGCCGCCGAACGGCCCCATGACGGAGTCTGCCGCGGTGAGGGGAGCGAACGAGATGATGATCGACCACACCAGGCCCCAGAACAGACGGAGGACGACCCAGCCGAGCAGTGCGGAGATGGCGAAGTTGGCGATCGCACGCCACATGCGCCCATCGATCGCCTGACGTCCGAGCGCACGCAACCAGCCGACGAACCCGGGGCGGTCGCGCGGCTGCAGGCGCAGCGGAGCGATCGGCGTGCGGTACAGCGTGCCGACGCGCGCGACCTCGAACCAGCCGAGTCCGTACAACGCGTAGACCAGTCCCACCAGCAGGACGAGCCCGATGCCCGCGGCGAAGAGGAGGCCGAGGCCGGTGCCGAGGAGCCCGCCGAGCATGCTGAAGATGGCACCGCCGAGGATGCCGACGCCTGCCAGGTGCAGGATCGTGAGGAAGATGCGCAACGGCGGCTTCACCGCCGTTGCGGGAGCCGGGGTCGCAGTCTGAGTGGTCATGATTCCAAGGTACGGCGGGCCGGGTGAGCACGACACCGAGTCAACCGGACACTCCGATTCGGGTTTTCCGTAAGGCGTCTCGAGTGGTTCCCGCATCGCCCGCTCCGATCTGCTTCACTGGGGGCATGACGACACACGAAGGGGAGCCGCACGGCGCCGGGCTCGGTCAGCGACTGAACTGGTTGCGCGCGGGGGTGCTGGGCGCGAACGACGGCATCGTCTCGGTCGCCTCGCTCGTGGTCGGAGTCGCCGGCGCGACGACCGACAACGCCGCACTCCTCACCGCGGGAATCGCGGGCCTCGTGGGTGGAGCCATCTCGATGGCGCTCGGGGAGTACGTCTCGGTGAGCAGCCAGCGCGACAGTGAGCGTGCCCTCATCGCGAAGGAGAGCGAAGAGCTGCGCACGATGCCCGCAGCGGAGCTCGACGAGCTCACTCAGCTCTACCGCGACCGTGGACTCTCCGACGAGACGGCGCGTCAGGTCGCGGAGGAGCTCACGGCGCACGACGCCCTGGCTGCGCACCTGGAGGTCGAGCTCGGCATCGACCAGGACGACCTGGTGAATCCGTGGCACGCGGCGATGTCGTCGGCGATCGCCTTCACTCTCGGCGCGCTGCTGCCCTTGCTGGCCATCCTGCTTCCGCCCCCGGAGTGGCGGGTCCCGGTCACGTTCGTGGCCGTCCTCCTGGCTCTGGCCGTGACGGGCACGCTGTCCGCGAAGATCGGAGGTTCGGCGCCGGTGCGCGCATCGATCCGACTGGTCATCGGCGGCGGGCTCGCCCTGGCCGCGACCTGGCTCATCGGCACCCTTCTCGGCACCACGGGCGTCGTCTAGCGACCACCGCGACGAGGAACGACGAAGGGCGGATGCCGCAGCATCCGCCCTTCGTCTGATCCGTTCCGAGGATCAGTTCGACATGAAGCCGACGAGCAGTCCGCCCGTCACCTTCACCGCGAGGTTGTAGATTCCGGCAACCACGGCGCCGAGCACCGTGAAGACGATCAGGTTCAGGATGGCGACCACAGCCGCGAAGGCCATCACCTGGGGAAGACCGACGACCTCGGAGAGAACGAAGGTGTTGTCGGTGATGCCGAGCAGGAAGCTCTCCGCCGTCGTCATGATCCCCGTCGCCTGGAACACCAGGAAGATGAGGAAGAACGACACCATCGTGACGACCGCGAGGGCGACCGCTCCGAGGAACGAGAGCTTCACGGCCGACCAGAAGTCCACGTAGACCAGTCGGAGGCGTACCTGCTTGCCACTGGTCTTGCGGGTCGACTTCTTCGCCAGCTTGTCGGCCACTGTGCTCATGCGTCTGTATCCTCGGGGGTCTGTGTCGTCTCGGGGGCCTGGGTCTCGGCATCCTCCGCTTCCGCCTCGTCTTCGGCGAGGCCACGCTCGCCGTTACGGGCGATGGCGAGGATGCGGTCGGCCTCCGTCGTACGGGCGAACACCACTCCCATGGTGTCTCTACCCTTGGCGGGGACCTCGGCCACGGCAGAGCGTACCACCTTGCCGCTGGAGAGAACCACCAAGACCTCGTCGTCCTCGGAGACGATCAGACCACCCGCGAGAGTGCCCCGATCGTCGTTGAGCTTGGCGACCTTGATGCCTGTTCCGCCGCGCCCCTGCACGCGGTATTCCTCCACCGCGGTGCGCTTGGCGTACCCACCGTCGGTGACGACGAAGACGAATTTGCCGGGCGCTGCGACGGAAGCCGAGAGCAGGCAGTCCTCGTCGATCTTGAACTTCATGCCCCGGACACCGGCCGTGGCACGACCCATCGGACGCAGTGCCTCGTCGGTCGCCTCGAAGCGCACCGACATGCCGCGACGGCTGATGAGGAGGATGTCGTCCTCGGCGTTCACCAGGAGCGCGCTGACGAGTTCGTCCTCCTCGTTCAGGCGGATCGCGATGACGCCGCCCTGACGGTTGGTGTCGTACGCCTCGAGTCGCGTCTTCTTGACCAGACCCTCGCGCGTCGCCAGCACCAGGTAGTCCGCCACCTGGTAGTCGCGGATGTCGAGCACCTGCGCGATGTTCTCGTCCGGCTGCAGGGCGAGCAGGTTCGCGACGTGCATGCCCTTCGCATCGCGCCCGGCCTCGGGCACCTCGTAGGTCTTCGCACGGTAGACGCGACCCTTATCGGTGAAGAACAGCAGCCAGTGGTGCGTGGTCGTCACGAAGAAGTGCTCGACGATGTCGTTCGCGCGCAGCTGCGCACCCTTGACGCCCTTGCCGCCGCGGTGCTGCGAACGGTAGTTGTCGCTGCGCGTGCGCTTGATGTAGCCCTCGCGGGTGACGGTGACGACCATCTCCTCCTCGGCGATGAGGTCTTCCATCGAGACATCACCGTCGAAGCCGTGCAGGATGTGCGTGCGACGCTCGTCTCCGAAGCGGTCGACGATACCGGTGAGCTCTTCGCGGATGATCGTGCGCTGACGACCCTCATCGGCCAGGATCGACTTGTAGTCGGTGATCTGGGCCTCGAGCTCGTTGGCCTGGTCGATGATCCGCTGACGCTCGAGAGCGGCGAGGCGGCGCAGCTGCATCTGCAGGATCGCGTCGGCCTGGATGTCGTCGATGTCGAGGAGCTTCTGGAGTCCCTCGTTCGCATCCGCGGTGGTCTGCGAACGACGGATCAGCGCGATGACCTCGTCGAGCGCGTCGAGCGCCTTGAGGTATCCGCGCAGGATATGCATGCGCTTCTCGGCCTCGCGCAGACGGAACTCCGTGCGACGGACGATCACATCGATCTGGTGCGAGATCCAGTGCGTGATGAAGCCGTCGATCGCGAGGGTGCGCGGCACACCGTCGACGATCGCGAGCATGTTCGCGCCGAAGTTCTCCTGCAGCTGGGTGTGCTTGTACAGGTTGTTCAGCACGACCTTCGCGACGGCGTCGCGCTTGAGCACGACGACCAGACGCTGTCCGGTGCGGTCGGAGGACTCGTCGCGGATGTCGGCGATACCGGTGATCTTGCCGTCGCGGGCGAGGTCGCCGATCTTCACGGCCACGTTGTCGGGGTTCACCTGGTAGGGCAGCTCGGTGATGACGAGGCAGGTACGACCCTGGATCTCCTCCACGTTGACGACCGCGCGCATCGTGATCGAGCCGCGACCGGTGCGGTACGCCTCGTGGATGCCCTTGTTTCCGAGAATCTGCGCGCCGGTCGGGAAGTCCGGTCCGGGAACACGCTGGATCAGACCTTCGAGCAGCTCCTCACGGGAGATGCCGGGGTTGTCGAGGGCCCAGAGGGCGGCGTCGGCCACCTCGCGCAGGTTGTGCGGCGGGATGTTGGTGGCCATGCCGACCGCGATGCCGACCGAGCCGTTGACGAGCAGGTTCGGGAACCGGGCCGGCAGGACCGTCGGCTCCTGCGTCTGGCCGTCGTAGTTGTCGGTGAAGTCGACGGTGTCTTCTTCGATGTCGCGCACCATCTCGAGCGCGAGCGGGGCCATCTTGGTCTCGGTGTACCGCGGCGCCGCGGCACCCATGTTGCCGGGCGAGCCGAAGTTGCCCTGGCCGAGGGCGAGCGGATACCGCAGCGACCACGGCTGCACCAGTCGCACGAGGGCGTCGTAGATCGCCGAGTCGCCGTGCGGGTGGTACTGGCCCATGACCTCGCCCACCACACGGGCGCACTTCGAGAACGACTTGTCGGGGCGGAACCCGCCGTCGTACATGCCGTAGATCACACGGCGGTGCACGGGCTTGAGCCCATCGCGCACATCGGGGAGCGCGCGCCCCACGATGACGGCCATCGCGTAGTCGAGGTAGCTGCGCTGCATCTCCGACTGCAGGTCGACCTGATCGATCTTGCCGTGATCGTGTTCCGGTTCGGTGCGTTCTTCGTCAGTCATGAATCAATCTCTCTGTCACACATCTGGTCTGAGCCCGCGGGCATCAGATGTCGAGGAAGCGGACGTCCTTGGCGTTGCGCTGGATGAAGCTGCGTCGGGACTCGACGTCCTCGCCCATCAGCACGCTGAAGATCTCGTCGGCCGCGGCGGCGTCCTCGATGGTGATCTGCTGCAGGGTGCGCGTGGTGTGATCCATCGTCGTCTCCCACAGCTCCTTCGGGTTCATCTCGCCGAGACCCTTGTAGCGCTGGATGCCGGCATCCTTCGGGATGCGCTTTCCGTTCTCGATGCCGTGCTTGAGCAGGGCGTCGCGCTCGGCGTCGCTGAACACGTACTCGTGCGCGGAGTTCGACCACTTCAGGCGGTACAGCGGCGGCATCGCGAGGTACACGAAACCGGCCTCGATGAGTCCGCGCATGTAGCGGAAGAGCAGCGTGAGCAGCAGCGTGGTGATGTGCTGGCCGTCGACGTCGGCATCGGCCATCAGCACGATCTTGTGATACCGCGCCTTCTCGATGTCGAACTCTTCACCGATGCCCGTGCCGAAGGCCTGGATCATCGCCTGGACTTCCTTGTTGCCCAGGGCCTTGTCCAGACGCGCGCGCTCGACATTGAGGATCTTCCCTCGCAGCGCCAGGATCGCCTGCGTGTGCGGGTCGCGACCCTGCACCGCGGAACCACCGGCCGAGTCACCCTCCACCAGGAAGATCTCGCTGATCGACGGGTCCTTGCTCGTGCAGTCCTTGAGCTTGTCGGGCATCGCCGCCGACTCGAACACGCTCTTGCGACGGGCGGTCTCTCGCGCCTTCCGCGCCGCGAGGCGGGCGGTCGCGGCGTCGATCGCCTTGCGGATGACGTTCTTCGCCTGGTTCGGGTTTCGCTCGAACCAGTCGCCGAGCTGATCGCCGACGACCTTCTGCACGAAGGCCTTGGCTTCGGTGTTGCCGAGCTTGGTCTTCGTCTGGCCCTCGAACTGCGGTTCTCCGAGCTTGATCGAGATGACCGCGGTCAGTCCCTCGCGCACGTCGTCGCCGGAGAGGTTGTCGTCCTTCTCCTTGAGGAGGTTGTTCGCGCGGGCGTACTTGTTGACCAGGGTGGTCAGTGCCGCGCGGAAGCCCTCTTCGTGGGTTCCACCCTCGTGGGTGTTGATCGTGTTGGCGTAGGTGAACACGTTCTCGGTATACGACGTGGTCCACTGCATCGCGACCTCGAGCGAGATCTTGCGCTCGGTGTCTTCCGACTCGAAGGCGATGATCTCGTCGTTGACGACTTCGGCGTGACGCACCTTGTTGAGGTACTCGACGTAGTCGACCAGGCCGCGCTCGTAGAAGAACACGTCTCCCGGCTGCTTGGTGACGGTCGAGCCGTCTTCCTCGACCTCGTAGGCGGAGGAATCGCGCTCATCGCGCAGCTCGATGCGGAGGCCCTTGTTGAGGAAGGCCATCTGCTGGAACCGCGTGCGCAGCGTGTCGTAGTCGAACTCGATGGTCTCGGTGAAGATCGAGGAGTCCGGCCAGAACGTGATGCTCGTTCCGGTCTCGTCCGTCGCCTCGCCCTTCTCGAGCTTCTGCTGCGGGATGCCGCCGTCGGCGAAGCTGTGCCGCCAGACGAATCCCTTCTGCTTCACCTCGACGTCGAAGCGCGTCGACAGCGCGTTCACGACGGAGGATCCGACACCGTGCAGACCACCGGAGACGGCGTAGGCGCCGCCACCGAACTTTCCGCCGGCGTGCAGGATCGTGAGCACGACCTCGACCGTCGACTTGTTCGGGTCGGAGGAGTGCGGATCGACCGGGATGCCTCGACCGTTGTCGACGACGCGCACGCCGCCATCGGCGAGCATCGTGACGAAGATCGTGTCGGCGTAGCCTGCCAGAGCCTCATCGACCGAGTTGTCGACGATCTCGTAGACCAGGTGGTGGAGTCCTCGAGGCCCGGTGGACCCGATGTACATACCGGGGCGCTTGCGCACAGCCTCGAGGCCTTCGAGGATCTGGATCGAATCCGCACCGTACTCACCAGGCTGCTTCGCCTTGGGTGCAATGGTGCCCTCGGTTGCGGGGGTTCCCCCGGTGTTCGATTCCGTCTCGTCAGCAGGGGATTCAGGCGTCATCAGAGGGCATTCTCCACATCGATATCACGAACTCCCATTCTAGCGGAGTTTCGTCGGGAAATGCCGCTCAACGGCCGTGTGTGGGCCTGTGAGCGTTTCGACCCCCTTGCGTGGTGCCCTACCCGTAGGTATCGCGCGGGCCCCGTCCTGGAACGGCTCTGGGACCCCATTTCCACGAGGGAACGTCCGGTCCGATGAAGCGAAGATTCTCGACCCCTGCGTCGGGATACCGTCGGCCGATCTCCGTGAGAATCGTGGCCCGCATGAACTGCAGGTTCTTCGCCCACGCGGTCGAGTCGCACTTCACGGTGAGCAGGCCGCGCTCCAGGGAGACGGGTTCGGAGTGCTTCGCTGTGTCGGCGCCGGCGAGATCGGCCCACTGACGGACGAGATCTTCCCGAGCGAGGGTGATCTGCCAGCCGGAGTCACGGCTCAGCTTGTCGAGCACCGCGCCGAGAGCACCAGGATCGCGCCCAGGAGTGAAGGGAGCGTTGTCATCGTCGTTGGCGATGCGCCGCTTGCGCTTCCAGCTTTTGGAGCTCGGCTGCAGGCCCCGAAGGCGCAGGTACGTGCCGATCGTCTCGGGAACTTCGGCCGCGGGAGTCGAAGCCGCGTCAGTCATCCGCCGCCTCCCGTTCGTCGCTGATCGTTCCGGCGCTGATGCGCACCACGTGGGCATGCAGCACCTCAGGGATATCCTCCTCCACCGCCGCCGTCACCACCACCTGCTCGTAGCCGGCCGTGAGGGCCGCGAGTCGCTGACGCCGATCGGCGTCGAGCTCGGCGAAGACGTCGTCGAGGATGAGCACCGGGTCGCCGGCGGGAGATTCGCTGCGCAGCAGCTCGGCCGAGGCCAGCCGGAGAGCGAGGGCAACCGACCAGGACTCGCCGTGAGAGGCATAGCCCTTCACGGGGAGATCGCGAACACGCAGAACCAGGTCGTCCCGGTGCGGCCCGGTGAGGGTCAGCCCGCGATCGAGCTCGTTCGACCGCTTCGCTGCGAGCGACGCGCGGAAGAGATCGGCGATACGGTGCGGATCGCTGAGTCGGTCGATGGCCGATGCGCCGTCGGCTCCTTCGCCACCGTCTTCTCCCTCTTCGGGGTCGCCGCCGCCGACGGAGAGCGCCCACTCCAGTTCCGGACGATGATCGGCACCGGCGATCGCCTCGTAGGCATCAGCGACCGGCTGCTGCAGATCCGCCGCGAGACGCTGACGTGCCGTGATGATCTCCGACCCGAGCGAGACGAGCTTGTCGTCCCACACATCCAGCGTGCTCAACCCTTCGCCGCGGACACCGCGAGCTCGGGCAGACTTCAGCAGCGCATTGCGCTGTTTGAGCACACGGTCGTAGTCGGCGAGGACGGCCGCGAGCCTCGGAGTGCGTTGGATGAGGAGCTGATCGGTGAAGCGGCGGCGAGCCGAGGGGTCGCCGCGCACGATCTGCAGATCTTCCGGAGCGAACAGCACCACATGTGCGTAGCGGGGGAGTTCGTTCGGCTTCGAGGGCGATCCGTTGATGCGAGCCTTGTTCGATCCCTGCCTGTTCACCTGGACCTCGGCGAGCACGCGACGCTCGCCATGCGAGAGTCGCGCGCGGATCACCGCGAACTCCTGCCCGTCACGGACCATCGGCGCATCCGAGGAGACACGGTGCGATCCGAGCGTCGCGAGGAACACGATGGCCTCGGCGAGATTCGTCTTTCCCTGACCGTTGCGACCGACAAGGACGTTCGGTCCGCGATGCAGGGTGAGTTCGGCGGTCGCGTAATTGCGGAAATCGACCAGACTCAGGTGCTCCACAATCACGGAGTCAGCCTACCTTCGGGGTCTGACACAGGTTCTTCTCTGGTTTTCATGTGGGGCGCAGACGATGACGCGCCCTTCGCTCGCAGAGCGGGTTCCCTCCCGCTTCGCGGGCCCCTCCTGATGCTCATTCCGGGAGCACCACATCTCCCAAAGGATCTACGTGAGCGCCAAGGCGCCGGCCGAACCGGGAACGTTTCGGGTAGGGAGGTAGCGGAGAGGATCAGCGCAGGAGCAGGTTGGGCTGAAGCAGGTACTTGAACGAGTCGAGGCCGGCCTGGTCCACGGAGGTCTGACTCGTGATCAGCACCGGGCTGAGCTTGTTGGCGTTGTCGCTCGAGGTGAACGTCACGCGGACGAACTCGCTCTTCACGGCGCCGAGCGCCTCGATGAGGTACTGCGGGTTCAGGCCGAGCGTGACCTCGTCGCCGCCGGAGAGGATCGCATCGACGGACTCGGAGGCGCGTGCGTGGTCTCCCCCCGAGGCATCCATGGTCACGCTGTCGCTGGAGAACGTGAAACGCAGTGGAGCAGCGCGATCGAGAACGAGAGAAACTCGGCGGACGGCCTCGACCAGGTCAGCCGTATTGACGACCGCGTAGTGATCCGTCTGCTCCGGGAAGAGTCGGCGAACAGGCGGGAAATTGCCCTTGATCAGGAGAGAAGTGACGGTCTTGTTTCCCGCGGTGAAGGCGATGATCTCTCGGTCGCCTGCTCCGGAGAAGGCCACCTGGATCGTGCCGGCGTGACCGAAGGTCTTACCCACTTCGAGGAGCGTGCGTGCGGGAACCAGTGCGGTGGCCTCGACGGCTTCGCCGTCCCACGGCACATCCCGAAGCGAGACGCGGTAGCGGTCGGTCGCGACGAGGCTGAGGTTGTGTCCGGAGACTTCGAGCTGCACACCGGTGAGCACGGGGGTCACGTCGTCACGCGACGCGGCGAATCCGACCTGGGAGATGGCGGTGCCGAAGTCGTCGGCGGGAACCACACCGGAAGAACCCGTCACCTCGGGGATCGACGGGTATTCCTCGACCGGCATGGCAGCGAGTGTGAACCGTGCGGAGCCGCAGGTGACGGCGATGCCGCCGTCTTCCTCGACCGCGATCTCGATCGGAGCGTTCGGGAGGCGGCTCGCGATGTCGGAGAGCAGCCGGCCGTGGACCAGAATCGTGCCGGGTGTCTCCACCGTGGCTTCGATGGTCGTCCGCGCGGACGCTTCGTAGTCGAAGGCGGAGAGCGTCAGACCCGAACCATCTGCTTCGATCAGGACTCCGGCCAGGATCGGCTGGGGGTTGCGCTGCGGCAGAAGCTTGACGACGAACGAGACAGCCTCGCTGAAGACATCGCGGTTGACCTGAAACCTCACTGGTGCTCCCTTGTCGTCGAACTGTGACGCGTTGTCGTCTGCCCTGCCTGTGCAGGGCTTCCCATGCTAGCCCCACACTCCGGCGTATCCCTACGCCGAGGTTCTTGTCGTTCGTCCGGCGGTTCTCCCCACCGTCTGGTGATCGGATCGCGCCTTGAATGACTTAACTCCTTAACGGTGTTAACAGCTGTGGATACTGTGGATAAGTCGGTGGATAGCAAGAGCGAGTAGGGAACTACACAGTTGTCAGTTGTGGAAACCCTGAGGAATCCGCGGGCTGGGGGCTTGTGGGCCGAGGAGCGCCCTCCCAGAGTTATCCACAGGTTTGGGCGATCAACCCACATTCGTCCCGACCGAATCCACTTTCATCCACAAGTTATCCACATGTGCATAGAGGCATCTATCCGAGGGTCAGAACCCCTGTCCGTGTCACAAAAATGGGGAGGACGGCACCCGATCAGGTGCGGTCCTCCCCATTTCTCGGAGACGCGGCGTGTCAGCGTCGGCCGAGCTGCGTGGTGATCTCTGTGACCTGGTTGTAGATGGAGCGTCGCTCTTTCATGAGCTCGCTGATCTTCTTGTAGGCGTACATGACCGTCGTGTGATCGCGGTTGCCGAAGAGTTGCCCGATCTTGGGCAGGGAGAGGCTGGTGCGCTCACGGCACAGGTACATCGCGATCTGTCGGGCGGTGGCGATCTGCTGCGAACGGCTGGAGCCGTACAGGTCGTCGACGGTGAGCTTGAAGTACTGCGCGGTGGCCGTGATGATGTCGGTCGGCGAGATGATGTTGTCCTCGGCCGTGTCGATGATGTCTCGGAGCACGGTCTGCGCGAGGGAGATGTCGAGCGCGGAGCGGTTCAGGCTGGCGAATGCCGACACACGGATGAGTGCGCCCTCGAGCTCGCGGATGTTCGACGACACCACGGTCGCGATGTACTCGAGGACCTCGTCGGGGATGTGGAGCGCCTCGCTCTGTGCCTTCTTCCGGAGGATCGCGATACGCGTCTCGAGGTCGGGCGCCTGCACATCGGTGATGAGACCCCACTCGAAGCGGCTGCGCATCCGGTCTTCGAACCCGGTCAGGTGCTTCGGGGCGACATCGCTGGTGATGACGACCTGCTTGTTGTGGTCGTGCAGCGTGTTGAAGGTGTGGAAGAAGGCTTCCTGGGTCTCGGCTCGTCCCTGGAGGAACTGGATGTCGTCGATCAGGAGGATGTCGACGTCGCGGTATCGCGCCTGGAACGCGGCACCGCGGTTGTTCGCGATCGAGTTGATGAAGTCGTTCGTGAACTCCTCGCTCGAGACGTACCGCACCTTCACCCCTGCATAGAGGGACTGTGCGTAGTCGCCGATCGCGTGGAGGAGGTGCGTCTTGCCGAGGCCCGAGTCGCCGTAGATGAACAGAGGGTTGTACGCCTTGGCCGGCGCTTCGGCGACAGCGACCGCCGCGGCATGAGCGAAGCGGTTGGACTGCCCGATGACGAAGTTGTCGAAGGTGTACTTCGGGTTCAGGCGGGACTCATGGCGCAGCTGCGTCGGCTGCTCCATCGGGGACTCGACGCGCACCTGCTCGTGCCGGCCGAAGTCGCCGACGGCGATCGGTGCCGTCTGCTGCTCGGCCAGTTCGTGATTCACGACGACGCGGTAGGAGGTGACCTCTTCACCGATGTGGGAGAGGGCCTCCATGATCGGCAGGCGCAGTCTCTTGTTGATCTGCGCGGCTGTGAGGTCGTTCGGCACCTCGAGGTAGAGGGTGGCCGACATGACACCGGCCGGGACGGCCAGGCTCAGGAAGCCCTGCAGTTGCGGGGTGACTCGATCGTCGTCGACCAGAAGCTCCTGCACCGTGGTCCAGATGGGGACGTCGGGCTGGGCAGGTGATGACATGACGCTCCGGACGAGTGATCGAGGCGGGGTCGACGTGCCGTGCCCCCTGTGGATAACTTAGGATGCCACGGTAGTCATCCCGGCTGTGAACGGCAACCTGCCCTTGAAAATACGCGCGCGTGTTGCACCTGCCGGGCGTGGTCCGGTTGTGGATAATGGCTGTGCGGTTCGTACCGGGAGACCACCACGTGAGCGCGCAGATTTGCTCTGTGCGTCGGTAAGACGTACCCTTACTTGGTTGACTTATGCCATTTTTGGCAGTACCCCATGTCTCCGGTCGCAGTGAACCCGGTGGCAGCATTCCCGGAGTGATTCCATGAGCAAGCGCACCTTCCAGCCCAACAACCGTCGTCGCGCCAAGAAGCACGGCTTCCGTGCCCGCATGCGTACGCGTGCAGGCCGCGGCATCCTCGCTGCCCGCCGCGCGAAGGGCCGCACCGAGCTCTCTGCGTAGTCTGCTGTGCTCGCCCGCCCGTATCGGCTGACCCGCGGGAGCGACTATCGTCTGGTCGTTCGTCGCGGTTCCCGTTGTGGCGGGGCGCGCGTCATCACCTCGATGTTGACGACGGGCGAGAGCAGAGCCGCGAGGTTCGGATTCATCATCAGCAAGCAGGTGGGCACCGCTGTGGTGCGCAACACCGTGCGTCGTCGGCTCAAGGCCGTGTGCGCGGAGGCGCTCCCGCGAGTTCCCGAGGGCACGGATGTCGTCATCCGTGCCCTTCCTGCGTCTGCCACCGCATCGTTCGCCGAGCTTCGTGCCGATGTCGATCGCTGTCTGAGCAGGCTGACGCCGGCGTCCGACGCGGTGTCGGCATGAGCGCCCTTCCGGCTTCGTCGATCGGGACTGCGCATCTTCGCTCGCAGGACCTGGTGCGCAGCATCCCCGTGATCCCCCGCAATCTGGTGCTGGGGTTTCTGACCGCGTATCGCAAGGTGATCTCCCCGATGTATGGAGATGTCTGTGCGTACTACCCCAGCTGTTCCGCCTACGCTGTAGGTGCGGTGCAGCAGCACGGCGCAGTGAAGGGAGCGGCGCTCTCGGCATGGCGCATCCTCCGCTGCAACCCCTGGACCACCGGCGGCGTCGATGACGTCCGTCCGCACGACCACTTCCGCTACGACCTGACCGCACACGGTTTCGTCGTCCCTTCCCGAAAGGACTGAACGGTGGGTCTTGACCTTCTGCTCGCCAGCACCACCCCCAGCGATGCGCCCGCGGCGGGTGGCTTCGACCTGATCGGCACGATCCTGTGGCCGCTCAAGTGGGTCGTCGAGATGATCCTCGTCGCCTGGCACTGGCTTCTCACCGCTGTCGGTCTGCCCGCGGCATCCGGTCTGACCTGGGTACTCTCGATCGTCGGTCTCGTCATAGTCGTCCGTGCCGCTCTGATCCCGCTCTTCGTGAAGCAGATCAAGAGCCAGCGCAAGATGATGGAAATCGCTCCTGAACTGCGGAAAGTCCAGGAGAAGTACCGCGGCAAGAAGGATCAGCTCTCTCGTGAGGCCATGAGCCGCGAGACCATGGGCCTCTACAAGAAGCACGGCACGACGCCGATGTCGAGCTGTCTTCCGCTGCTGGTCCAGATGCCGATCTTCTTCTCACTCTTCAGTGTGCTGAGCGATGTGAAGAAACACGCCGTCGATGGTGTCGGTGGAGTCGGTTTGCTGAGCGCTGAGCTGACAAAGGAGTTTTACGACGCGAAGCTCTTCGGTGTGGCGTCGTTGCACGAGACACTGGGCGACGCGGTCGATGCGCAGAACACCACGGCGATCATCATCCTGGTCACCCTCGTCGTTCTGATGATCGGCTCGCAGTTCTTCACTCAGCTGCAGATCATCTCGAAGAACCTGTCTCCGGAAGCTAAGACCGGCCAGGCGTACCAGATGCAGAAGATCATGCTCTACGTGCTGCCGCTCGGCTTCATCTTCTCGGGCATTTTCTTCCCGCTCGGTGTCGTCGTGTACTGGTTCATCTCGAACCTCTGGACCATGGGCCAGCAGTTCCTCGTCATCCGCGAGATGCCGACTCCCGGTTCGGAAGCCGCCAAGGCTCGTGAAGAGCGTCTGGCACGCAAGGGCAAGGCGCTCGACTCCTCGGGCAAGGTCGTCCCGATGGCCGCCTACGAGGCAGAGCAGCAGCGTCTGCTCGAAGAGGCTGAGAAGGCGAAGGCAGAAGCACCGAAGCGCCAGCAGCCGGTGGGTAAGAAGCGCGCGAAGAAGAAGGGGAGCGGTTCATGAGCGAAACCATGACCGACAACGCCGAGCCCACCGTGGCTCAGCTCGAGAACGAAGGCGACGTCGCCGCGGACTACCTCGAGGAGCTCCTCGACATCGCCGATATCGACGGTGACCTCAACCTGGATGTTCGTCAGGGACGTGCCTATGTCTCGGTCGAGGCCGAAGGCGATGCGCTGTCAGTGCTCTCCGCTCCGGAGACGGTCCAGGCGCTGCAGGAGCTGACGCGCCTCGCCGTGCAGAGCAAGACCGGCTCGTTCTCGCGACTGATCCTCGACATCGCCGGCTCCCGCGACACTCGTCGCCGTCAGCTGGAAACCCTGGTCGACGCCGCTGCCGCGAAGCTCGATGAGGGCTCGTCCCAGGCATCCCTGCCTTCGATGTCCAGCTACGAGCGCAAGCTGGTGCACGATATCGCTGCGGAGCGCGGTCTGGTCTCCGAGTCCTACGGTGAGGGTGCTGACCGTCACACGGTTCTTCGCCGTCGTTGATGTTTCACGTGAAACATCGCTCGATCGGAGCCACGCATGAGTGAGCTGGAGCCTGAACCTTCTGTCGCCGCAGATCTCTTCGGAGACCGCATCGATGTGGCGCGATCGTTCACTGCAGCTCTCGCTCGCGAGGGCGAGGAGCGAGGACTCATCGGGCCGCTCGAGCTGCCACGGCTCTGGACACGACACATCCTCAACAGTGTGATCGCTGCTCCTCTCTTCCACGGCTCTGTCGCTGATATCGGCTCCGGTGCTGGACTTCCTGGGCTGGTGCTCGCGATCGCCCGCCCGGATGTGCAGTGGACGCTGGTCGAACCGATGGAGCGGCGGATCACCTGGCTCAACGAGCAGGTCGATGCCCTGGAACTCGCCAACGTCACTGTTCTTCGCTCTCGTGCGGAGGACGTGCAGCCCGGGGATGGCTTCGATGTCGTGACTGCTCGAGCCGTCAGCGCGCTGCGTACCCTGATCCCGTTGACTGCTCCGCTGGTACGAGACGGCGGCGAGCTCGCGCTCCTCAAGGGGATGAACGCACCGAACGAGATCGATGCGGCTCAGAAGCAGATCAAGAAGTTCCGGCTGTCAGACGTGAGGGTCGAAGTGTTGGGGGAAGGTGTCCTCCCCGAGACCACTCGGGTGGTTCGCGCCCGCGTTCGCTAGCTTCGTTGTGACAGGTAGGCGGGGTGTTTCACGTGAAACACCTCGCTTTCCGTGTCTAGGGGATGGGTGTCAGGGAATCGCACGGCGCTGATGACGAGTTTTCGACCTGATTGTTCGTCGGATGCTGGATCCTTCGTCTAGCTTCGTTCGCCCGGGCCGATGAGACCTCACCCTGCAGAGTTCATCGCCATCGGCGCCGGATCAGGCGCTCTCCTGCGCTGGGCGGGCTTCAATGGTCTCCATGGCAGGTTGGTTCGTCTGCACTGCCCCATTCGCAGGTCGAGGTCGTTTGGCATGTTTCACGTGAAACATGGGCACCATGCTGCTTCCAGCCGTGAGCCTGGGTGTGTGGAGGTGCATCGCCGGTCGATCGAAACGCGCGCGAGGGCGATGCCATCGCCAGGGTGGGATTCCGTCAGGAACGAGTTTAGGAGGGATGCGGGTCTGCGTAACCGCTGCTGGTGCTGGTGCTGGTGCTGGGTTGCTGCCGCTCCAGACGTTGCTGTTGCGGTGGACGTTGCTGGTCGTACGGACAGGGTTCGTCGGATTGATGCGCGTTAGCGGGCTCTGTGAAGGGAGGTCACTGCGAGATCGGACGCGTGTCATGTTCGGTTTCACGTGAAACACTGACGTACCTGACGTACCTGACGTACCTGACGTACCTGACGTACCTGACGTACCTGACGTACCTGACGTACCTGACGTACCTGACGTACCTGACGTACCTGACGTACCTGACGAGCCGGACGTGCCCGACGTGGTCTGCATGGTGTGCGGTGCGATCTGGTGCCATGGGCGTTTCGGAGATTTCTGCGGCTGGAGAACCCCTGTGTACGGGCTACCCCGCTCGCCTCCACTGCTTTCGAGCATCAAGGGATGCATGTTTCACGTGAAACGTACCCATCCGATCGCCGTCTCTTGGTGTGAATGACCCCTCTACGCAAGGCCGCCGCAAATAGGAGCGTGGAGAGTGATGCAGACGTGGCGGGAAGGTGGGGGAGGGGTGGCTGTACCGATTCCATGAGCGGTAGAGGCCAGCGGCTGCGGCGACAGCCGCCTCCTAGGTGCGCCTCTCTTGCGTGCGCTGCTCCTACGTTCAGGCGACTCCTGATCACGGGTCTTGTGCAGCGCGGTCAGCTTGGGGAGGGTGACGCGTCGTCAGCTTGCAACGCCAGAGCGACGGGGCCGGCTCGGATCTCGTGAGAGCTTGTTAAACGGCGCGAGTGGACACCGTCCAGGAGTCATGTCGGTGGCTGTGGGGATCCCCTCGGGCGTGTACGGCCACCCAACACATGTTTCACGTGAAACGGCGTCGATGGTGCCATGGGTGTTCCTACGTGTTCTCACTGCGGCCAGTATCCCTTCGGTTGTCAGCCGGCATGAAACGCGCACTTCGGTACGAGTGTGTGGCGGCCCGATCGGCAGAGGTGTGTGGCGAGCCGTGTGTGCAGTCCGCAAAGGGTGATGTGGGGGAGGAGGGATCAGGACCAGAGGAGCACAAGCGCTCGGGTCACGCCGCGGGCCCAGCGTCATGGGAGGTCCGACGTGAACGGGCGTCTCACGCACCGCTTGTCGCATGGACGCGGCGTACCTACGGGGGTAGACACCCCCAGAACGCGACCGTTTCACGTGAAACATCGACGTTCCTGCTCCAAGCAACCGCCATCCGGACGCAATTTCCAGTGGTGCTCCGCGCCCCGGCTGTCCGGGGATGGAGCGCACCGTGCGCCCCTCCGTCATCGGACGTCACTCCCAGCGATTAGAGTGGAACGCGGCCCCGAAAGGAGTGGATGTTTCACGTGAAACAATCCGAGAAGACGTCATCGAACGGATCGTTCGGGATGGATACACCGCTTGCGCGGGAACTCGCTGACCTCTCCGCCCGTAGGCGTGCACTCGAGGCCGCCACCGTCGAGTTCACCGGGGAAACCCGTGTGCTGACCGTGTCGAATCAGAAGGGCGGTGTGGGGAAGACCACCACCGCCGTGAACATCGCCTCGGCCCTGGCGGGAATGGGCGCGAAGGTCCTGGTCATCGATCTGGATCCGCAGGGCAACGCCTCCACAGCATTGGGTGTGCCGCATAGCGCCGAGGTCCCCAGCGTCTACGACGTGTTGATCGATGAGTTCCCGCTCGCGGACATCGTCCAGGAGAGCCCGGAGGACTCGAACCTCTTCTGTGCGCCGAGCACCATCCACCTCGCGGGTGCAGAGATCGAGCTGGTTGCACAGGTTGCTCGAGAGCATCGCCTGCGTCGTGCCCTCGAGGTGTATCTCGCCGACCACCCGATGGACTTCGTCATCATCGACTGCCCTCCATCACTGGGGCTGCTCACGATCAACGCCTTCACGGCGGCGACGGAGGTCTTCATCCCCATCCAGTGCGAGTACTACGCACTCGAGGGACTGAGTCAGCTGCTCGGGAGCATCCAGATGATCCAGAAGCACCTGAATCCCGTCCTTCATCTCTCCACGATCCTGCTGACGATGTTCGACGGGCGCACACGCCTCGCGCAGCAGGTTTCGGAAGAGGTCCGCACACACTTCCCGGAACAGGTGCTGGAGACGGTCATCCCGCGTTCGGTCCGGGTATCGGAGGCCCCGAGCTTCGGGCAGACCGTGATCGCGTACGACGGTCAATCCGCTGGCGCGATCGCCTACCGTGAGGCTGCCGTTGAGATCGCATCGCGCACAGCGACGCAGAGCAAGGAGAAATGATGGCGAAGCGCACTGGGCTGGGCCGGGGTATCGGCGCCCTCATCCCCACGACTGATCAGTCGGAGCGTCCTGTCGACGTGTTCTTCCCTGGCGCGAGCCTGCGACAGGCGAATGCGGAGGCAGTACCCGAGGTCGAAGCCGACGCCGCCGAACTCGAGGTCGTCCCCGGCATCCACCTGATCCAGGTCGATCCGAACACGATCGTCGCCAACCCCCGTCAGCCGCGAACGCACTTCAACCCCGAAGATCTCGCTGAGCTCGTCCACAGCGTTCGTGAGTTCGGTGTGCTCCAGCCCGTCGTCGTCCGCAAGAACAGCGAGGGCCAGTACGAGCTCATCATGGGGGAGCGACGTACCCGTGCTGCTCGTGAGGCCGGGCTCGAAGTGATCCCCGCGATCGTTCGCGAGACCGCCGACGAGGATCTCCTCCGTGACGCCCTGCTGGAGAACCTCCACCGTTCCGAGCTGAACCCGTTGGAAGAGGCCTCGGCTTACCAGCAGCTCCTCGAGGACTTCGGAATCACTCAGGAGGAGCTGGCCACACGCATCGGTCGCTCACGTCCGCAGATCAGCAACACGATCCGGCTCCTGAAGCTCCCTGTACCCGTGCAGCAGCGGGTTGCGGCCGGGGTGCTGACCGCGGGGCACGCGCGAGCCATCCTCAGTCTCGAGACTCCGGAGTCGATGCAGCGTCTCGCGGACAAGGTCGTGAACGAGGACCTCTCCGTGCGCGCCACCGAGGAGGCCGCCAAGTCGCAGCCCAGCGCCGGCAAGTCCGTGAAGCCGACCCCCGGTGCGCGCCGCGCATACCTTGACGAGGTGGCCGGCAAGCTCGGTGACCGACTCAACACCCGCGTGAAGATCGCTCTCGGCGCACGGAAAGGCCAGGTCACGATCGATTTCGCTTCCATCCAGGATCTCAATCGCATCCTGGAGGAGATCGGAGAGAGCGGTTACGGCTCGTCGAAGTGAGGCCCCGGCCACGGCAGCGCTAGCCTAGACTCGCGTCATCGTGACGACGAGGGGGATGTCATGTCGAGTACAGCCGGTCCAGTAGCCATCAAGCGCCGTGTGATCGCGGTGAGCATCGCGGCCGCGTTGGGTGGTTTCCTCTTCGGATTCGACACGGCCGTGATCAACGGCGCCGTGGATGCCCTGGCCGGTGACGTCTCCGGGTTCGATCTCGGCACGGCCCTGAAGGGCTTTGCCGTCTCCTCCGCTCTCATCGGTTGCGCGGTGGGTGCCTGGTTCGCAGGACCGGTCTCCAACAAGTACGGACGCATTCCCGTGATGGTCGTCGCAGCGGCGATGTTCTTCATCTCCGCTATCGGCTCTGGTCTCGCCTTCAGCGTCGTCGACCTCATCATCTGGCGAGTGATCGGTGGACTCGGTGTCGGCGCGGCCTCGGTCATCGCGCCGGCATACATCGCTGAAGTGTCACCGGCAGCCGTGCGGGGTCGCCTCGGATCCCTGCAGCAGCTCGCCATCGTGACCGGTATCTTCGCTGCGCTGCTCTCAGACGCGCTGCTCGCCGGTCTCGCCGGTGCCGCAGATCAGCCACTGTGGGGTCTCACGGCCTGGCGGTGGATGTTCATGGTCGCGGCTATCCCCGCGTTGGTCTACGGGCTCATGTCCCTTCGGCTCCCGGAGTCTCCGCGGTACCTGGTGCGCAAGGGGGAGCTGAAAAGGGCGGCTGAGGTTCTCGAAACCGTCACCGGTACCGTCGACGTCCAGGGGAAGATCGACGAGATCACCGGAACCATCGACACCGAACGCTCCGAGTCTCTGCGCGACCTGCGCGGCAACCGTCTGGGACTGAAGCCGATCGTCTGGATCGGCATCCTGCTGTCGGTCTTCCAGCAGTTCGTGGGCATCAACGTCATCTTCTACTACTCGACCACGCTCTGGCAGTCGGTGGGTTTCGACGAGTCCAGCGCATTGCTCACCTCTGTCATCACCTCTGTCACGAACATCGTCGTGACGATCGTGGCGATCCTGCTGGTCGACAAGATCGGTCGACGGATCATGCTGCTGGTGGGCTCGGTGGGGATGACCGTGACCCTCGGCCTCATGGCTGTGGCTTTCTCGTTCGGCACGCTGGACGCGCAGGGGACCGCGACACTCCCCGACCCCTGGGCCACCATCGCGCTGGTCTGCGCGAACGGATTCGTCGTGTTCTTCGGCGCGAGCTGGGGCCCGCTCGTGTGGGTTCTGCTCGGCGAGATCTTCCCGAACTCGATCAGAGCCGGCGCCCTCGCGGTGGCCGCTGCGGCGCAGTGGGTCGCGAACTTCTTCATCTCCACGACGTTCCCGGCCTTCGCGGAGATCGGACTCACCTTCGCCTACGGCTTCTACGCGTTCTTCGCGCTTCTGTCGTTCTTCTTCGTCTTCTTCAAGGTGCCGGAGACCAAGGGGAAAGAGCTCGAGGAGATGACAGAGAACATGAAGGTGCAGCGCCGGAGGGGTCCCCAGCCGACGTAGGCTTGAAGCATGACCGAGTCCGTACAGCGTCGCGCCAGCCTGGAAGTGCTGCGGGCCGAAGCGGCCGACGAACTCGCGGTCCTCATCCAGGAGCGCCTGCTCGGAGGCGAGGATCCGTGGGAGTTCATGGAGGAGCTCCCGAGCGTCGACGAGCTCGTCGTCTACCTTCTTCGCGCCGACAACATCAATGCGAATGACGGCGTGCGTCCCAACGCGGCCCGCCACTATCGTGTGCTGCGACAGATCGCACTGGAGTACCCGGAGCTGACCTCGGCCGTCTGGGGCCTGTTGGACGAGAAGCAGCGCCACCGCCGCTGGGATCCGTCCGTCGCCGACGCCTCCTGACGTGGAGGCCGTCCTCGATCCGTACGATCCGGCCTGGCCGGACGCCTTCCGGAGGGTCGCGGCAGAACTGCGGACGCAGGGGAACCCGAGCTGGATCGTCGAGCACATCGGCTCGACCAGCATCCCGGGGATGAGTGCCAAGCCGATCATCGATGTCGCGGTGCGGATCGCCGACGAGGAGGACCTCGACCGGCATCTGCCCGCCCTCGAGACCGTCGGGTGGCGGCTCGGGAGCGGAGTGCGAAGCCACCAGGTCATGGTCTTCGAGGAGGACGGCGTGCGCACCCGAATCGCCCACTTCTTCGAGGCGTCCAGGTGGGATGAGGTGAACCAGAGGATCCTTCGGGACTGGCTGCTGCAGAACCCGGAAGATGCCGAGCTCTACGAACGCGCGAAGCACGCTGCTGTCGATGCCTCGCGAATGGGCGAGGAGTCATACAACGCGGGCAAGACCGCAGTGATCCAGCTCCTCGTCGATCGAGCCCGTGCTGCCCGTGGACTATTACCCGTCTCGGTGTACGACAAAGACTGACGGAGAGGCGCATCGCGCACGACACGGGGCACGGAGACGAAGAAAGGGCCGTACCTCCCCGGGAGGTACGGCCCTTTCGAATCGCAGGATCAGCCGATGAAAGCGGCGAGGTCCTTCTCGAGAGCGAACTTGGGCTTGGCGCCGATGATGGTCGTCTTGACCTCACCACCGTGGAACACCTTCATCGCCGGGATCGACGTGATCTGGTACTTCATCGCCAGCTCGGGGTTCTCGTCGACGTTGAGCTTGAGGATCGTGATCTTGTCGGGGTTGTCGGCCTGGATCTCGTCCAGAACCGGCGCGACCATGCGACACGGACCGCACCACTCGGCCCAGAAGTCCACCAGCACGGGACCTTCGGCCTGCAGAACGTCCTGCTCCCAGGTCGCCTGGCTCGTAGCCTTTGCACTCATCAGAGTTCTCCTTGATTCGAGGTTCGTCTGCTACAACAGCCGACGAGGGAAAAGTGTTCCCGGCCTATGCCCTGGCGGTGAGGACCTCGGCGGCCTCGGCGGCCGGGACCTCCACGGACGCGTCCTCCAGGTCTGCGAGGAAGTGCTCCGCATCGAGCGCGGCGACCGTGCCGCTGCCGGCAGCCGTGATGGCCTGACGGTAGGTGGGGTCGATGACGTCACCCGCAGCGAAGACACCCGGAACCGAGGTCTTCGACGAGCGTCCGTCGACCCAGATGGTGCCCTCGGGCGTCAGCTCGAGCTTGTCGTGCACGAGGTGCGTGCGCGGGTCGTTGCCGATCGCGATGAAGAGCCCGTCGAGCGGGAGGTCACGGAGCGTGCCGTCGACCGTGGAGCGCAGCTGCACACCCGTCACGGAGTCGCCACCGAGGACCTCGGCGACCTCGCTGTTCCACACGAACTCGATCTTCTCGTTCGCGAAGGCGCGCTCCTGCATGATCTTCGAGGCCCGCAGGGTGTCCTTGCGGTGGATGACGTAGACCTTGTCGGCGAAGCGCGTGAGGAACGTGGCCTCTTCCATCGCGGAGTCGCCGCCGCCGACGACGGCGATCGTCTTCTCGCGGAAGAAGAAGCCGTCGCACGTGGCGCACCAGGACACGCCGTAGCCGGAGAGGCGCTCCTCACCGTCGATGTTGAGCTTGCGGTAGGCCGAGCCCGTCGCGTAGATCAGCGACTGAGTCTCGTGCTCCGCACCGCTGCCGAGGATGACTTTCTTGACGGGGCCGTCGAGCTGCAGCTCGGTGACGTCGTCGTAGACGACCTCGGTGCCGAACTTCTCCGCCTGCTCCTGGAACTTGGCCATGAGCTCCGGTCCCTGGATGCCCTCGGGGAAGCCCGGGTAGTTCTCCACCTCGGTGGTGTTCATCAGCTCGCCGCCGACCTCGACCGAGCTCGCGATGAGCAGCGGCTTGAGGTTCGCCCTGGCGGCGTAGATGGCAGCCGTGAATCCGGCGGGGCCGGAGCCGATGATGATGACCTGACGCATGTGCTCTCCGTCTTTGAAACTGCAGTCGAATGACCTTCGAGTGCTTCAACCCATGGTAACCGCGAGGCATTCCCAGCACACTGTGTGCCGCCGGACTGGGAGAAGGCTCTGTGCGCCGATCAGCGACCGGGGAGGAAGCGACGGACCAGCGCGCGGCCGGCCGTGAGCTCGGGGGCACGCATGATGGCGAGGATCGCGATGTAGACGATCACGACGGCGAGGCCGACCATCGCGGTCGCGAGGGTGGCGGGGATGACGCCGGAGGTGGCCCAACCCGTGGTGCCGCCGAGAAGCTGGAACGTTCCCCATCCGGCGGATCCTGCCGGGATCGCGGCGATCGTGAAGCGACCGATGGCCGTGATCCACGAACGAATCCTCAGACCGCCGATCTTCTTGTGCAGCAGCCAGGTGGCGACGATCGTCTGCAGGATGCTCGCGATCGACTGGCCGAGGGCGATCGCCGCGGCGAGAGAGGTGAGAGGGATGATCCCGGCTTCGCGCAGACCGAGCGCGGCCAGGGCGGTGACCACGATGAGGACGCACTGGAAGATCGTGAACCAGAACGGGGTCTTCGTGTCGTCGTAGGCGTAGAAGGTGCGCTGCACGATGAAGAGGATCGTGAGAGGAATGAGCCCGACGAGGTAGGCGAGCAGCACCATTGCGGCGGCTTGGGCGTCTTCGGCGGACTCGGTGAACACCCGAGATGCCGGGATGGCCGCGGCGGCGACGGCCGCGGTGGCCGCGACGATGAAGAAGAGCAGCGTGCGGATGCTCTGCGCGATGTCGGCGCGGACGTCGTCGTCGCGACCGGCAGCCGCGTGCGCGCTGATCTGGGTGAAGTAGGGGGTTCCGATCGAGAGCACGATGACGGAATACGGGAGCATGAAGATCAGCCACGCGTTCGCGGTCACGGTGGCGGAGGCACCGAGACCGGCGACCTCACTGACGATGTAGCCCTGGAGAACTCCGGCAGACAGGCTCGCGAAAGCCATGAGGAAGGTCCAGCCGGCTAGGCGGCCGACGTTGCCGAGACCGACACCGCGCCAACGGAAGTCGGGCTTGAGAGCGAGGCCCGTGCGACGCCAGAAGATGAGCAGGACGACGGCCTGCAGCGCGATGCCCAGCGTGGCCGTGCCGCCGAGCAGGGTGATCATCTCCGGCGTCCAGTCGGTGGCCTTCGTGGAGACGGGACCGAACAGCGCGCCGAGCGCGAGGAAGCCGACGATCGAGACGATGTTGTTGACGACAGGCGCCCAGGTGAAGGGACCGAAGATCTTCCGCGCGTTGAGGGCTTCGCCCAGCATCGCGTAGAGACCGTAGAGGAGGATCTGAGGCAGGCACCAGTAGGCGAGTGCCGTGGCGAGGGCGAGGGTGGCCTCGGTCGCTCTACCGGCGACCAGGTGCACCAGCCACGGTGCCGCCGCCGTTGCGATTCCCGTCACCACGACCAGGACGACAGTGCCCAGGGTGAACAGCTTCGAGATGAAGGCATTGCCGCCGTCGGCATCCGCGGTCGCCTTGACGATCTGGGGGACGATGACCGCCGTGAGGATTCCGACGGAGATCAGGGAGAAGACGCTGTTGGGCAGCTGGTTCGCGTAGGTGAACGCATCAGCCGCCTGCGACCCGAGAGAGCCGATGACTCCGACGAGCACGATGCTGCGCAGCAGACCGGTCAGGCGGGAGACGAGGGTGCCCGCGCCGATGACGGCGCTGGCACGGCCGAGGCTACTCATTCTTGTCTTCGGTCGCGGTGGCATCCGGTCGTGTGTGCACGGCACCCTCTTCGAGCGTCTCGATCTCGGCTTCGACGGCGGCCTCTTCGGCTGCTTCGTGGCGCTTGCGGCGCACGGTGCGGATCACGCCGAGCGCGATCAGGACGACGGCGAGCCCTCCGAAGACGATCAGGCCGATGGTCTCCCACTCGGCACGGACGGCGACCCGGATCTCCTCCTGGCCTTGGATCTGCACGCCGGTGGGGCTGTACAGGCTGAGTCGCAGATCGACCTCGCCACTGCCGACGCGTGCCGACACAGGGACCTTGACCCGCTTGGTGGAGTTGGCCTCGACCACCGTCTCCGTCATCGGTGTGACCTCGAGACGAGGGTCGGTCGGCGAGACGAAGAGCTGCACCGTCACCGGCCACGGAAGGTCGTTGCGCACGGCGATGGGCAGGTCGGCATTGGCGGTCAGCAGCTGGATGGTGCTGGACGGCGGTGTGCTCACAGCGCTCAGCGTCTGCGTGGTGCGCTTCTGGTGCTTCTCGACGTTCTTGGCGAAGGCGCTCGCCGGTGTCCCGACGGCCAACGTGCGCAGGATGCGGATGCGCTCGGGGCTCAGCAGGACCTGCGGATCACTGAGCATCGATGAGAAGGCGGTGAGTGCTGCTTCGTCGGCGAGGAGATCCGTCACCGCCGTTGCCCGTGCCGGGTCGGCTTGGGCTGTGACGGAGGCGGGGATCGCCGGAGTCGCACGCAGCGCCGAGACCTCGAAACCGATCGAGTCGGCGGAGGAGATCGCATCGCGCAGCGCATCGGCGTCACGGTTCTCATCACGGTCGAGACCGATCAGCAGCGGAGCACCGGCCACGCGATCCGCTGCCAGCATGAGCAGGGCGGATGCCTCGGCGAGCAGACGCTGGCGATCCACCTGATCGGACTCGGCCGCAACCTCCGACAGGGACTCGGACAGAGCGGTGTCCGTGACCAGCAGGTCGTTTCCGCCGGCAGTGGCGTGCGCCGCGCTCTGTCCGCCTACGGCGGTGGAGGAGACGATCGTGGTCGTGCCCACACCGAGATACCTCGTGAAAGCGGCCAGGTCATCCTCGCTGAGCTCGTCGTCCGGCCACAGGATCTGAGCGAGCGCGCCGTCGATCGCGGTGAGCTCCTTATCGTCGGGCAGCTGTGGTGTCCCGGTCGGGCCGGGCGTCGGCTCGGGTGTCGTGGCCGGGGTGCCGGTCGGCGCAGGCGTGGCCGGGGTCTGCGAGAAGTTCGCCGCATTGAGGAACGGGGCCAGCGTCGTCGGCTGCAGGAGTTCGGGCAGACCCGCCTGCGCCTGGGCCGCGGCATCAGCATCGCCGAACTGCAACGCGAACCGCGCATTGGGCAGGGCATCGAGGCGACGCAGCCAGTCCTGGGCGCTCTCGGGCGCCGCGGAACCGAGAGCGCGGATGGCGGCGACGATGGCGGGATCGATCGCAAGGACCGCGGTGGTGCCCGCCACACCGTCGAGCTGAGCGGTGAGAGCGCCCTCGGGGCCGGTGAGGGCAGCGAGCTCGTCCGAACTGAGCAGAGCACCGCCCTCGGGCGTCGCCGTGATGGGGACGAGCACCCCGACCTGAGTGGTCTGAGAATCGGCGACGACCAGCACACTGGTGGCGGTGGTCGCCGCTGCGTCATCGTCGTCGGTGTTCTGCGTCTTCGCGCCGGTGAGCTCCGCCCGTAGCGGGTAGACGCCCGGAGCGAGGGCCCCGAGGGTCTCGGCCGGCACGAAGACCGTGGTCATGGCCGACTCTCCGGCATCGAGGGCTGCCGTCGTGTCGGAGCCGATGGCGTCGAACTCGCCCGGGGCCGTGCCGTCGTCGAGCCAGCTCGCGACAGAGGCCTCATCCGTCAGCGGCGTCCTGCTGAGCTCCACTTGCACCTGACCGCCGGAGAGCTTCGACTCGGTGTCGTTCTGCACCGTGAGCATCGCCGTGGTCGCGGAGCCGGGGGCGACGAGGCCGCGCAGGCCCGCGGAGATGTGGAAGCCCACGCGTGCATCGTCGTCCGCACCCGATGTCCCGGCTGCACTGGCCGCGCTCGGTACGACGACCGCGCAGGCGCCCAGCGCGATCGCGAGAACAGCGGTCCTGCTTGCGAGCCTTCGAAGGCGCGCACGGAGGCCGTGCTCGGGGGTGATCGCGGTCATGGAGGTCTTCCTCGAACGCCCGGAGACGGGCTGATCGTGAGTACTGACCTCCCGATTCTAGGAGGCGCTGGGAAAGAGAACCCTGAAGACGCGTAGAGTGACGGCCGTGTCCGACACCCCCGCACCGCTCCCAGACCCCCTTCGCTGCGCCGCGCTCGCCGCCGATCTCGACGCCGCCGACCTCCGTTCCGAGCCGCTTCGTCGTCTATGGGGGGAGGAAGCGGACGACGCTCTCGCGCGCGGCATGCACGAGCCGATCCTGCGCGCCATCGCCGGTGACTCCGGCGTGCTGGCGACGCTCGGGCGACTGCTCGTGCTCGGGAAGCCGCAGCCGCGGGGGGCCGTCGCCGCCGCGTTGCCGCACCTCGGAGTGGACGGGCTAGTGGCTCTCGGACTGGGCACGTCCGACGCCGAAACGGTGACCCCGACCGCGCTGCTGCGCCCGCAGTCTTTCGTCGATGCGGATGGTGTCGGGGAGTGGTGGATCGCCAGCGACCTGGACGAGGTGGCGCTCGATGGCCCTCTTCCTGCCGACCATGTGCTCGGGGTCGGGGGAGCGTCGCGCACGCTCGCCGAGACGATCGTTCCCATCCAGGTCGATCGGGCTCTCGATCTGGGCACCGGCTGCGGTATCCAGGCGCTCCTCGTCGCCCGTCGCGCCGGCACGGTGATCGCGACCGACATCTCGCAGCGCGCCCTGGCCTTCGCGGAACTCAACGCCCGCCTCAACGGGGTGGTCAACATCGAGTTCCGGCACGGCAGCATGTTCGAGCCCGTCGCGGGAGAGGCCTTCGACCTGATCGTCTCCAACCCGCCGTTCGTCATCACGCCGCGGGTGGAGGGGGTCCCGGCCTACGAGTACCGAGACGGCGGACTGGTGGGCGATGCGCTGGTCGAGCAGTTCGTGCGGAGCGCGCCCGCGTATCTGACGCAGAACGGCATCGCGCAGCTGCTCGGCAACTGGGAGTCCAGGTCCGGCATCACCGGCCTCGCCCGTCTCGAGGCCTGGGTGCCGAGCGAGCTCGACCTCTGGGTGATCGAACGCGAGGAGCTGACCCCGCTCGGCTATGCCGAGCTGTGGATCCGTGACGGGGGGACGACGCCGCGCGACCCGGCCTTCACGCCGCTGCTGACCGCCTGGCTCGACGACTTCGCCGCCCGAGGCGTGACGTCGATCGGCTTCGGCTACGTGCTGATGCGCCGCGGGGCGCCGGAGCATCCGCTTCGGCGCACGGAGAGGATCGCCCAGCAGGTCTCGAACGTCGGGACCGCTCTGGGCACGGGCCTTGCCGCCCACGACGTGCTCGCCGAGGGTATTCCCTCGACGCTGGTGACGGCTCCGGACGTGACCGAGGCGCGGCACCTGCTGCCGGGCAACGACGATCCCAGCGTCATCGAGCTGCGACAGGGCGGTGGTTTCGCCCGCACGGTGAACGTCGATCCCGCGCTCGCCGGGTTCGTCGGCGCCTGCGACGGCGAACTCACCGTCGTGCAGATCGCCTCGGCGCTGGCCGACCTCTTCGAGGTGCCGTTGCCGGATCTGTGGGCCGAGCTCGAGCCCCGCATCCGCTCCCTGGTGCTCGACGGCATTCTGGTGCCGGGGGAATAGTCCCCAGATCTATGCGTTGGAATGGATCATGAAGGCTTTCGGATTCCTCTCCTTCGGGCACTACGCGGATGTGCCCGGCTCAGCGACCCGCACGGCGGGCGACATGCTGAAGCAGACCATCGAGATCGCCGAGGGCGCCGACGAGATCGGTGTGAACGGCGCCTACGTGCGCGTGCACCACTGGGCGCGTCAGGCCGCCTCGCCGATGCCGCTGCTCGCGGCCATGGCGGCGCGCACGAAGCGCATCGAGGTCGGCACGGGCGTGATCGACATGCGCTACGAGAACCCGTTCCAGTTCGCGGAGGAGGCGGCCGCTCTCGACCTGATCTCCGACGGTCGCATCGCGCTCGGCGTGAGCCGTGGTTCACCCGAGACGGCTCTGCGCGGATACGAGACGTTCGGCTACGTCGATGAGGAGGACACCGAGCGCGGAAGCGTCATCGCCCGGGAGAAGTTCGACCTGTTCCTGCGTGCGATCGACGGGGGAGGGAATCGCCCCCGGCGACCCGCGCGTGGTGGGGGCTGGGCGCTATCTCGCGATCGAGCCGCAGTCGCCGACACTCCGCGATCACATCTGGTGGGGATCGGGTTCGCGCCCGACCGCGATCGAGACGGGTCGCAAGGGTCTCAACATGATGAGCTCGACCCTCGTCACCGAGGCCACGGGGCAGCCGTTCCACGAACTGCAGCGTGAGCAGATCGACCTCTTCCGGTCCGCATACAAGGAGGCCGGACACACCGGCACCCCGCGCGTCTCGGTCAGCCGCAGTGTGTTCCCGCTGGTCTCCGACATGGACCGCGCCTACTTCGGCCTTCAGAGCGAGGAGAACGCCGATCAGATCGGCATCATCGACGGGTTCCGCTCCACGTTCGGCAAGACCTATGCGGCCGAGCCCGACGTGCTGATCGAGCAGCTTCGACAGGACGAGGCGGTGATGGCCGCGGACACCCTGATGCTGACGATCCCGAACCAGCTCGGACCGGAGTACAACCTGCACGTGCTGGAGTCGTTCGCGAAGCACGTGGCCCCGGCGCTGGGCTGGAAGCCGAACACCGAAGGGCCGGTCCAGGGCGATCCGGTCTGATCACGACCCGTGTGCTTGACAAGGCACGTCTGGTTCGCTCTGCAACAAAGATGCGATCGTCAATTAGGTGCGAGGGCGACGTAACGCAGCATTGAGGAGTGGCATGGCCGCCTCTCAGTGCGTGCTGTTATGTCTTGTGAGTCGAGCGCGGCACGAGCAAACCACTGCTTTCGTCTCGGGTGCGCCTTCCGTGCGACCCGCCTAGTAGCGCTACTGTCAACGAAGCAGTGTGTTAGAAGACGACACTTCGGGGGCGGAAAAATGTCGAGCGTCACACCTACCGCGGTCGCGCGAGCAGGCCGGCCTCCCGCTGCGCGTCCAGGTGAGCCCACCGCATACAACGGACGCCCGATAGCGGCTGGTGTTGGGTCGTTTCGTCACCCCGTCTCGCCTCGAGCATCGGTGGCCGACCTTTGGTCAACGATGGAGATAGCGGCTGCTGCTGGCGAAACTGCCTTGCAGAAGACAGGAGCGCTTTCGCTCGACGCTCCAGCCAAGCTTCGGTTGAGCGCGTATGTACAGCAGGCCCGTCAGTACTATGAGGCCGCCATTCGCGCCGAGCCGATTGCCAAACCCCTCTTGGGGTACTATTTCGTACTCAATACCACTAAGGCGTATCTCACCCTTCGAGACCATCCGAGCACCGTTACACCTGGCATCAAGCACGGCATCGGCCAGGAGAACGGGCGCCTCGTTGGGCAGTACGACTTCTCTCAAGAGCACCTGCAAATCCAACAGGATGGTGTCTTTCACCTACTCGCTCGAAGTTCGGGCCGCGGCCACGTGTGGAGCCCGGGGATAATGCAGATCTCGCGACTCATCCCCTACCTGAACGAGAGCGTCGATCTATACGCCAGCGCCTTCAACAAGCGCCCCTCACTGATACCCATTGAGAACACGTACATTCGAGCCAGCGGCAAGAGACCGAATCGCCTTGCGTGGCTGGTCGTGGAAGTATCGCGCCTAGCTCTACGCGAGGCTGACCTCTCACCGAGAAAGTTGCTCGATGAAGCTGCGGCGTTTGCGAAATCCTTCGATCACGTAGAAAGTGATCGCGACGACGTGGTCAAGTATGAGTCGAAGCCCGCGGTGCCATACTCGGCCATGCCTCTCGCGTTGCCGGGGCTTCGTGAAGCTTTCGATCGTTCCTTGATCTCTCGTAACCGGACGCTCGCACACCCTCGCGACAACATCGTTTTATCTCCCCACCTCGGGCTGCTGTCAGCGGAGGCTCTGACATTCGCGGTCATGCTCCACCTGAGCAATATGGTGCGATATCGTCCCCACCACGTTGAGCAACTTCGGGGAAGCAGCCAGTGGTGGCTCTTCACGAGTTGGGTAGATCGCGCGTGCGAGAACTTTCTGCTCGCGATGTCGTCGCGAATATCGCTAGAGGAGCACCTCATCGAATGACGCATAGCCGATGCAGGCGGCATCCGCAGCACGCGAGGGTGCGCTGTGTGCGGCGCTCTGCTGTTCACGGCGAGTCTCAAAGCCTGGTTGCTCACTATTGCCATATCCCGAACCAGCTCGGACCGGAGTACAACGTGCACGTGCTGGAGTCGTTCGCGAAGCACGTGGCCCCGGCGCTGGGCTGGAAGCCGAACACTGAAGGGCCTGTCCAGGGCGATCCGGTCTGATCACGACCCACATCCTTGACACGGCGTCGTGGAACCCTGACGCTGGGTGACGGCGCGTCGATGGACGCACCGTCACCCCGCGCAGCTCCGGAGGCAGCGATGACCCGTGTTCGCGTCGATCTCAACATCTCGCTCGATGGCTTCGCCACGACGACCGATCAGACCCCGGAGAACCCCTTCGGTGAGGACTGGGGAAGACTGACCGCTGCGTACACGGCCACCCGCACCTTCCACGAACGCGTCTTCCTCGACACCAGTGGCGCCGGCACCACCGGTGTCGATGAGAAGTACGCCGCGCACTACTTCGAGAACATCGGCGCCGAGATCATGGGCGCCGGGATGTTCGGGCTCCACGCGAACCCCGACGACCCCGACTGGCGTGGGTGGTGGGGAGAGGAGCCGCCGTTCCACGCTCCGGTGTTCGTGCTGACCCACACACCGCGACCGTCGATCGAGTTCGCCAACGGCACGAGCTTCCACTTCCTCTCGGCCGCGCCGGACGAGGCGCTGCGCACGGCGGTGGCTGCTGCGGATGGACGCGACGTGCGCGTCGGAGGCGGGCCGACCACGGTGCGCGAGTATCTGCGTGCCGGTCTCGTCGACGAGCTGCACGTCGGCATCACCCCCATCCTCATCGGGAGCGGGATCCGTCTGTGGGACGACCTGCGCGGGTTCGAGTCCGGCTATCGCGTCACCTCGGAGGTCGCCGAGTCCGGCGTCACGCACATCACGTTCTCCCGCGAGGGCTGACTCTCGCGGGAGAATCGGATCTGGGAGGCTGGACCTGTGCGCATCCGACCGTTCCAGCCTGAAGACACCGACGCCGTCGTCGCCCTGTGGGCGGACGCAGGGCTCACACGACCGTGGAACGATTCTCGGAAGGACATCGCGCGGAAGCTGACGGTGCAGCCCGAGCTCTTCCTCGTGGCGGAGGACGAGACCGGGCGCATCCTCGGCGCGGTCATGGCGGGCTACGACGGGCATCGCGGGTGGATGAACTACCTCGCCACGCAGCTCGACTCCCGTGGGCTCGGGGTGGGCAGGGAGCTCGTGACCCACGTCGAGACCCGTCTGCGCGACCTGGGCTGCCCGAAGGTGAATCTGCAGGTGCGTGCGGGCAACGCGCAGGTGGTCGACTTCTACCGGCGGCTCGGCTACGAGATCGATGACACGGTCGATCTGGGCAAGAGGCTCATCCCCGACCTGAAGTCGTGAGGCCGCCGCGCAAGAGATCGACCGATACCTGGCTGAGGTCGCGCGGGAGATCGACCCTCGGTGCCGAGTACAACACCATGCACCTGGTCGCCGGCGACGCCGATGAAGCCCGACCCATCTTCACGGATGGCCTGCGGCGTGAGTCTGGAAACCGCGGAGTCGAAGCTTGGGCGAGTGTCGGGCACTCGGTTGGAGCTAACCACCGGGAGACCTAGAACGCCGAGGACCCGTGAGGACCCTCGGCGTTCTGCACGCTACGTCCGGCGACGGCGACCGGATCGTAGCAATCGTGCGATGCCGTGGCTGGCGGCAGCCGGAGCGTTCACCGAGCGCGACCCGGCATACCGTTCACTCCCCCCGCATGCTCGCGGCTTCAGTGCGCCGGTTCGCGGGGAACTTTGGGAGTGAGGGTGGCATTCGGCTCTTTGCAGCGATTGCTCAGCGCATCCTGAGGTCGAGTAGTCCTCTAACCACACTGGAGCTTGTAGTCACCTGGGCTATGCGGAGCCTCCGCAGCGATGACATCCTTCGCCCCGGAGGCTTTGAAGTACGACACAACGCGGAACGTGTGCTGCCCAGTCCCATTGCATTTGTAAAGGACACTCTTCTGCTCCATATTCCCGGTGCCAAAACTCTCGAAGGCCGCGGTTACAGCAACCTAAATCCACCCATTGGGCATGAAGACGATTGACCTGATGAACGTCTTTGTTACCGCTCCCCAACAACTAGAAATAGCTGGCTTCGCGCCAACCCCGCCGTGGGGAAGCCCTTTTGCGGAGGATCGTTTCCACATATTTCCCACGGCAAAATGGCGTCAGCCGGAAGTGGCGTTCCTTTCTGGGTAGACGAGATATTCGTCCGGGACATTCTCCGAACTTGTCGCTGTGAGCGGCGGGAGATCGAGTTCATCGCTCCCCGAAGAGGCTGCGTAGGCCGGGCCACCGGCTGCCATCATCCCGAGGATCAGCGATCCCGTGATAAGAAGACCGACCCTACGGTCGTGGAGTTGAAATTGCTTCAAGATAGTCGCCGAATGAAGCGCGTTGCGCACTTATGGCGTCTATTGTGAGTAGAGAGACGCATTTTTTCCTGTGGCCCGGTAGGGCACAGTAACAGGGGTAAGCAGAACGGAGAGGCCGCTGTCAGCTGCGTATCTCTCCTGGAATTCGTACGCGTCATCTTCGGCGTCGAACACGCCGATGAAACCAGGAGTATTTTCCAAGTACACGATCCACACCACCATAGATGGAACGTAGCACTTGCGGCTCGATCATCGGGAGATCTGGTTTTCAATGCTCCTGATGATCACCCTGGCCTATCACCGTTGTGGCCCCGCCTGACAATGCCGTCAAGAACTTCCTCGTCATGACCTCCTCTCATTGAAGAACCGGAAGCCTCAGTGTCTCCGACCCGTTAGCTCCGTGTCTGTAGGGTGTCTGGCCGACAGACAAAGCCCTGGCGACCGACTGAGATTTCCGCCGCTCCGTCCAGCGATCGAGCTCGTCACCGCGAAGACCGTCAACATAACGCGTGCGGTGCGCGAGCCGGCGGAAGGGAGCGGTTCCCGTTATCGAATACGGTTCGGCAGCTGCGACTGGTCTGCCAGGTCGCCGCCCTCATTGATCGAAGCGGGGGTGACGGTGTCGCTGCCACCTGGTTCCAGGGAATGAAACCTCAGCTCAGAGAACTCTCCCCGGTCCGAGTGCTGAATGAAGAGCGCACAGACGATGCCCGGCTTCGGGTGCTCCGCGTCGCCCTGGGTTTCGTCGCGCGTGCTGGGATCCTTGGAGCTGGTCGACGCGGTCTGCATGCCCGTATGGCGGGTCGGCTGCGCCCCAGAGATCCGTGGGCATGGATCGATTGCGCCCCAGAGATCCGTGGGCATGGATCGATCGAGACTACGCCTGCAACCCACGCTGGGATGATCCCTTCGTGTCGTTCCGCACACCTACACGGCCGATTCGCTGTGGGCTCGCGATTTGAAACGTCGAGACCGTTTTCGGTCGCCGATGAGGTCGGACATGTTGCGGTAGAGCGATGCGGATGAGTTTCCGCCCGGTGCACCCTTGGAGCGCGGGTCAGCTGCCCGTCGGCGGGCCGAACAGCTCCTCGCCGTGCTCGTGCAGGAGCTTGTAGGCGTCGGCGAAGGTCTCCGGCTCCGGTTCGCCGGGCTTGCCGTATCGCGCCAGGAGCAGACCCAGCAGGCCACGCGCGGGCGGCGTGAGCGGCTTCAGCTGGTCCTTCTCCCCGGGCTGCGGTGCGGAGTCCTCCGGATTCGGCGGTGTGTAGGCCGGGGTGGTGACCGGCCAGTCGGACGGATGCCGCGGCTTGTCGAGGTTCACGACGTTCAGCAGCGTGTTCGCGGACTGATCGCGGTCGTTGAGCGGCTCGAGACCGTGCAGGCGCGACAGGGTGGCGGTGACCGAACCGTGGTGCATCTCGTCGTGGATGATGCTGCCGCGCTTGGTGTAGGCCGACACGGCGATCGCCGGCACCCGGCACCCGAGTCGATCGAACGTGAAACCCATCTCGCCCGGTCCGGTCTCGGGTGTGGGCTTGGTCACGGCAGGGGGCGGCACATGGTCGTAGCAGCCACCGTGCTCGTCGAACGTGATCAGCAGCAAGGTGTTGACGGCGTTGGAACCCTTCGGGGAGGAGCTCGTGCGCACCGCCTCGTAGATGTCGTGGATGAGGCGGTCGCCTGCCCGCACATCTGAGATGGCGCTGTCGAACACAGCCTCGCCGTCGACCTCGCTCTCTCGGGGCGATCCGAACGGGGGATGGAAGTCGTTGTGGTCGTAGACCATCCGCGGCTCGATGAAGGCATACGCGGGGAGCTTCCCGGCCTTCGCCTCGGCGTAGAAGTCCTCCATCGTGCCGAAGTGCTCGGTGCGCCAGTACTTCTCCAGCACCGCCGCATGCAGCATCCCGGTGAACGAGACGAGCTGGAGCTTGTCGATGTAGATCTTCCAGCTCACCTTCTTGTCTTCGAGCCGGTTGAACACCGTGGGCGCTGCCGGCGCATCCAGCCACTTGCGGTAGCCGCCGCCCGCCTGATTGGTCACGAACCCGTGAGATGTGGAGGCGTGGAAGAACGAGCGGTTGCAGAAGGTCTGGGAGGGGACGCCGGCGTACCAGTGGTCGAACACCGCGAACTCCGCAGCGAGCGTCGACAGCACCGGCAGCATCTCGGGGGAGAAGGAGCCCATGATGTGCGCGGCCTCTTCGGGCTTCGGGGCGACGCCTTTGCGCAGCCGACGGAAGTTGATGATGTAGTCCTCGAGGAACCCCGACATCGTGGCCTTCTCGCCGTGCGTCGGGGCATTGAAGGGCGCGGTCATCTCGTCGACGAAGAGGTCGGCGTTCGTCGGAGGGTCGACCGTGCCGAAGATCTGTGTGTTGACGTGCGGATACTCCTCGCCCGGATCCGGATCGGGGAGGCTCATGATGCGGTCGGTGTCGCCCTCGTACACATGGGTGTCGACGACCGTGCCGTCGGATGCGGTGTTGCTGTAGGAGCCGAAGGCGAGGCCCTCGAACTTCTCCCCCTGCGGCAGGCTCTCCTTCGAGTACAGATATCCGAGGAGGTTGTCGAACGAGCGGTTCTCGCCCATCACGACGACGAGGTGGTCGAAGCCCGGTTCGCTGCGCGGGGTGAGGGCGGCGAACTGATCGGGTTCGGCCGCGAATCCGTCACGCGTGTTGCCGGCGATCGATGCTCCGATGGCCGCACCCCCGGCTCCACCGATCACGGCGCCGGCGAGGGCGGCCCCGCCCACCTTGAAGAAGCCTCGGCGGGAGGAATCGCGGGGAGCGTCGGGGGAGGAGGATACTTCTTCGGCCATGCCGCGATCCTATGACCGACTGCTCCTCGTCGGAGGACGACCTCCGACGAGGAGCGGATCCTGCCCTCAGGCGGCGGCGATCCAGAGCACGGCACCCTCACGCCAGCCGAGACCGGCCGTGCCCTCGGGGATCGGCTCCTCGTGCCGCGGACGCACGACGCGCATCCGCTTGCCCGCGAGCTCGACGATGTAGACGATGTCCGCTCCGCGGTAGACGTGCGTGACGACCTCGACGCTCACCGGGGCGTCGGGGCCGACGACGGGGGAGAGGCGCAGGTCTTCCTGACGGAGCACCACTTCTCCTGCGCCATCGGGTCCTGCGCCGGTCATCGGCACTGAGATCGCGGTGCCGTCGAGCGTGGCGACCGCACCGGAGCGGGTGGCCGGGAGCAGGTTGGCGGCACCGATGAAGTCGGCGGCGAACGGGGTGCGCGGCGCGCCGTAGAGCTCGGCCGGTGCGCCCTCCTGCTCGATCACACCGCCGTTCATCAGGACGATGCGGTCGGAGAGGCTCATCGCCTCCTCCTGGTCGTGGGTGACGAACACGGTGGTCAGGCCGAGCGTGCGGTGCAGCTCCTTCAGCTCGACCTGCATGTCCTCCCGCAGGCGGGCGTCGAGGTTCGACAGCGGTTCGTCGAGCAGGAGCACGCGGGGCTCGAACGCGATCGCACGGGCCAGCGCGACGCGCTGCTGCTGCCCGCCCGACAGCTGTGCCGGCATCCGATCGGCCAGGTGGCCCATCTGCACCCGCTCGAGCGCGCGGACGGCGAGTTCCTTCTGCTCGGACTTGGACTTCTCGCCCGACATGCGCAGACCGAAGCGCACGTTCTCGACCACGCTCATGTGCGGGAAGAGTGCGTAGCTCTGGAACATCATGCCGAGATGGCGCTTCTCGGGCGGAAGGTCGGTGACATCCTGTCCCGCGATCTCGATGGTGCCGCCGCTGGGCGATTCGAGGCCGGCGATGCAGCGCAGGAGCGTGGTCTTGCCGCAGCCCGAGGGGCCGAGCAGCGAGACGAACTCCCCGGACTGCATCGAGAGGTCGATGCCCTTGAGCACCGAGGTCCCCTTGAAGTCCTTGGTGAGAGCAGTGATGGTGAGTGTTGTCATCAGACGAACAACCTTCCCAGGCCGATGATGCGTTCGAGGACGATCATGAGGACGACGGTGAGCAGGACCATGAGAGTCGAGACCGCCGCCACGGTGGGCGACGTGCTGAACTCCAGCTGGCCGTAGATGGCGATGGGGAGCGTCTCGAGCTGCGGGGTGCGCAGGAAGAGGGCGATGACCGCATCGTCGAACGAGATGTTGAAGGCGAAGAACGCTCCGGCCGCGATGCCGGGGCGGGCGATCGGGAGCACCACCAGGCGGTAGCGGTTCCAGGCGCTGGCGCCGAGGGTGCGCGCGGCCTCCTCGGTGAAGTGGTCGGCCCTGGTCATCACGCCCGTGACGGTGCGCATGACGTACGGGATCGCGATCACCACGTGGATCGCGATCAGGACGCCGACGTTCGGCGCCCCGATCGTGAGGGACGAGATCGACAGCGCACCGATGGCGAGGATGATCGTGGGGATCGTCAGCGGCGACATCAGCAGCCCCTGGATGGCGGCACCACCCGGAACCTTGAACCGGGTGAGCGCGAGTGCGGCCGCGGTGCCGATGGATGCGGCGACGATCGCGACCGTGATGCCCACCAGCAGGCTCAGACGGAACGGCTCGAGGTAGGTGTCGGAGGTGAGCGCCTCGACATACCAGTCGAGAGTGAAGCCCTGACCCGGGAAGGTCAGGAAGCGGTTCTCGCCCACCGATGCACCGGCGACGACCATGAGCGGCACGAGCATGTAGAGCGTCACCACGACGCCGAGGACGATGGCGAGGACCCTGCCGAGGATCGGAACGGAACGGACCATGGTCACACCTTCTGCTTCCCGAGTCGGGACGTGGCTGCGAGCACGAGCATGACGCCGGCGAACAGCAGCACGGCCTGTGCGGCCGCGAACGACCAGTCGAGGTTGGTGGTCGCGTCGATGTAGATGGTCTGGGCGAACACCGGGATCTGCGCCCCGCCGATGAAGCGCGGCGTAATGAACGAGCTGACCGACAGGACGAAGACGAGCGAGGCTCCGGCGACGATGCCGGGGATCGCGAGGGGGAGGACGACGTGCCACAGCGTGCGCCAGAATCCGGCGCCGAGCGTGCGTGCGGCCTCTTCGAGCTGCGGCCGGATGCCCGACACGACGCCGAGGATGCTCAGCACCGCGAATGGCAGGAGCACCTGCACCATCGCGATCACGACACCGGTCTCGGTGCCGAGGAAGCCCTGTGTGCCGCCGACGAGGAACTCGGCTCCGGGGATCTTCATCAGCAGACCCGACGGGCCCATCAGCACCACCCAGCCGAAGGTGCGGACCACGACGCTGGTCATGAGGGGGAGGATCACGACGATCAGCAGGAAGGAGCGCACCTTCGAGCCGGCGCGGGCCATGACGTAGGACAGCGGGATCGCGATGATCAGCGTGATCACCGTCTGGATCACCCCCAGGCGGAGCGAGCGCAGCGCCGCCTGGAGGTGATATTCACTCGTGAACAACCGGGTGAAGTTGTCGAGGGTGAACCCGCCTGCCGACGATTGCACGCTCATGAGGAGCATGCCAGCCACCGGGGTGATGAAGGCGAGCGCGAGCAGCACGATCGCCGGCAGGAGCAGGAGCCAGGGCTCCCTACGGGTTCGCACACTCATTTGGTGATCAGCGCATTCCACTCATCGGTCCAGGCCGGTCGCGAGGCCGCGACATCGCCCGGAGCGTAGACGACGACCGTCTCGAGCTCGTCACCGGTCAGCACGGCGTCCGCAGCCTCGTCGGAGAGCTCGGTCTTGGTGTTGACCGGCGAGTACCGCATGCTCTCCGCGAAGACGGCCTGCGCTTCGGGGCGCAGTTCGAAATCGATGAAGAGCTTCGCGAGGTCGGGGTTGTCCCGGCCCTCGACCACGTTCGCCGTGATGAGAGAGGCGGTGACGCCTTCTTCCGGGACGATGAACTCTACCGGAAGGCCCGCGTCCTGCAGCGTGCCGGCGTAGTCCATCGCGTACGGTGCGAGCCAGGTGTCGCGCTGGGCGAAGGCGGTCTGCAGATCGGGCGAGGTGGGGACGACGATCGCGTCACCCGAGGAGGCGAGGGCACCGAGGTCGGTGATCGCCTGCGACGGGTCGTCGATGCCCCCGCCGAGCGCGTCGGCGACACGGAGCATCGAGAGCACGCCGTACGTGTTCGAGAAGTCCGTGAGCGCGACGTGGCCCGCGTAGGCCTCGTCGAACAGGTCGAGCCACGAGGTGGGCGCCGGAGCGTCCGCCTCGGTGTTGTAGACCAGCCCGATCGGGGCGAGCTGGATGACCGGACCTTCACCGCGCTCGAGCCCGGCGGTCGCCAGGTCGATCAGGTTGCCGGACTCGGACAGCTCGTCGGCCGCGATCGGCGCGATGAGACCATCCGCGGCGGCGGTGAACTCCTGCCCTCCGGAGAAGTGCACGACATCGATCTGCGGGCTCGCCTTCTGAGCGGTGACCTGCGCGAGGGCATCGGCGCTGTAGAGCGTGATCAGCTCCACCTTGGCGCCGGTCTCCTCCTCGAAGGGATCGACGACGGCCTCGATGAAGGCCTTCTCCCAGTCGCCGCCGAACGAGGTGACGACGATGGTCTCGCCGGCGAACTCCTTGTCGCCGGACGAAGCGCTGTCGTCACCGGCAGCACAGCCGGCGAGGACGAGGGCGCCGGTGGCGACGAGCGCACCGGTGGTGAGGATTCTTCGGGTATTCATGCACTGCTCCTTCGGGATGGGTCCAGCACTGAGTAGACGCCTAGACCAGGCGTCCGATGGTGAGCTGCTTCGCTCCGTCGATGCGGATCGCCGCGCTCTCCTTGGCGAACTCCGCGAGTCCTTCGGTGATGCCGCCCCAGATGTTGACGGGTGTCCATCCGAGCGGGCCGAGAGTACGGGCACCACGATCGTAGAAGACCCCGATCTCGTACCACTCGAACGGCAGGCCGCCCATCTGCATAGGGCGCTGCCAGTACCACTGCAGATCACCCGGCGCCGGCACGACCTGCTGGTTCTCGAACGGCACCTTCTCGGGGTCGAAGTTCTGCGCCTCTTCGGGGAGGCCGACCATGACCTCGGGGCCGGCGTACATCGCGTGCATCGCCTGCATGGTGACCGGCTTCTCCAGCGCACCCCACATGGCCTCGCAGGTGCGAGGGGCGAGGTCCTCGAACAGGGTGGCGACGGCGCGGACGCCGTTCTCGTACTCGAGGAAGACCTGCTTGGTCATCGTGTTCCTTTCTCCGCAGCGGGGTGTTCCGCTGCTCGTTCACGGGCGGCCGAGACGAACGCCGCGAACAGCGGCATCTCCTCTGCGGCCTCATCGGGGGCGATCATCTTCTCGGGGTGCCACTGCACCGCCCAGAAGGGCCAGTCGTCGTCGGCCTCGACGGCTTCGACGATGCCGTCCGGTGCCCACGCGACCGGGTGGAGGCCGGGGGCGGGGACGTCGATCGACTGGTGGTGGATGGTGTTCACGATCCGCTGCCTGGTGCCGTAGAGCGCGGCGAGACGGCTGCCCTCGCTGAGGACGATCGGATGCCGAGCCGAGAGCTGCTGGTCGGCACCGCGGACGGGTTCGTGGTGCTCGGTGGACGGGATGTCGACGACGAGGGATCCACCGAAGGCGATGTTGCTCACCTGGAGTCCGCGGCAGATCGCGAGCACGGGGATCCCCCGGCGGCGCGCACCGAGGGCGAGCGCGATCTCGAACCCGTCGCGGGAGGGGTCGTAGCTCTTCCCCTCCTGCGCCTGGGCGCCGTAGCGCGACGGGTGCACGTCTTCTCCGCCGGAGAGGACCAGCCCGTCGAGACGGTCGAGCACGTCGTCGACCCCTGCCGTCGGGGGCAGCAGCACGACCGCGCCGCCGGCTGCCTCGATGGGGGCGACATACTCCGTGCCCAGGCTGTGCGCCGGGCGGCCGCTGCCCAGGTCGGTGTCGATGAAACGGCGCCAGGTGGTGATGCCGATGAGCGGTCGGGTCATGAGAGCTCGATCCAGGTGGTCTTCAGATCGGTGAACTTCTCGAGCGCGTGCAGGCTCTTGTCCCGGCCGAAGCCCGAGCCCTTGACCCCGCCGAAGGGGATCGTCATATCGCCCTCTTCGAAGCAGTTGACCCACACGACACCGGCGCGCAGGCGGCGTGAGAGGGTGTGCACGGCGTTGAGGTCGGTGCTCCACAGGGCAGCAGCGAGGCCGAACTCCGTGCCGTTGGCGATCGCGAGTGCGTCCTCGACATCGTCGTAGGCGATGACCGAGAGCACGGGGCCGAAGACCTCGCGCTGCGCGACCTCGTGCTGGGGCGTGACGCCGAGCACGACGGGCGCGAAGTAGCTGCCGCCGTCGACGGCGTGGAATCGCTCGGCGCTGCCGGCCGCGAGTTCGCCGCCCTCGGCCTGGGCGCGCTCGACGAAGCCGGTGATGCCCGCGAGCTGTCTCTCACTGACGATCGCGCCCATCGAGGTGGAGACCTCGAACGGGTCTGCAGGCAGGCTGGTGCGTGCGACGTCGGCGGCGATCTCCAGCGCGCGGTCGCGCTGGGCGCGCGGGACGAGAAGGCGGGAGGATGCCGTGCACATCTGGCCCTGGTTATAGAAGCAGCCGTCGGCGGTGGCCCGCACGGCGCGCTCCAGGTCGGCATCCGGCAGCACCAGACTCGCGGTCTTGCCGCCGAGCTCCGGCCAGACGCGCTTGCCGTTGGAGGCGGCCGAGTAGCCCAGGAACTTGCGGCCCACTTCGGGCGAACCCGTGAAGGTGACGACGTCGACGTCGTGGTGCTCGCCCAGAGCGCGGCCGGCGACCTGTCCGGTGCCCGGCGTGACGTTGAGGACGCCGGCGGGGATTCCGGCCTCGTGTGCGAGCTCGGCCAGACGGAGCGCGGAGAAGGTGGTGTGCTCGGCGGGCTTGAGCACGACGCTGTTGCCGACGGCGAGGGCGGGGGCGAGCTTCCAGGCGGTCATGGTCAGCGGGAAGTTCCACGGCACGACGGCCGCGACCACGCCTGCCGGCTCTCGCGTGACGAGGGCCAGGCTGCCCGGGGCGGTGACCGGGATCTCGTCGAGGACCTTGTCTGCGGCCTCGCCGTACCAGCGGAAGCAGTTCACGACGGCGCGGAGTTCTGTCTGGAGCGCCTCGCGGACGGGCTTGCCCATCTCGAGCGAGATGGTGAGCGCGAGTTCTTCGGCGTTGTCGTGGATCCTCTGGGCGAAGGCGATCAGCAGCTGGCCGCGTTCACGAGGGGCGATTCGCGACCACACGCCGGAGTCGAAGGCTGCGCGGGCGGAGCGGACGGCGCGATCGACATCGCCCACCGAGGCGGCGCTGATCTTCGGGAGCGCACGTCCGTCTCGCGGAGCCACCGGAGTCAGGGGCTCGGCCGAGCCCTCCTCCCACGCGCCGCCGATGAACATGCGCGTGTGCAGGGGCAGGGTCGCCGCGCGATCCGCCCAGTCGTCTCCAGTAGCCGTGAACACGTTCGTCCTCTCCAGGGGTGATGGCCCTGGAGAGGATACTTGCTCTATTTCGCCACTAGGTCAAGCTGTTAAGAACGATCTCGCCATTTCGTTACATGCCAGTAACAGAATCAGACTACAAACGGATGGCTCCGGTGGGCATGTCATTCGCCAGCGCCTCGGGGGCCTCGTCCACGATCAGAGATCCGCGCAGCACCGGTGTGATGACCACCAGCGACTCCACGACCTCCAGGCCCTCGTGGCCTGCCACGGCCGGCCCGGTGAGGAATTCGTAGAACTCGTCGGCGTCCTTCACGAGCACGTTGGCGAGCAGTTGCGAGGTGCCGGTGGTCGCGGCGATGAACTTCACCTCGGGCGCCGCCGCCAGAGCGGTACCCACCTTCTCGAGGCGCGCCATCGGCACGCGGAGCCAGACGAGCGCCTCCAGTCCCAGGCCGAACAGGCTCGGTACGACCTCGGTGCGCGGATGCATCAGGCCGCGGCGATTCAGGGACTCCATCCGCCGCCGGGTGGTCGTGACGTTCAGGCCGAGCGAACGCGCCAGCTGGGCGACCGGCATGCGCCCGTCCTTCAGCAGCAGCCGGATGAGTGCCTCTTCGTCTTCGCTCAGCGAATCGGCCGGGTCGACCTCGGAGCCGGACGACTCGTCGAGCAGACGCGCCTGTTCGTCGGTGAGCACTCCCGCGCGCCAGTCATGCCCCGAGCGGAAGAACTTCAGCACCGTCGTGACGTTGATCGAGTCGATGCCCTCGAGCTCGGGGAAATCGGTGAAGAGCAGCTCTCGGATCGAGGCGTCGTCGTGGGGGAGCAGCATCCCGGCGATGTCGCTGCTGCCTTCGAGCACCGATACCGACGAGGCATCGGCTCGCCGTGCCAGGGTGCGCGCCACGTGCCACAGGGCGTGCGGCTCGGTGGTGATGCGGAAGAGCACGGCTCTGGCATGGAGAACGCGCGAAGGATCGACGTACGTGGAGACACGCACCAGGCCTCGGTCGAGCAGCCGCTGGCCGCGACGGGCGACCGTGCGCTCCGGCAGATCGACCACGCGGCCGATCTCCCCCCAGGACGCACGGCCGTTCACCTGCAGGGCCGCGGCGACGATCCGATCGGTCTCGTCGGCCATCACATCGTTCGCGGGCACTTGCTCTCCTTCACCGGGGACGGACTCGGTGGAAGGTTATCCCAGTACGGGGTGCCGTCGAGGCGTCGGTGAATCTGCCGATGTGCCTCAGATGTCGCTGAAGTCGTTGCCACCGGTGCTGAGGCGGCTCACGACGTCGCCGGTGACCTTGAGGTCGATGTACTCCACACCGACCTCACCGGGATTCACGAGAGACGAGGTGCCGGGAACTTCTCGCACGCCGATGCTGAGGTAGTCGGCGACGCCATCTCCGTCCTCATCCCACCCGTCCACTGCCCCTGCGGCCATCGCCTCGGCGCGCGTCGAACCGATGCCGATGCCCTCCGGGGTACGGACGATCACCCCCGGCGCATCCGCCGACACGACCAAGTCGATACGGGTCTCACGGACCGTCGCCTTCGTTCCCTGCCAGTCGTATCCGGCGTACACCGAACCGTACGGGCCCTCGACGGGCGCTTCCGTCGGCGCGGCCCCGAAGGCGGCGGTGAGGGCCGCGACAGCGCCGTCCGGGTCGTCGTACGCGAGCACAGGGCCGTCGTCGATCGAAAGACCGTCGACCGAGATCTCCACCACACGGTCCGCGGGCGTCGCCGACGGAGAGGCGACGGGCGACGATGACGGCGACGGTGTCGCTGTGCTGTCCGTGCTCGCGGGTGCGCAGGCGGTGAGCGAGAAACCCAGGAGGGCGGCTGCAGCGGAAGCGAGGGCGAGGCGAGAGCGATTGCGCATGTCCCGAGCCTAGGGTGTGCGCCGGGAGGGGGCCGCCCCGCCGCTCGGCGGAATCTACATCGTTTCGATGAGATGTCCGGGCCAGTGAAGTGGGCGTCGTCCGGGCCGAAACCCGCACGACGCCCACTGGCGGCCTACTCCGCCTCGGTCGTCTCCATCGAGGCGTGCTGGCGACGGCGGCGCATCGCGAACAGACCGAGGCCCGCCGCGAGCAGGACCACCGCGGCGATCACGTAGGGCGCGCTGTCGGCGCCGGTCGTGGCGAGGTCGCCGCCGGTCGACCCTCCGGTGCTCGTACCCGGGGTTGTGTTGCCCCCACCGGCTGCCGCGATGACGGTGAGCGAGGTGGTGATCTCGGTGCCGTCGGCGCGGATCACAGCGAGCGTGTGCGCGCCGGCCGGGGTGTTCGCGGGGATCGTCAGCGTGCGCTGGAACGAGCCGTCCGTGCCGGCGGTCGCCGTGCCCAGCTGCACCGGGTCGGACCGCAGCTCGAACCGCAGCTGAGCGCCCTCCGCGAAGCCGCTTCCGGACACCGTGACGGTGCCGCCGGCCTTCACGGAGGCCGCGCCGAGCTCGACCTTCGCCGGGACCTCGGGCTCCGGAGGCGTGACGCCGTCTTCGGTGACCCACTTCTCACCGGCATCCGACTTGGTCACGGTGAACGTGTCGTAGACGGCGCCGAGGGGAAGGTCGGTCGTGGCGCCCGGCTGCTTCTCGGCGAGGTACGAGCGGTAGACCAGCTGGTTCTTCGACACGTCGATCACCTGATAGGTCGTGACGCCCTGGCCGCGCAGCACCTGGGTGGCGCCGTTGTTGGTCCAGACGTTCTTCTCGGGCGTCTCCAGGTCGTAGTGCTTCGCACCCGAGTTCGACACGACGTAGACCGGGCCGGTGGTGAGTCCCGGGGTCTCGGTCGCATCGGTGTTCACATAGCCGCGGGCGTACGTGTGGTCGTGACCCATGAGCACCAGGTCGATGTCGTTGCGCTGGAAGACCGGCAGCCACTCGGCGCGCAGCACCGGCTCGTCACGACCCTCGGAAGCCGAGAACACCGGCTGGTGGAACGTGACGACATTCCACTTCGACGGGCTGTTCTGCAGCAGCAGGTCGAGCCAGGCGCCCTGGAAGCGGGTCCAGAGCACGCCGATCTGCGAGGAGGGGCACTCCGCGCCGGTGCAAGAGGGGAGGCCGGCGGGGGTGAGGAAGGTGGTGTCGCGGGTCGCGTTCAGCGTGATGAACCGCACGCCCTGGTAGTCGGTGTAGTACGCGGTCTCCGCGGCGAACGAGCTCCAGTGGTCGAAGAACGCGCGGTACTGCTGTGCGACCGCGGAGTCGCCCTTCGCGAGCTCGGCCAGCTCGCCCACCGAGCTCGTCGACGGGTTGTTGTGCGGGTACTCGAACGCGGCCTTCCATGCCGTCAGCAGCTTGTCGCCCGAGTACTCGTGGTTGCCGGGGGCGGCCATCACGTTGGTGCGGACGGCCGAGTCCTTCATGCCCTTGAACCAGTTGACCCATTCGTTCTCGTTGCTCGACGAGTTGATCAGGTCGCCTGCGTGCACCGAGCCGATGGAGCGAGGCGCCTTGGCCTCGGCCTGCTTCACGACGCTCGGCCACGTGGTGTCGAGGCCGATCTGCGCGTCGCCGTAGTAGATGAACTGGAAGTCCGTGGCCGCAGGATCGGCGGTGCGGAAGGTGAACCAGTCGCTCCAGCTGCCGGGGAGGCCGACACGGTAGCGGTACTCGGTCGCGGCGGTGAGTCCGGTCACGGTGGCCGAGAAGTGCTTGTTCGGGTTGCCGTTCACCACACCCGCGTCGTAGGCGTCGACCGTGCGGGAATCGCCGCCGGCGGACGGAGCGATCTCGACCTGTCCGACCGTGTGCGAGGCGTCGCCGGCGAGCCAGGAGAACGACTGTGAGACGGCGGGCTGCTCGGTCGGTGTGAGGATCACCCGGGTCGGCGGCGCGACGACGGGGGTGCCGGGAGCGGATGCTTCGACGAGGGTCAGCGACGACATGTCGAAGAAGATGTCCGAGCTGGTCTCGCGGTCCTGGAACAGCGACACGGCGATGGTGTTCGTGCCGTCGTGCAGCAGGTCGCCTTCCGCGCTGAACGTGCTGGTGAGCGGGCTGCCGTTGCCGTCGCCGGCATACTCGACGTTCACCGTGTCGGTGATGCGTCCGTCGACGTAGCGGGCGACCTCGGTGCCGTTGATCCAGACGATGATCGCGTCGTCGTACGTGATGGTGCTCTGCAGAGCCGCGACCTGCTCGGCGACGCCGGCTTCGAGCTCGAACGTCGTGCGGAAGAAGTAGGTGGGAACGGTGGGGGCGGCCGCACCGTCGAGGTAGTGGTTCAGAAGCGTCTTCGGCGTCTGCGAGCCCACAGGCGCGAGCTTTCCGCCCTTGGCTCCGAACGAGCCCGCTGCCGACTTCCATGCACTGTCGTCATAGGCGGGCAGGGTCCAATCGCGCAGAGCCGCCGGAGCGGGAGACGGGTCGGAGCCGTCGTCGAGGTAATGCCAGGCCGTGTCGCCGGTGATCAGCGATCCCGTCGGCACCTCGGGGTCGGGAGCGGCGAGGGCCGCGGGGGCGACGACAGCGCCGGCGAGCAGGGCGAGCAGCGCGACGGAGGTCAGTCCGCGACGTCGCCACCGCACCGCAGGGGTGGGGGAGGTCATGTCAGTCCTTCAGGGTGGGGGTTTCCGTGCGCAGTCGCACGATGCCCCTCCACCCCATCGAAGACGGATGACCGGGGGTTGGCCTTCGGGCGACCGGGAGGTGAACGGGCGTCGCGGGATCGGGCGCATCCGCCCCGGTACGCTGGAACCCATGCTCAACATGGCTGACGGCCTCGCCCGTCTCGGTGCGCTCGCCGAGAATCCGGTCGTCCGCACCCTCGCGACGGCGTTCGAGGATGCCGGGTTCGATCTGGCCGTCGTCGGTGGCCCGGTGCGCGACGCGTTGCTGGGACGCACGACGCACGACCTCGATTTCACGACGAACGCCTCGCCGGACGAGATCCTGTCCATCGTCACGCCGATCTCGACCGCGCAGTGGGACATCGGCCGTGCGTTCGGCACGATCGGCGCACGCGTGCAGCGTGAGCAGGTCGAGATCACGACCTATCGAGCCGACAGCTATGACGGCGTGACCCGCAAACCCACCGTGGAGTTCGGCGACACGATCGACGGCGACCTCGTGCGCCGTGACTTCACCGTCAACTCCATGGCACTGCAGGTGCCGGCCGTGAAGCTCGTCGACCCGACCGGCGGCGTCGAAGACCTCATCGCGGGAGTGTTGCGCACGCCCACCGATCCTCGGGTCTCGTTCGGCGACGATCCGCTCCGGATGCTGCGGGCGGCTCGCTTCAGCGCGCAGCTCGGCTTCCGTGTCGAGGACGCCACCGCCGAGGCGATCACCGAGTTGCGCGAGACGCTGAAGATCGTGAGCCCCGAGCGCATCCAGTCCGAACTCGTGCGCCTCATGCAGACCGACGACCCGGTGCGCGGCATCCGCGTGCTGGTCGACACCGGACTGATCGACGAGTTCCTCCCCGAGGTCACCGACCTGCGCCTCGAAGTCGATGAGCACCACCACCACAAGGACGTCTACGAGCACTCGCTCACGGTGCTCGCCCAGGCGATCCAGCTCGAGCACTCCCGGCACCCCGGCGCCGCCCCCGACGTGCCGCTGCGCATCGCTGCTCTGCTGCATGACATCGGCAAGCCGCGCACCCGCAAGCTCGAGGCCGGGGGAGTGGTCACCTTCCACCACCACGACGTGGTCGGCTCGCGCATGGCCCGCAAGCGACTGCAGGCGCTGCGCTTCGACACCGACACCACCGACGCCGTCGCGACGCTCATCGAGCTGCACCTGCGCTTCTTCGGTTACGCCGAGGGGGCGTGGACGGATGCGGCCGTGCGCCGCTACGTGCGCGATGCCGGCGACCTGCTGGAGCGTCTGCACATCCTCACCCGCGCCGACGTGACCACCCGGAACAAGCGCAAGGCCGGTCGCCTGGCCAGCGCGTACGACGACATCGAGGCGCGCATCGCCGCACTGCGCGAGCAGGAGGAGCTCGACTCCATCCGTCCGGAGATCGACGGCAACCGCATCCAGCAGGTGCTCGGCATCAGCCCGGGGCGCGAGGTCGGCGAGGCGTACCGGTTCCTGCTCGATCTGCGTCTGGACGAGGGCGTGCTCGGAACCGAGGTCGCCGAGCAGCGGCTCCGGGAGTGGTGGGCCGCACGCGGCTGACCCGGCTCACCCCTCTCGTCGGCGTTCGAGCTCGGTGAACACCACGCCGCTGTCGTAGGTGACGGTCTCGACCGCGTCGAACTGTTCGGGGCGATAGGGGCGCTCGCCGAACAGGGGGATGCCCGAGCCGAACAGCAGGGGCTGCCGCTTGAGGACGAGGCGGTCGATCTCGTCGGCGAGTGTGGCGGCCAGAGCGCCGCCGCCGCAGAGCCAGATGGCGGCGCCTTCCTCGAGTTTCAGCCGGCGCACCACAGCGATCGGGTCTTCGGACGTGACCTCGAGGTTCTCTCCCTCTGCGGTGCGCGAGCGGCTGAAGACGATCTGGCGCAGGTGCGCGTAGGGGCTGGGCACACCGCCCACCTGATACGTGTTCCACCCCATCAGCACGGTGTCGAAGAGCGCGCGCTTCTGGGGGATGCCGAGCGCTGCGGCCGCGACGGTGGGGAGGGTGTCGGCGAACCGGGCGTTGATGCCCTCCATGTGGTCGCCCTCGATGAGGAATGCGTCGAACTCGCCGTTCGGGCCGGCGATGTAGCCGTCGAGGGTGACGGCGGCGTAGTACACGAGCTCTCGCATGATTCTCCAATCACTACATCTGTCGCAGTTACGGTACAACAGGCGTAGTGATTGCGCTAGTGTTCCGTGCATGGTGAAGAACGACTCCCGGCGACGGCTCATCGCGGATGCAGGACTCACGGTGCTCGCACGAGAGGGATCGCGAGGTCTCACGCACCGCGCGGTCGATACCGCCGCGCAGGTTCCGACGGGCACCACCTCGAACTACTTCCGCAGCAGGGACGCCCTGATCGAGGGTCTGGTCGAGCGGATCGGAGAGCGTCTCGCCCCCACCTCCGAAGACCTGGAGCGTCGTGCGACGGCGGAGCCCGGGCCCGCCCTGTTCGCCGACTACATCCGCGACATCGTGCGGCGACTGACCGAGGACCGCGACGTGACGCTCGCGCTGTTCGAGCTGCGACTCGAAGGCGGTCGGCGTCCCGAGGTCGCCGCCGTGCTCGCTGCCTGGCAGCGCGCCGGCTTCGACGGCGATGTGGCGTTCAACACCGCGGCCGGGCTCCCGGGCGGACGCCGCGAGATCGCGCTGTTCCACTACGCGATCGACGGGTTGCTGCTCGACAGGCTCACGACGCCGATCGATCCGGACACCTCCACCGACGAGGTGATCGACGACCTGGTCGCCGGGCTCCTGCGCTGACACGGTGAGGTGTTCCCTCCGGGGCAGTGCTCCTCGTACACTGAGGCAACGCACGCTCTCGACGATCGGAGACCGCTGTGTCTGCGCCGTGGCAGGTATCCCGCGAGTCCCTTCCCCCGACATCGCGACTTCTCATCGAGCGTGCGCACGAGGAACTGCTCGCCGGAAACCTCGACGATCGGCGTCTGCAAGAGGTGCGACCCCTCGTCCGTGAGTCGTGGGAGAGGTCCTGGCGCGGGCGGGTCGGGCCTGAGGGCGCTCCGCCGCTCGACCTGGTCAGCGACGAGCTCGACGCCTACCGTCTCGCACATCCGCTCGCCTCGGTGATGGACATGATCCGTGCGCTGCTGCTGCCTGGTGAGGCGGAGGACACGGGAGTGATCATCGCGGTCGGCGACCAGGCGGGTCGCCTGTTGTGGATCGAGGGCGACAGCCAGCTGCGCTCGCTCACCGACGGCATGGGTTTCGTGGCCGGGGCGAACTGGTCGGAGGACGCCGTCGGCACGAGCGCGCCGGGAACCGCCCTCGCGCTCGGGCAGTCGGTGCAGATCCGCGGCGCGGAGCACTACAACCGGCTCGTGCATCCGTGGTCGTGCACCGCGGCCCCCGTGCGCGACCCGGAGACGCAGCGCGTGCTCGGCGTTATCGACATCACGGGCGGCCCCGAGGTCGTCTCGCTGCAGGCACGACTGCTGGTCGATGCGACGGCCCGCGCCGTCGAGTCGGAGCTGATGGTCGCCCGGCTCCGGCAGCGGAGCGAGGGATCCCGACCCCGATCCGCCGCGACGAAGGGACGCACCCCGGCGACCGCCAGGGCGACGCTGCACGTGCTGGGCCGCGACAGGGCGCGGCTGGAGACCGAGTCCGCGCACGACGAGTCGATGATCGAGCTCAGTGCGCGCCACGCTGCGATACTGCTCATGCTCGCCGTGCATCGCCAAGGCCTCTCGGCCGAGCGCCTGTGTGAGCTCGTCTATGGCCCCGGTGTCTCGCCCGACACGCTCCGCCCGGAGATGGTGCGCCTGCGCAAGGTGCTCGAGCGCACCGCCCCCGACCTCGTGCCGGAGTCGCGTCCGTATCGCCTTCCCGTCGCCCTCGACACCGACGCGCACGACGTGCTGTCCCTGCTCGATCGCGGCGCGCACCGGGTGGCGCTCACGGCCTATCGGGGTCCGGTGCTGCCCGAGTCGACGTCGCCCGGTGTCGAGGAGTTCCGCGAGTCGGTGAGGGCAGCGCTGCGTGAGGCGATGCTGTCCGAGGCAAGTCTCGACGTGCTGCTCTCCTACGCCGAGATCCCCGAGGGTCAGGGCGACGCCGAAACCCTCCGACTGGCGCTGGAGATGCTCCCCGCCCGGTCGCCGAAGCGCGCGGGACTGGTCGCCCGTATCGAGCGTCTCGAGGCCTGACCGAGCCTTGCAACCCGGCGCAACGTTGCGCACCGGGGTGCAACCTCGTGCGACCTACCTTCGAAGGACAGCCGCTGCACCGATGCGCGGCCCCGTCGAAGGAGACTCCCATGAGCATCGTCGAAGAAGACGTGTCCCTCGCCTACGCGGCCCCGGGCCGGCCGGGCGCCCTCGCGAACTACCGGCCGCGCTACGGCCACTACATCGGCGGCGAGTTCGTCGAACCCGTCAAGGGCCAGTACTTCGAGAACGTCAGCCCCGTCAACGGCAAGGCGTTCACCGAGGTCGGCCGCGGCACCAGCGAAGACATCGATCGGGCCGTCGAGGTCGCGTGGCAGGCGTTCGCGGGCTGGGGCAAGACGAGCCCGGCCGAGCGCTCGGTGATCCTCAACAGGATCGCGGACCGGATCGAGCAGCACCTCGAGGAGATCGCCGTCGCCGAGACGTGGGAGAACGGCAAGCCGGTGCGCGAGACGCTGGCCGCCGACATCCCCCTCGCCGTCGACCACTTCCGCTACTTCGCTGGTGTGCTGCGGGCGCAGGAGGGCGGCATCAGCCAGCTCGACGAGAACACGGTCGCGTACCACTTCCACGAACCGCTCGGTGTGGTCGGGCAGATCATCCCCTGGAACTTCCCGATCCTGATGGCGGTCTGGAAGCTGGCGCCCGCGCTCGCCGCAGGCAACTGCGTCGTCATCAAGCCGGCCGAGCAGACCCCGGCATCCCTCCTGTTCCTGTTCGACATCATCGGCGACCTGCTGCCGGCGGGTGTCGTCAACATCGTGAACGGGTTCGGGATCGAGGCGGGCGCCCCGCTCGCGCAGCACAAGCGCATCCGCAAGGTCGCCTTCACGGGTGAGACCACGACCGGTCGTCTGATCATGCAGTACGCCTCGCAGAACCTGATCCCAGTCACGCTGGAGCTCGGAGGCAAGAGCCCGAACGTGTTCTTCGAAGACGTCGCCCGCTCGACCAGCGACCCGTTCTACGACAAGGCGCTCGAGGGCTTCACGATGTTCGCGCTGAATCAGGGCGAGGTGTGCACCTGCCCCTCGCGGGCGCTCATCCAGCGCTCGATCTACGACGGGTTCCTCGCGGACGGACTCGAGCGCGTCGGCAAGGTCGTGCAGGGCAACCCGCTCGACCCCGCGACGATGATCGGCGCGCAGGCGTCGAACGACCAGCTGGAGAAGATCCTCAGCTACATCGACATCGGCAAGCAAGGCGGCGCGCGCCTGCTGACCGGTGGTGAGCGGGTCGACCTCGGCGGAGATCTGAGCGGGGGCTTCTACGTCGCCCCGACCGTGTTCGAGGGCACGAACGACATGCGCATCTTCCAGGAGGAGATCTTCGGGCCCGTGCTCTCTGTCACCTCGTTCGACGGATTCGACGACGCGATCTCGATCGCCAACGACACGCTCTACGGTCTCGGCGCCGGCGTCTGGAGCCGCAGCGGTGACACCGCCTACCGGGCGGGCCGGGCGATCGAGGCCGGACGCGTGTGGACCAACACGTATCACCAGTACCCGGCGCATGCCGCGTTCGGCGGGTACAAGCAGTCGGGCGTCGGTCGCGAGAACCACAAGATGATGCTCGACCACTACCAGCAGACGAAGAACCTCCTCGTCTCGTATGCAGAGGGCCCGATGGGCTTCTTCTGAGTTCGATCCCCGGGCGGGCGCTGCTCCCTCAGCGTCCGCCCGGCTCCTCCCCGGAAGGCGGCAGTCATGGTCAGCATCGGCACCTACCAGCGCGTGGACGTGACGGAGGCTGCGGCCTCACTCATACGCGAGCTGACCGCACAGCACGGGCCGCTCATGTTCCACCAGTCCGGCGGCTGCTGCGACGGCTCATCGCCCATGTGCTATCCGATCGGAATGTTCATCACGGGGCCGGGCGACGTGCTGCTCGGGGCGCTCGACGTGGGCCTGGCGCAGTCCGTCGAGGTCTTCATGTCGCAGTCGCAGTTCGAGTACTGGAAGTACACGCACCTCACGATCGACGTCGTGCCGGGGCGCGGTGCGGGATTCAGCGTCGAGGGGCCGACAGGCATGCGGTTTTTGATCCGGTCGCGGATGCTGAACGACGCGGAGCTTGCGTACTTCGGGCTGGCGTCGCCCGCGTGACTCGAGCCGTACTCAGCGCGGCAGTCGCGGAACAGCGTCGACGAGTGCCCGCGTGTAGGGGTCCTGCGGGGCGTGCAGCACGGCGGATGTCGCGCCCTGCTCGACGACGCGGCCGTTCTTCAGTACGAGCGTGCGGTCGCAGGCCGAGGCGATCGCGGTCAGGTCGTGCGACACCATCACGAGCGACAGGCCGTTCTCGCGGCGCAGCCGGTCGAGCAGCTCGAGCACCTGCACGCGCGTCGTCACGTCGAGTGCGCTGACCGGCTCGTCGGCCAGCAGCACCCGGGGGCGCGAGACCACAGCGCGCGCGATCGCGATGCGCTGACGCTGTCCTCCGGAGAACTCGTGCGGGTAGCGACGTGCGGTATCGGCGGGGAGTCCGACCGAGTCGAGGGCTTCCGCGATGCGGCGCTGCGCATCGGCGCCGGATGCCAGACCCAGCGAACGGAGCGGTTCGCCGACGATCCGGTCGATGCGTTGGCGAGGGTCGAGAGACGAATACGGATCCTGGAACACCGGCTGCACGCTCGCGCGGAACCGACGCATCTGTGCGCGGTCGCGCAGAGCAAGCGGGGCGCCCTCGAACAGCACCTGTCCGTCGCGCGGGGCGGTGAGCCCGAGCATCAGCCGCAGGATCGTGGACTTGCCCGCCCCCGATTCACCGACGAGGCCCAACGAGTCGCCCTCATCGATGCGCAGCGACACGTCGTCGAGAACGCGGCGCGATCCATAGGCGAAACCGGCCCCGCGCAGTTCGAGCAGCGTCATCGTCCGACCTCTCCGGCGTCGAGGAACGCATCGAGCGCACGGGCGCTGTCGACCAGCATCCGCGTGTACGGCTCGGCCGGCTTCTGCAGAACCTGCTCCACCGACCCCGCCTCGACGACGAGCCCGTCGCGCAGCACGACGATGCGATCCACCATGCGCGAGACCACGGCCAGGTCATGGCTGATGAACAGCAGCGCCATGCCGCGTTCGCCGACAAGGCGTTCCAGCAGTGCGAGCACGCCGTCCTGCACGGTCACGTCGAGCGCGGTCGTCGGCTCGTCGGCGATGAGCAGCTGCGGGCGGGCCGCGAGGGCGATGGCGATCGCCACGCGCTGACGCTGACCACCCGAGAGCTCATGCGGGTAGGCCCGCGCGATGCGGGTGTCGGACAGGGAGACCTCGTCGAGGGCCGTGGCGACGGCGCTCTTCAGCTCCACCCCGCGCAGCCCGAGGTGGCGTCGCAGCGGCTCAGCGACCTGACGCCCCACCCGCATCAGCGGATCGAGCGCGGTGAGCGGTTCCTGGAACACGATCTGCGCGACGGGTCCGCGCAGTGGGCGCAGATCGGCATCCCGCGCTCCGATCACCTGGTGGTCGTCGAGCAGCACCGAGCCCGAGGCGCTGAGCGCATCAGGCAGCAGGCCCGTGACCGCGAGCGAGGTCAGCGACTTGCCCGAGCCGGACTCGCCGATCAGGCCCAGGCGCTCACCGGGCGCGAGGGAGAACGAGACATCGCGCACGAGCGCGCCCGCGCCGGAGCGGACCGTGAGGCCGGAGACGTCGAGGATGCTCATCGGCTCCTCCTGCGGGTCGGGTCGGCGAGGTCGCGCAGACCGTCGGCGAGGAAGTTCACACCGAGCACCAGCGCGATGATCGCGACGCCGGGAGTGATGGCGCCCACAGGGGCTGTGAGGACCGTGCCCTGCGCCTCCTGCAGCATGCGTCCCCACGACGCGTTGGGCGGCGGTGCTCCCAACCCGAGGTACGACAGGCTCGCCTCGGCCAGCACGGCGGCGCCGAACTGCAGCGCCAGGCTCACGGCGAGGGTGGGCGCGATGTTCGGCAGCACGTGCTGGAACACGACGCCGAGCACGCCGGTGCCGCTGGTGCGCGCCGCGGTGATGTACTGCTCCTGCAGGACGCGCCGCGCGAGGATGCGGGTGAGACGGGCGACGACGGCCGACATCGCCAGGCCGATCGCGAGCACAGCCGACCACAGCGACGCGCCCTGCACGGCGACGACCAGCATCGCCAACAGCAGCACGGGGAACGCGATCACCACGTCGAGTCCTGCCGAGAGCGTGTCGTCGACCCACGGCCGGGCGAACGCCGCCAGGAGTCCGACGATCGTGCCGAGGACAGCGGCGATCGCGACCGCGCAGGTACCGACCACGAGCGCGATCCGCGCGCCCCACATCAGCTGTGAGAGCAGGTCGCGTCCGAGCCGATCGGTGCCGAGCAGGTGCAGGGCGCTCGGCCCCTCGAGACGGCCCCCGCTGGTGTCGGCGAGCGGGTAGGGCAGCCAGAACAGGGAGACCAGGGCCATCAGCACGATGAGACCCGTGAGCACGATTCCGATCAGCAGCGTCGCCTTCGGACGTCGGCGCACGGGCGCGGATCCGGTGACCAGCTGTTCGGCGACGCGGCTCATCGGTTCCCCGAGACACTCGTGCGCAGTCGCGGATCGATCAGCCGCTGCGCGATGTCGGCGGCGAATCCGACCAGCAGCACGAAGAGCGTGCTGACGACGAGGACGCCCTGGATGACCTGGAAGTCATGCTGCTCGATGGCGGACAGCAGGAGGCTGCCGAGACCGGGAAGCGTGAAGACGCTCTCGACGACCACTGCGCCGAGGAGGGTGGTCGACAGTTCGATGCCGAGGACCGCGACGACGGGGATGGCGCCGTTGCGCACCCCGTGACGCAGGAGCGCCTCCGGCATGCTCGATCCGCCGGCGCGGGCGGTGCGCAGATAGTCGCTGCCCAGCACGTCGAGCGTCGCCGAGCGGACGTAGCGGCTCAGGGAGGCGCTCATGACGATCACGATCGTGATCACCGGCAGCGCGAGCGAGCGCAGTGCGTCCGCCGGATCCTCCCAGTCCTTCCGGGGGAAGCCGCCGGAGGGCAGCACGCCCCACCCGAGCGCGAACACCCAGACCAGCACCACACCCACCCAGAACACGGGCACGGCCACCCCGAGCTGCGCGAAGCCCGAGAGCGCGATGCCGTACCAGCGGTCGGCCTTCACGGCGGCGGTGATGCCGATCACGAGCGAGACGAGCAGCGCGATGGCGAAGGCGATGAGGGTGAGCGGGAGCGTCACGGCGAGGCGATCGGCGATGTCGGGTCCGACGGGACGGGAGCTCAGGAACGACTCGCCGAGATCGAGACGGAGCAGCTGCGTCGCCCACGTCGTGAACTGCTGCAGCAGGGGCTGATCGGAGCCGACCTGGGCGCGCGCGGCGGCGATCTGCTCCGGGGTGGCGTTCACGGAGAGCAGCGCGTTGGCCGGGTCGCCGGGGAGAAGGCGCAGCAGCACGAAGATCGCGACCATCGCGACGACGAGCGATACCGCGAGGAACGCGAGGCGGCGCAGGAGGTAGGCGAGCATGGCTTCTCAGGATGGCATGGGGGATGCCGACGCGCGGCATCCCCCACGCACGTCAGGACTTGACGATGTCGTAGGCGAAGAACTGCGAGTTCAGGCCGTTGACCGGGTATCCGCTGAGGTCACTGGAGGCGACCACGATCTGCGGGTACAGGTACAACCATACGCTCGCGGCATCCGCGGCGATCTTCTCGTTGACCTGCTTCAGCAGCGCCGTCTGCTCGTCGGTCGTGGCGGCCTGCTCGGCCTGGGCGACCCACTGCTGCACGTCGGCGTCGTTGTAGCCCCAGTAGAAGTCGGGGTTGCCGTACCAGACCACGTCGCGGTCGTTCACGTGCTCCTGCAGAGTGGCCTCGAAGTCCTGCTCCTTGAACACCTTCGTGTACCACTCGTCGGCGCTGATCGTGTTGATCTCTACCGTGATGCCGACCTCGGCGAGCTGCGACTGCAGGAACTCCGCCACGGCGGGGTGCGGGTCGTAGCTCGGGGTGTCGAGCGTGAACGTGAAGCCGTCGGCGTAGCCGGCCTGCGCGAGCAGGTCCTTCGAGAGCTCGACGTCGTACGGGTTCACGGAGGTGAGGTCCTCGTACCAGGGGTCGGTCGGCGGCACCATCGACCCGATCAGCGTGCCGTAGTCGCCCCAGATCGACTCGAGGAGCTTCTTCGTGTCGATCGCGGAGTAGACCGCCTTGCGCACGAGCGTGTTGTCGAAGGGGGCGACGCGGTCGTTGAAGGCGAGCAGCTCCTTCGTGGTCGAGGTGCCCTCGCTCACGACGTAGTCGTCGGAGTCGAACTGCGTCAGCGAGTCCGGGTTCTGCACGCTGGTGATGACGTCGATCTCACCCGTGAGGAGGGCGTTGTTCTCCGCCGTCGCGTCGGTGAAGTACGTGTAGACGACCTCGCCGTTCTTGGCGGGCTCGCCCCAGTAGTCGTCCCAGCGCTGCAGGGTGAGCGTCGAGCCCTTCTTCCACTCGTCGAGCGTGTAGGGGCCGGTGCCGTCTTCCGTGCTGGTGATGTCGCCGGCCTCGTCGTTCACGATCCACACGTAGCTGAGGTTGTACAGGAACGAGATCGACCGCTGCGACAGCGTGAACACGACCGTCTTGTCGTCGGGGGTGGCGATGTCGGCGATCGTCTTGAAGCTCGACTTGCGGGCCGAGACCGAGTCCTCGGCGGTGACGTCTTCGACGCTCGACTTCACGTCGGCGGAGGTGAGCGGGTCGCCCGAGTGGAAGGTCACGTCGTCGCGCAGAGTGATCGTGTAAGTGAGGCCGTCGTCGGACACCTGGGCGTCTTCGGCGAGGAGAGGTTCGACCTCGCCGTCATCCGTGAGCCGGTAGAGGCCTTCGTAGACGTTGCCGGTCAGAGCCTCGGTCACGCCCTGCCCGCCGCCCTGGGTGTTGCTCAGGTTGGTCGGCTCGTACAGCGAGCCGATGAAGATCGTGGCGTCTTCGCTCGCGGTGGCGTCGTCGCTCGTACCGGACGCGCAGCCGGCCACGAGGGCGAGCGTGGCGACGGCACCGAGCGCGCCGAGGATGCGGGTTCTTCTCATGAGTGCTCCAGGGTGAGGGTGTGCGGCGTCACGCCGCGTAGATGTCGAAGCCGTCGTGGAACACGACGTTCTTCTCGCCTGCTCGGATAGGCAGGGGGAAGCGGTTGGAGGCCGGCGGCAGCGGGCAGTTGTACTGGGCGCTGAAACCGCACGGCGGCACGAACGCACGGTTGAAGTCGAGGACCACGGAGCCCTCGTCGTCGCGCAGCTGTACGAACAGGAAGCGACCGGATCCGTAGGTCTCCGATCCGTTGGTCTCATCGCCGAAGACGAGCAGCAGCGTGCCGCCGTCGTCGAAGGCGGCGAGGGTGTACTCCTGGCCTTCGAGCTCGAGGCGGATGTCGCCGGGGACGACCAGATCGCGCGTGCCGCCGTTGTCGCGGATGTGCTCGAAGGACACGCGACGGTCGCTGGAGACCGGGGTGAAGTGTCCTTCGAGAACCCACGCAGGGTCGTAGTCGTAGGTGTCGATGCGGTCGAAGGCGCGGATGGCGGGCGCCTCGGCGTCCCAGGCACGCAGGCCGTGCTCGGCCTGACCGGTCTCGATGTTCGTGCGCTCGATCGGGGTCACGGTCACCGTGGGCGACGCGTCGCGCTGCGCAGCGTCCAGGTCAGGGCGCTCGCCGGTCCAGCGGGTCTCGATCAGGGCGAGGTTGCCGGTCGCCGACGTGACGGCGGCGCGGCGCTCGGCCTGCCAATAGGTGTGATCTTCGCGTTCAGACATCACTTTCAATTCTCTTGCATGGAGAACGCGGTCGGGTCGCGCACGTCACTCGGAGTAACGCATGGCGGTGCATCGCCTCGGCCCTTCCGGCGTACGGGTATCTGCCGTACACTCCGAGGATGAGCACTTCGACTTCTCCGCTGAAGAGCGCCCGCCTGGAGTTCCGCGTCACCGCGGACCAGAAGGAGGTGATCGAGGAGGCAGCCGCGATCGAGGGTCGCACTGTGACGGACTTCTCGGCGTCTGTGCTGGTGGAGAGGGCGCAGGAGGTCATCGAGCGCGAGCGTCGGTTGCGCGTCGATGCCGTCCGGTTCGACGCCTTCATCGAGGTCATGGAGCGTCCGCCCCGCACCGTCGAGGGTCTGCGAGAGCTGATGAGACGCGATTCGGTCTTCGTTGACTGAGTTCCTGACCCCGCGACCTCTCGCGTCCGGCGACAAGCTCTCGGACTTCCGCTGCGGGGACGAGAGCCTCGATACCTGGTTGCGGGGACGAGCCCGCTCGAATGAGAAGAGCGGCGCTTCGCGCACGATGGTCTCGGTCACGCGGGAGGGGAGGGTCGCGGGGTACTACTGCCTGGCTTCCAGTGCCATCGACCGCGGCGACGGGCCGCCGCAGCTGGCGGGCGGCATGCCCGTGTCTGTTCCCATCGTGCTGCTCGGGCGTCTGGCTGTGGACCGGGAGTACGCCGGTCGGGGTCTCGGGTTCTCCCTCCTGCAGCACGCGACGATGCGAGCGCTCGAAGCCGCAGACGCCATCGGCGTCCGTGCCATCCTTGTGCACGCGATCAACGACGAGATCGTCCCGTTCTACGAGCGATTCGGCTTCACCGCCTTCCCCGAGGCGCGTCGTACCCTCTTCCTTCTCGTGCAGGATGCACGCGCGACCCTCGCGCGGTGATCCGGCTGCCCCGCTCCTCGGAGTAACGCATGGCGGCGCTCAGCCGCTCGCGCCGTCGAGCATCGCCTTCGACGCACGCGTCTGCGCGCGCAGGGCTGCGGCGAGAGCGGAGACGGCCGGCAGGCGCAACGACTCGGGCCGTGCGACCAGGTAGTACGGCAGCTTCTCGGCGAAGACCGTGGGCAGCAGGCGCACGAGATCGGGATGGCGGTCGGCCGCGAAGCAGGGGAGGAGCCCGATGCCGGCGCCTGCTCTGGTCGCCTCCACGTGCACGAAGACATTGGTGGAGGTGAGTCCGTCCTGCATGCGCGGGACGAGACGGCGGGGGAGATCGAGGGCGTCGACCTGCAGCATCGAGTCGACGAAGTAGACCAGCTGGTGCTGCTCCAACTCGGCGGCAGTGTTCGGCGTTCCGACCCGGGCGAGGTAGTCGCGCGACGCGTACATGCCCAGCGTGTAGGTGCCGAGCTTCACCGCATGAGCGCGACGCGTCTGCGGAGCCCCCACCACCACTTCGAGATCGAGGCCGGCGCGGTGCTCGGCGGCGCGTCGGGTCGCCGCGACGATCTCGACCGTGAGCCTCGGATGCGCGATGCGCAGAGCGGCGACGGCGGGGGCTGCGATGTAGGCGCTGAAGCCGTCGGTCGCCGACATGCGGACGACTCCCGAGACCGGATCGGGCGTCTCGGCGCCGCCGTCGAGCTGAGACAGCGCCGCTTCGATACGGCCCCCCGTCTCCGCAGCGGATCGGCCGAGGTCGGTCAGCTCCCATCCCGTCGCCGACTGTGCGACCACGCGACCGCCGAGCACGTCTTCGAGGGCGGCGATGCGCCGGGCGACCGTCGTGTGGTCGAGGCCCAGATGGGTGGCGGCGCTCGTGTAGCGCCCGGTGCGCGCGACCGCGAGGAGCACGAGCAGGTCGTCGGCTCGAGGGCGCTTAGCGGCATCCATTCTGCAATTATGCACATGCCATGTGCAGCACTGGGCGTTGTTGCAAAGCGGCGGGTGCCTGACACTGGGACGCGGGTGTCACCGGCGACATCCGAAGGAGACAGACATGACATCCTCAGTGAGCGCGGCCCCCACCGCCCCCTCCGTCCCGACCTCGAAGCTCAAGCGGGTCGTCGCGGCCTCCATGGCCGGCACGGTCGTGGAGTGGTACGAGTTCTTCCTCTACGCCACCGCGGCCAGCCTGGTGTTCGGCACCTACTTCTTCCCGGCGACCGGTTCGCCCCTCGACGGCATCATCGCGGCCTTCGTCACCTACGCGATCGGCTTCATCGCCCGGCCCCTCGGTGGCATCGTCTTCGGCCAGATCGGCGACAGGTTCGGCCGCAAGCCCACCCTCCAGGCCACGATCATCATCGTCGGCGCGGCGACCTTCCTGATGGGGTGCCTCCCCGGCTTCCAGAGCATCGGCTACTGGGCACCCGCGCTGCTGGTGGCGCTCCGCTTCCTCCAGGGCTTCGCCGTGGGTGGGGAGTGGGGCGGTGCGGTGCTGCTGGTCGCCGAGCAGAGCCCCGACCGTTCGCGCTCCTTCTGGTCGAGCTGGCCTCAGGCCGCTGTTCCGGTAGGCAACCTCCTCGCCACCCTCGTGCTGCTCGTGAGCTCGTGGGTGATGAGCTCGGCCGCCTTCCTCGAATGGGGATGGCGCATCGCCTTCTGGCTGTCGGCCGTGATCGTGCTGGTCGGGTTCTACATCCGCCGCCACGTCGAGGAGGCGCCGATCTTCCTCGAGGCCAAGGCGCAGGTCGAGGCCGAGAAGGCCACGTCGTACGGCGTCGTCGAGGTGCTGCGCCGGTACCCGAAGGGCATCCTGCAGGCCATGGGCATCCGCTTCGCCGAGAACATCGTCTACTACATCGTGGTCAGCTTCACGATCGTGTACCTGAAGACCGTGCACGAGTACGACACCAGTCAGCTGCTGCTCGCTCTGCTCATCGCGCACGTCGTGCACTTCGCGATCATCCCGCAGCTGGGGCGACTCGCGGATCGGTGGGGGCGCAAGCCCGTCTACCTCACCGGGGCCATCCTCAGTGCGACGTGGGCGTTCTTCGCGTTCCCGATGTTCGACACCCTCAACCCGGTGCTGATCGTGCTGGCCGTCACCATCGGGCTCTGCTTCCACGCGTTCATGTACGCCCCGCAGCCGGCGGTGATGGCAGAGCTCTTCCCCACCCGCATGCGCTACTCGGGAGTCTCGCTCGGCTCCCAGGTCACGGCCATCCTCGCCGGGTCGCTCGCGCCGATCCTCGCGATCCAGTGGCTGCGCGACTTCGGCTCCTGGCTGCCGATCGCGATCTACATCGTCATCGCCTGCGTCGTGACGGCCGTCGCCGTGGTCTCGCTGCGCGAGACGAAGGGCATCTCGCTGCAGGCGATCGACGACGCCGATGCCGCCCGCACGGCCGCGGCCTGACACACCGAAGGAGCACGACATGACCGATCTGCGAGGACGCACGGCGCTCGTCACGGGTGGTGCGAGCGGGATCGGCGCCGCGTGTGCCCGGGAATTCGCTTCGGCGGGCGCCCGGGTCACGGTTGCCGATGTCGACCGTGAGGCCGCGGAGGCTCTCGCCACGGAGATCGGCGGGCAGGCGTGGTGCGTCGACCTATCCGACCTCGGTGCGCTCGCCGATGCCCGCATCGACGTCGACATCCTCGTCAACAACGCCGGAGTGCAGCACGTGAGTCCGATCGAGGACTTCGCACCGGAGCGGTTCTCGTTCATCCTGCGCCTCATGCTCGAAGCGCCGTTCCTGCTCATCCGCGCCGCACTCCCGGGAATGTACGACCGGGGCTTCGGGCGGGTGATCAACATCTCGAGCGTGCACGGCCTGCGCGCCTCGGCCTACAAGTCGGCGTACGTCGCGGCGAAGCACGGTCTGGAGGGGCTGTCGAAGGTGACGGCGCTGGAGGGTGGACCGCGCGGGGTGACGAGCAACTGCATCGATCCCGGGTACGTGCGCACGCCGCTCGTCGAGAAGCAGATCGCCGATCAGGCCCGGGTGCACGGCATCCCCGAGGAGGAGGTCCTCGCGAACGTGATGCTGACCGAGTCGGCCATCAAGCGGCTCGTCGAGCCGAGCGAGGTCGCCTCCCTGGCGCTGTGGCTCGCAGGCGACACTGCGGGGATGGTGACAGGGGCGAGCTACACGATCGACGGCGGATGGTCGGCGCGCTGACCGGTCGGCAGAAGCGCATTCGTGCGAATGGATGCAACGGGTTGCAACCTCGTCCGGTATACCATTTCGCCATACGCCCAGCAGTGTCAGTCCCCAGCTGACCGTGGGCGGGGCGGCTCAGCCGTCATGCGGAGGGAGAGTGGATCTCTTTTCGATCCCGAGGGGGGATGGGGTGGGAGTTCGGTCCCCAGCCGGCACCCACCCCCACACTCGGCCCCTCCGCCACTCCGCGCGGTCGCATCGGCTCAGTTGAATCTGCTCACGATCCAGAACCCGGCGATCATGAGCGCGATGACGATGGGTATCCATGTGCCGCCGCGTTTGAGTCGCCGCCCTTGAGGGGCGACTCCGGGCGGCGGGGTGAGCAGGCCTGCAGGCGGCGCGAACGGCAGCGACGGACTTGACGTCGGGGCCGATGCCCCCGCTCTCGTCTCGGCGAAGAGCCGCTCATCGCGCCACCGCGCCCACTGCTCGAACTTCGTCAGCAGGGCGCCGACGGTACCGAACAGCCACGCCCAGGTGTCGGGATCGAGGGTCGACACCTTCCGCTGCGTGTAGAGGAAGAGCCAGTCGTCGACGATCTCCACGTCGAGCTCGGCGGCGTTGTCGATGAACCGCGCCATGATGTCGGGCGTGAAGAGATAGAGCGCGTCGCGTTCGTATCCCTCGGGGCAGTAGAGCGTGAAGTGCTGGTCGAAGTCGCCCTCGAGCGACAGCCGCTGGCTTCGCTGGAACGATGCCGGCAGGTTCGAGCCGAACCCGTTGTTGCCCTTGGCGTCGAGGACGATGTTCGGCAGCGGTGCATCGAGCTTCACGGCCACGTAGCCCCAGCGGTAGGTCGTGGAGTTCTTTCCCGACTGCACCGTGTACTGGTAGTTGCCGAATTCGACGAAGCGTGGCCTGGTACCGCGGATCAGATCGGTGGACTGCCGTCCGCGCCCGAGGTGGAAGATCATGCCGGGCAGCGGCGGGTCGACGACCTTGGGCTCGTAGGTCATGCCGTTCGTCTGCGCGAACCGATGCAGGCGGAACCGCGTCGTCTGGGCATTGCGCACGCCCAGCCAGATCATGACGCCCGCGGCGGCCAGCAGAAGCGCGATCAGCACGAGGGGGATCGCTGCGGACGCGGGGGAGCCGCCGAAGGATGCCAGGCTCAGGACCACGCTGATGAGGACAGGCAGCATCACCACGGCGACGATCGCGACCGCCACGATGCCGATGATCGTGGATGCCCCGATGCCACCCGTCGGCCGGGAACGGAGCTCCGCGGCGAAGGCGCGCACCGCGCTCGCGTCGACCGGATCGGTGAGGGGTCGGGCGTCGAAGGTCATCCGCGGGGACGTCACCTGTTCACCGCATCGGCGTCCCACGTGAGGTCGGCGCCCTCCGGGAGCGGGAGGGCTTCCAGGTGCTCGTCCGCGCACAGCGCCTCGATCAGTGCGGGCGAGCCGGCCACGATCGTGGAGTCGAAGTCGACCTCGCTCACCAGCACCCAGGCGTGATCCTCCGGCCAGAGGAGGCTCGGGCTCTGTGCCGCCGGCGGGAATCCGCGCTCCTCGGCGGGGAGATCGCGCCAAGGGACGTGCAGCACCCACTCCGGATCGGCGAACGCACGCGGGGCAGCGGAGAACAGCACGTGTCCCCGTCCTGGCAGCTCGAACCTCGGCCCCTCCGAGATCTCCTTCGAGAGGATGCCCTCCTGCCAGGTGGGCTTGCGGAAGACGTTGTTGAACGGATCGCGCGCGCTGCGGTCGAGCATCGCCTGATGGTTCGGATCGTCCGAGAATGTCGGGAACGAGCGCGATGGGGTGATGCCGACAAAGCCCAGCAGATCGCCTCGCCCCTCCCAGAGCGCGGCGAAACCGGCGTCCGGCGTATGCGTGTGCTCGACGAGGTGGGTGACGATGTTCGCCAGGTGGGCAGGTTCCAGCTCGCCCTCCATCGGCGCGGTGAACTCGCGACCGTCGGGGGCGATCCGCGTGCGCCAGTCGCCGTCGGACGGGGTGCGCACGAGCCGGTTCCACTGCGCGAGCGGGTGGAGGACGGTGCCGAACGCCGCCGCCGTCTGCGCCCACGACACCGGCTCGTCGACGAATCGGGCCATGAGCGCGTGCTGCGCGGACTCGGGCATCCGCACCCACTCGTCCGCCGTCGGAATCGCCCGATCCGGCGATGAGCGAACGATGGCCGGATGGAAGATGCGCGCATACGCGGGAAAGCCGCGGGGCACCACCTCATGCATGGTCTCGTTGCCGGCGTCGAGCCGCTCACGCAGCCATGCCCCCGCCGAGGGATCGGGCGTCCACTCCATGCGACCACGCTACCGGGCACTGCGCTGTTCGTGCGGTCGGCGGACACCGGGTGCGCACAGAGCCGCCCTAGGCTGACGTCGTGGAGACCGAGATCGAGACCGAGACCGTCGCGCCGCAGACCCGCCGCGCGTGGGGAATCGCCCGCATCGTGGTCGGCGCCTCGGTCATCGTCGTCCTCCTCTACGCCTACGCTCTGCGCATCGCCGTGGGGGACGCGAGCCCGTTCGACTACTTCGGGTACTTCACGAACCAGACCAGTCTCATCGCGGCGCTCGTCCTGATCGGCAGCGGTGCACTCGGGGCCACCGGCCGATCGGTTCCCTCGTGGTTCGCGTTGCTGCGCGGCATCGTGACCGCCTACTTGCTCGTGGTCGGCGTGATCTACAACGTGCTCGTCCCCGGCACGGGCTCGGCGCCGCCCTGGGTGAGCGTGCTGCTGCACGTCGTCTTCCCCCTGCTCGTGGCGCTCGACTGGCTGCTCGTCGGCGATCGCCCCCGGCTGCCGTGGTCCCGCCTCTGGATGCTCGTGCCCTACCCCCTGATCTGGCTGGTCGTGGTCCTGTGGCGCGGAGTCACCGACGGCTGGGTGCCCTACGGCTTCCTGCTCCCCGAACGCGGGCTCGGTTCGCTGATGCTCCACGTGCTCGGGCTGCTCGTCGCCGTGCTGCTCGCCGGCGTCCTGGTCTGGACGGCCAGCCGATTCCGCGGCGTGTCGTTGAGGGAGAACGCATCCCCCCTCGACTGAGCCGATTTTCCTTGGTGCTCCCGGGCGGGCACTACGGTGGGAACCGCGTCACGCGAGCCGACTGTCATGGGGGAGAGTTCGAATGCTGAATCAGGCCGAAGCCGTGTCCGGCGAGCGGGTCTTCCGCAGGAACCCGCTCCGCTCGGCCGTCGGCGCGATCGTGCTCTCCGCGGTGCTGTCGGCGGTGACGCTCTTCGTGCTCCCGAAGTTCCTGCCGCGCACCATGAACATCTCGACCCGCGGCGTGTTGGTGCTCGTCGTCGCGATCGCGCTGACCGTGGCGGTGTTCGCCGGCTTCTTCTGGTTCCGTAACATCCGGATCGTCATACGCCCCGATGCGGTCGAGATCGGCAAGGCCGGCAACCGCGAGACGTTCCCGCGCGCCACGACTGCCTTCCGCTCGAAGATCACCGAGCACCGCACGAACGGACTCCCGAGCGGCACCACGCGCGCCCTGATCGTGCACACCGGCGACCGCGAGATCACGATCGAGCTGCCCGGGTACTCGCGACCCCTGTTCAACGAGCTCATGGCGACGCTGAACCCGATCGCGCTGCCGGTGTTCGACGACCCTGTCGCCGCCGCGCGCGCCGGAGCCCAGCTGCCGACGCAGTTCACGATCGACGCCACGGGGGAGCGGCGCCTGGCCACGCGGATCACGGTCGCCGCCGTCGTGTTCCTCGTCATCGCGATCGGCGTCGGGCTGCTCGTGGCGGTGCCCGGTTTCGTCGACAGCGAGCTCTCGGCACTCATTCTGCTCGCGCCGTTCGCCGCGGTCGCCGCCATCGGCTTCGGGATCGGCGCCGTGCAGCGTCGGCGCCTGGTGCGATCGATCCCCGCTCAGGTGTCGGTCGACTCCCAGGGCATCCGCATCGACGGTGTCGACACGCCCTACGCGCAGCTGGCTCGCATCTGGTTGACCCCGCCCGCGTACCCGGTCAAGCGACTCCGCTTCGACCGTGCTGCCGGCAAGACCACGACGCACCTGCTCGCCTCCTCCCGCGTCGGCATCACGCCCGACTACGGCGATCTCCTCCTGGCTGTGCGCGCCCGTACGGCGCATCTGCCCGGCCTGCTCTCCCTGGACCTCGAGTGACGGGGGAGTCGGGGCACGACCCCGAGTACCCGATCCGCACGGAGCGCCTGCTCCTACGCCCGATCGCGCCCGCCGATGCCGCACCGATGCACGTCTACAAGTCCGACCCTGATGCCGTACGGTACGTGCCCTACGCGCCACTGGAGCTCGCGGAGGTCGAACAGCGCATCGCCACCACCTGGTCGAACACGCGCTTCGCGAAGGAGGGCGACGCGGTCTCCCTCGCCGTCGAGGAGCGTTCATCCGGCGCACTCCTCGGCGACGTGGTGCTGTTCTGGCGCAGCGAGAGCGACCGATCCGGCGAGGTCGGGTACATCTTCGACCCGCGCGCCGGCGGCCGTGGCTATGCGACCGAGGCGGTCGACGCGCTCCTCGCGCTGGGCTTCGACGGCGTGGGCCTGCACCGCATCGTGGCGCGCATCGACGAGCGCAACACGGCATCGGCCGGGGTCGTGGAAAGGCTCGGCTTCCGCCGCGAGGCCCGTCTGGTGGAGAGCGAATGGTTCAAGGGCGAATGGACGACGTTGCTCGTCTACGCCCTCCTCGAAGACGAATGGCGGGGGCGCGACGGCGCGGACGGCTCGTGACGGGATCCCCCATAATCGAGGATGTGACTGCGACTGCAACCCTTCCCTCCCTCGACGGCCGCCGATTCCGCATGGTGTCGTCCACGACCTCTGCGGTCGACCCGGAATCCCCGAGCATCTTCGAGTACTTCGAGCGCGACGGCGCGATCTGGGGCGGGTACGAGGGTGACACGGTCACCTTCGGCAAGTTCGTCGGCACCCGCACGGGTGACACGATCTGGGTG